>CAYVDS010000010.1:3080-34950 GCA_964450145.1 uncultured bacterium
AGAAACTGTCTCAAACTCGCCGACACGAGGCGCGTGGGCCGAGTGGCCGCTGCATAGCCGATTGAATTCCAGCGACCGGCAGCTCGCCCCTACGTCCGCTCACACACCCTTCCCGGCCTTTTGAGACAGCCTCGGAAGGCCTGTCCCACTAGACTGAATCGTTACGCGGTCGAGCGGTCTCCTACGCGCTCGCCTTCAGGGGGCCACGGCCCCCGCTTCCCAACGCGGCGTCCTCCTCGTCGTCCGTGTGCGCCAGTTTGAGAGAGATCGTGAATTTACGGGATATCTCTTCTTGGAGGTAGTCACCGACGGTGTTTCCGGCCGCGATGGTCCCCACACGGCTCGTTTTGCCGGTTTTGCTGAGGATATGTTCCACGAGGGTGGTCTTTCCCGTGCCCCCGTGGCCCACTAGGCCCACGTTACGCACATCCTTGGCTTCAAACTTGCTCATCTCTTCCTCCCTATCTTCTAATGTTTCAGGTCGTACCGCCTCCACGGAGCACGGAACTGACTCTCATGAGACCCACAATCGTCTTTCCATCCACTATCTCGCCGCTTTCTATTTTGCGAAGCGCTTCACTCATGGCCACCGTGTTCACGTTTATTTGTTCATCGCTGTCAGCCTTCTGGGCACCCGAAGCACAGGGTTGCAGGCCGGTCGCAACGAACAGGTGGATGAATTCGTCGCAAAACCCGGGAGAAGTATAAAACCCTCCGAGCGGCTTCATCATTGCGGCGCGATATCCTGTTTCTTCAACCAATTCCCTTTCGGCGCATGCGAGGGGTTCCTCGCCGGGTTCGAATGTGCCGGCCGGAATCTCCCACATGATCTTTCCGGCACTATGCCGGAATTGTCTTATGAGGACGACTTCGGTGTCCGACAACATAGGGACTATGGCCGCGGCGCCCCGGTGGTGAACGACTTCGCGAATCGTCTCTCTGCCTCCCGGCAAGACTATGGTCTCAACGGAAAGATTCACAACACGGCCGGAATAAACTTGTTTGCTCTCTTTGATTTCAAAGTCCTTCATAATGATAGGCAATGCGCGTCTTGACCTCTCTCTCCTAAGGAAGGAAAAGGTCAAAGGCGAAAGGGGAAAAGCCAAGAAACAGAGATTGCTTCGCTTCCCTCACCATGACCATTGCCGGTATACCCTTCCTTTCACAGTTAATCCCGCCGGAGGCGTGGTCATGCGCTCCTCACTACGGCTCCAACCGTGCGAATGAATTCGTACCTACAATGCGGGTGTCTGCGACGGGACCGTCGCCTACACTACTTCAGCTCCATACGTTTTCTTCATTCGCTCGAGCGCGAACCGGTGATACTTCCGGTCAAAGTCCGCAACACCTTTCTTGTATACGGTCACGGTATATCTGCGATTTCTCAGATCGCCCACGGCGTCCATCACGCAAATCGAGGTACACACGCCCAGCACGTTGACATGCTTCACTTTGTTCTGCTTCAGAACTTCTTCTAGTCCGGTCTTGTAGAAACACGACAGCGTCGGTTTGGGAAGCACAATGTCGCCGCGTTTTGGTTTCAGTTCGGGTATTATTTGCGCACCGGGGGTTCCTTTGACGGCGTGTTTTGGAAACATCCGGAACTCTTTGTCATCGGGCTTGTGATTGTCCGTCATGTAGATGATCAGGTCGCCCGACTGCCTAGCTTGTTCCGCCCTTTCCCGAATGAAAGGCACGATCTTCTCTGCCGTCGGACCGCAATACAGCGTTCCCGCTTTCTCAATGAAATCTACGAGCATATCTATGATTATCCATGCATTACGGGGCATTGTCCATATCCTCACCTAAGAAAGAGGCGAAAGGAATAAGGCGAAAGGGAGATCCTTCGCTTCGCTCAGAATGACATTACGGGTCATACCTTCGCTTCGTCTTTCTTCCCCAATTAATCACGCCGGAGGGCGATAAGGCGCTCCTCATGTTTCGGTCAGACCAATAGGGGTCAACCACTCCCGAGTTGTCGCAAGAAATCGTCGACGTCAAAAGGCGGAAGACCGGACGGGTGCGCCTCGCCGGAGGATTTTCTCCCGAGAGGACTCCTCACGAGTTTCTGCTGGCATTCCCGGCAAAGGTCGAAACAAAATTCTTTGAATACGTCTTCTTGAAGCTCCTTCGGGTCCATGTGCTCCATTTTCCGTATCAGGCTTCGTATCTCTTCGGTGTAATCCCTTTCGAGATCGGTAAGTTCTATCTCTAACGTATCATAAGCCGCATATATCGACATCTTGACCACATATCGCAGCTCTTTGGGCTGTATGCGCTGCCCGCACATGTCGCATTCGTAGTACTTCACCTGTAACCCCTATATTATGAAGCGTATGTCGCGACGGTTGAGCTTTTGGTTCGGCGATGACTCCCCCGTTTGTTAGGGCTCAGCATGCTGCCCCCCTACGAGGCCTCTACGCGACGTCCCGAGTTTTCCACCCTGTCCGGGCATTCTCGGTGCGCATCATCTTCTTGAATCAACATAATGTAACACAAAGGCATACGTTTTTCAATAAGTTTTGGGGTTCCGGGGGGGGTTCCTGGCGTGCGACATGAAAAGTGATTCTATAGCAAGCTTGTGAGCAACCATTCCCGCATCGCACGGCGGCACATGCCCAAAATGTGTGCAGTTGCTGAAAATGAATGCATTGCGCGAATGAGCCGGTAGGCAAATGGCCTTGCACAAGCGCGTGTTTTAATGTAGAATTGCGCCGAATCTCTCGCAAAAAGGGACTCATCCATGTCCCCTGATGCGAGCGCGGGAGAGATGGTATTCTTTTTGCTTCTTTGGAGACTCCTGAAACCGCTGGTCCACGAGTGAGGTGAAAAAGTGAAAAAAGTCGAGGCAGTCATTAAACCTTTCAAGCTTGAGGAGGTAAAAGAGGCTCTTTCAAACGTCGGCATCAAAGGCATGACGGTTATTGAGGTTAAAGGGTTCGGCCGACAGAAGGGTCACAAAGAGCTTTACCGTGGAGCAGAGTACGAGATTGAGTTTTTGCCGAAAGTGAAGATCGAGGTTGTTGTACCCGACGGCGAACTCGAGAGCGTTATTGAAGCAATCGTCTCCTCAGCGCGCACCGGCCGCCTGGGTGATGGGAAAGTGTTTGTCACCCCGGTTGAAGAAGTCATCAGAATCCGCACCGGCGAGCGCGGCGAGGAAGCGATTTAGCCGGGCTATTCGCCCGCTTCGCGAAGACGAGGGGACACATGGGGCGGGCAGGGAGTTTCATCCAAAGGCATTTCCAAACATTGAGAAGGGAGTTAAAGAAAGATGACCCCGCGTGACGTGTTGAAGATGGTGAAGGAAAACAATATTCAAATGATTGACCTCCGGTTCATGGACTTCCCGGGACTGATGCAGCATTTTGCAATTCCGGCCCAAAAGCTCGATGAGGCAATCTTTGAAGAAGGTGTCGGCTTCGACGGTTCGAGCATTCGCGGATGGCAGGAGATACATGAGAGCGATATGCTGGTCGTTCCCGATCCCATTACAGCCTACATCGACCCATTCTACAAGACCTCCACTCTTGTGATCCATTGTGATATCGTGGACCCGATCACGAAGGAGCCGTATGGCCGGTGCCCCCGCTTCATCGCGCGTAAGGCGGAGAACTACCTGAAATCCACCGGATTAGCCGACACTGCCTATTTTGGGCCGGAAGCCGAGTTCTTTATTTTTGATGATATCCGCTTTGATCAGAACCAGTACAGCGGGTACTATTACATTGATTCAGCCGAAGGGATATGGAACTCGGGGCGCGAAGAGAAGCCCAACCTCGGGTACAAACCGAGATATAAAGAAGGGTACTTTCCGTTGCCCCCCATGGATGCCCTCGAGGACATTCGGGCCGAAATGGCGACGACGATGATGCGGTGTGGAATAGATATCGAGGCGGAACACCATGAGGTAGCTACGGCCGGCCAGGGCGAAATCGATATGCGGTTCGACTCACTTGTCCGCATGGCCGACAAATTGATGATGTTCAAATACATCACGAAAATGGTCGCCCGCAAGCACAACAAGACTGTCACCTTCATGCCGAAGCCGCTCTTCGCCGATAATGGAAGCGGCATGCACTGTCATCAGAGCCTCTGGAAAGGCGGCAAGCCTCTCTTCGCGGGAGACAAATACGCCGGCTTGACCGACCTGGCGCTCTATTACATCGGCGGCCTTCTCAAACACGCGCCCGCCCTGACTGCTCTGTGTAGCCCGACAACAAACTCCTTCAAGCGCCTCGTTCCCGGTTACGAAGCGCCGGTGAACCTGGCTTACTCCAGCCGTAACCGCAGCGCGGCGGTCCGGATACCAATGTACTCGGCAAGTCCCGCGGCGAAACGGCTCGAATACCGGCCGCCGGACGGATCGTGCAATCCATATCTCGCATTTGCGGCGATGCTGATGGCTGGACTCGACGGCGTACAGAACAAGATAGACCCCGGCTCACCTCTTGACAAGAACATTTACGATCTCCCGCCCGAGGAGATGGCAAAGGTGCCGTCCGTGCCCGGTTCGCTGGAGGCCGCGCTCAAAGCTCTCGAAAAAGACCACGACTTCTTGCTGAAAGGCGACGTTTTCACGGAGAACGTTATAGCAACATGGATTGACTACAAGCTGAAGAAGGAAGTGGACGCTGTCCGGCTTCGCCCGCATCCGTACGAGTTCTTCCTCTACTTCGACGTGTAAGACGCGATTGCGTCGAGAACTTGCCACTGACAAACCAGGCCATCCGGAATTCCTTCGGGAAACCGGATGGCCTCTTGCTTGCGTCTTAGGGGAGCTATTCGGGGTCGTCTGAAGTGTGGAAAGCCTCGATGTTCTTCTTTGCGCTCTCCATGGATGGGTCGGCTTCGAGAGCGCGCCGCCACGCCTCGGTCGCAAGGTAATCGAAGCCAAGGACATAGTAGGCGACACCCAGATTGTTATAGCAGGAAGCGAAAAGAGGGTCGGCCTCGATCGCAGCCGAATAACATTGAATTGCCGAAGCCGCGTCTCCCAGCCGCATGTATATGTTGCCGAGATTATATTGGGCGTCAGCGTTCGCAGGTACAAGCCGAACGGCCTCTCGATAGCTCCTAAGCGCGCCTTCGAGGTCTCCTTTCTCCTCTCGGATCGCTCCTATTGTGAAATGCGCGTAGCCCGAGTCGGGCGAAGAGCCCCACATGCCGTTGGAGCTGTCACTTGCTTCTTCCTGTGGTTTCGAGTTCGTACCCGAGGGTGTTGTTAATTCAGGCTTATCGAAGGATTTCGCTCGAACGATAACGCTGGGCGACATCAGCGGTTTCGGTTCCAACTTATCTGCGCTGTCAGGCGTATTGCTCGAAAGCACAGCGTCACTCGGCGCGGTTTCGACCGAGGCCGGAACGACAGCTTCAACAAGGACATCGAGATCACGGGCTGCCTGTTCCCCATGAGGGTCAAGCTTCCGGGCTTTATCGAGGGCAGCCTCGGCCTCTTCATAGCGATTCAGTCGAAGACAAACGTTACCGATGCCGTACTGCGCGTCGGCGTTATAGGGATCGAGCAGAACGGCCTTGCGATAGCTCTCGATCGCTCCCTCAAAATCGCCTTTCTCTTCCCTCAGTGCTCCTAAGGTAACGCACGCAAGCGCGGAATCTCCCGAAACATCGGCCGACTTTGTCTGACTCTCTGTTACAGATGTCTGTCGGGTCGAAGGGCCCGCGGGTTCCACCGGTTGCTCCGGCAGCGTCACAGCAAGTTTTTCCTCAGATACAGCCTCGAAGCGGTCGTCAGATGCTTCCGGCGGGCTGGTTTGAGCCTCCTTTTCGACATGAGCCATTTGCTGTGGCAGCTCAATCACCGGTTTTGCAATCTCCGTTACACGTTCGACTGCCGCGGTCCCGGAGGTGATAGCCGGTTCATCTTTGGCAGCCTCGCTGTCCTTCGCGTATTCAACCCCAACCATCTTCAAATTCGCCCTGGCATTCACATTACGGGGATTGAGCTTGACCGCCTGCATAAATGCTTCCTTGGCGTCCTCGTTCATGCCGGCGACATAATACGTTGCCCCAAGGTTGTTCCATGCGTCGGAATCTTTCGGCTGAATGCGCAACGCCTTGCGGTACGTATCGACCGCCTTGCTCAGTCGGTTTTGCGCACGATGAACGAGCGCCAGATTGTAGTAGGCGTGAGGGTATTCAGGTTGTTTTTCCGTAAGTTTCTCGAATGTTCTCTGAGCGTCTATGAGCCTGCCGGTCTCGTAGTAGAGAATCCCCAGTTTCGCGAGGGCATCGCTATAATTCGGGTCTATGGACAAAGCTTTGATGAGAGAGAGTCCTCGCTCCTTCGAGGTCGCAGGCAAAGTCAGCGCCTCTCCATACGAAGCCATTGCTTCGGCTGAGGTTGTCGGAAGTCTGCGTATGGAGGCTAATTCCTTCCCGGAGTAGGAGATGTTTAATGACGAGGCGATCAGCACGGAAAAGTCGGCCAACTTGGGATAGAGGTCGGGCAGCACGGAAACGAACATGAGTTCGCCCACCAGCTTTTCCTTTGGGGTTTCAAGGAAATATATGCTGACGGAAATCTTCTCGCCGTTCCTGCTGAAATCGCCACCCACAACGTAATCGGCGCCGAAGATTCGCGCCATCTCGCACAGACGCCGCCGGAGGGCGTTCGCGTCAGCAAAGCGGCTGTCTCCGCGCACAGTCGCAGGCCTTTTGCCCGAAACCACTTCCAATTCAGGGAAAACCACGAGGTCGTTTACGAGGGTGTCGGCGATAAGCGCCCCGATCCAGTCGTCACCCTTTGAATCGCTAAGGTTGACGAACTCCGCCGCATAGACACGCATCGGCTCGGCGTACAAAGCCGCAGGAAAGACCGTGACAATGAAGAAAGCGACCACTGTATAAACTGCGCATGCGGCCAAACGCCTCATGAATGAACTCCTCGGGAAAACGTTGTCCCCAATGACCGGGAGAAATTTTATCACACATCACGAGCCCATTTCAAAGATTCACCGATACGCCCGTCGCGCGCAAGTCTGAGGCAGGACTTTTCTGAGATTGATTTCCGCTTCCGTGAGAATGATAAGCGGCCCGCACGGCTTTTCAAAGGCGTCCCTATTTCGGGGTTACGATGCGGCATCGTGTCCCCGAAATACGGTCTCACTTGACACCCACTTGACATTTCCCAACGTTTGATATACGCTGTATATATGAGAAGCCAACAAGGCCAGACAGACACCAGGAGGCGCATACTGCAAAACGCCTCCGATTTGCTTGAGCGCGGCGGCATGAACGCGGTTTCGCTCCGGGAGGTCGCAAGGTTGGTTGGCGTGACTCCAATGGCGATTTACAACCATTTCCCAAGCCGCGAGGCGTTACTTGTGGCGGTTTACGAGAAAGGCGTCGCTCGATTGGCCCGTCAGATTTGGAGAGACGTCATCCGGGCCGACTCTCCTGCGCGGAAGCTTCGGGCAATCGTCCGCGCATATGTGAGGTTCGGCATTAAGAACCCGTATTATTATACAATGCTCTTCGGGTCCGAGTTCATCCAGAAATACCTCTGGGATCGTCCGCCTCGAAGCCTCATAATGCAGAATTTCTGGGCGCCTCTGACCGAGATCATCGAAGCCTGCCAAGAGGCGGGAGCAATCGTCCCCGACGTGAATTCCCAAGAGGTGGCGACGCATCTCTGGGCGTCGATGCACGGATACGTGAGCTTCCTCATAATCGGGCGGCTGCAACAACTCTGGAAGATGGACGAAAAGGGCATCATGGAACTGATGGAGAAGCACCTTCTCCGGTTCCTTTAGTCAACATATACAGAGTATACAATAATTGTGGGAGGTGAGTTTTACCATGCTGGATTTCGAGCTTTCCGATGAACAGATTGCTCTTCGGCAGTTGGCGCGCAATTTCGCGAACAAGGAATTGCGTCCCATCGTCCGACAGCTCGACGAAGGAAAACAATTCAATTGGGACATCCCGAAGAAGCTGCACGAACTCGGGTTCCTCGGCTTGTTCATCCCCGAGGAATACGGCGGAGGCTCCGGCAAAGTAACCGACGCGATGCTGTTGATGGAAGAGATTGCGGCGGTCGAGCCGGGCGTATGCACTACTATGGGCGCCACATGGCTTGCAACTGCCCCGTTGTTGTTTGCAGGCACGGAGGCGCAGCACAAGATGTTCTTCCCTCTCATTGCGGAGCGTGGCGGCCTTGGGGCTTCCGGAACGACTGAACCCCAAGCTGGTTCCGACCTCGAGGCGAAAGCTCTCCTTCCCGGAGTATGCCGCACGGTTGCGCGCAAGGTCGGGAACGAGTACGCGCTGAACGGACGCAAATGCTTCATCTCGAACGCAGGGGTCGCGAGCATCTACGTTGTTTTTGCGGTAACCGATCCCCGGCGTCCGCACGAGACCTCGTGTTTGTTCGCCATCCCAAAAGAAACGCCCGGACTTAGTTTCGGCAAAATCGAGGATAAGATGGGGCTGCGCTCCTCATGGACCGGCGACCTGATATTCGAGGACATGAAGTTGACAGAGCTGAATCGCATCGGCCCCGAGGGCATGGGCTACCAGATTCATCTTGCCCGGCTTGCCAACGCGCGCGGCCCCGTCAGCGCACAGGCGGTAGGGATTGCGCGCGGCGCTTATGAGATTGCCTTCCGCTACGCGAAGGAACGCTCGCAGGGAGGCAAGCCCATCATCGAGCACCAGGCGATGGTCCAAAAGCTGGCTGAAATGGCCATCCAGATTGAGGCTGCGAGATTGATGGTGTGGCGCGCGTGTTGGGTCAATGCAAATTTGCTTCCGCCCAATCGTCTCTATACGGCAATGTCGAAGGTATTTGCCACCGACGCAGCCGTGCGCGTCGCTGTTGAGGCGATTCAAGTGCTTGGCGGATATGGTTACATGAAAGACTATCTCGTCGAGAAGTGCTTGCGAGACGCGAAGGTGCTCCAAATATATGAAGGCCCGAATGAAATATGTCGCGAAGCTGTGATGGAGGCATTGACGGAGGAACATGCATCATGAAAAAAGAAGACTTCGGCCACAGCGCGCCTGTCCATGCGCCTTTGTATCCGGAAGGCATCCGGACGAACAAGAACTTTGAACTCATTCAGGTTCTCATAAGGCCGAATCCGGAGAAAGCGGCTGCGCTCATACCGGAACCGTTAGAGCCCGAGGCAGAACCTCTGGCGGCCGTAATCGTCGCCAACTACAGGTTTGTGACCAACATCGGCCCGTACCGCGAGGCAATCGTGAATATAACGGCAAAATACAAAGGCGAGCCGGTCGCGTACACGGCTTACATCTATGTTGACAGTGACACAAGTCTTGCCGGCGGCCGCGAGCGGTTCGGCCATCCGAAGAAGATGGCTCAATTCACCTTCGGCCAGGATTGCGAAGTTGTCCGGGGAACCTGCACGAGGCGAGGTTTCAAGATCGTAGATGCAGCCGTTTGCATTTATCGCGGAGCCGACATGGAGCATATCTTGATGCGGCCCCTTTATCAGTTGAAGGTAATCCCCCAGCCTGATGTCAATGCCCAGGCCGACATCAGCTTGGTGAAGACATGGCAAGAAGACCTCGAGTTTCACGAACTGCTGGGCGGCCCGGCGACAGTGAGTTTTGAGCGCTCCCCCGCCGATCCGATCTACGGGTTGGAGCCGATTGAGATTCTCGGCGGCGTTTATGTCATTGGAAGCCTGAAGGGGCCATACGGGGAGGAAGTCGAAAGATTCAAGGGCCGCAGCTTCGGACCTTGAAGCTCTGTCAAGGCTCAAGACAAAAGGCTCAAGGCGGCGACGCAAGACTCAATGCGTCCTTGACAAGCTTGAGAGACGGAACCTATAATTAAATCTCTCCATGACCACAATTGTTTATTCCGACAAATACTTCGCCAATATTGGGCCTCATGTGTTTCCGGCGCAGAAGTACCGGCTGACCTACGAAATGCTTGAGAAAGACGGCCATTTGAAATCGCCCCATGTCAAGCTTCTCCAGCCAAGGATGCCGACACGAGATGAGTTGATGCTGGTTCACGAGAATAAGTATCTCGATGACGTTCTCAACTACCGTATCACCCCAGCGACGTTCAGTTCCGAATTACCGATGAAGCGAGAGGTAGTCGAGGCTTTTCTGCTGAGCAGCGGCGGCACGCTGGTAGCGGCTGAAAGCGCTGTGTCTGCTGGAAGAAGCATCAATCTCGGCGGCGGCTTCCACCACGCCTTCCCTGATCATGCGGAGGGGTTCTGTTTCTTTAACGACGTCGCGATGGCCTGCCGGGCGCTTCTCAAAGAAAAGAAGGCCGCTCGCATCGCGGTAGTTGACTGCGACCTTCATCAAGGAAACGGGACCGCTTACATTTTCCGGGATGAGCCGAATGTCTTCACGTTTTCGATACATCAAGAAAACAACTATCCAATCAAACAGAAGAGCGACCTCGATATCGGGCTTGATGATGGAGTCGGCGATGAGGAATATCTCGCAAAGCTCGGCGGCGCCATCGAGCGCATCCAAAAGGAATTCAAGCCCGATTTTGTTTTCTACCTTGCCGGAGCCGACCCATTCGAGGACGATCAACTCGGCTCCCTCGAACTGACTCATGAAGGCTTCAAGCGCCGTGAGGACATGGTCATCGGGACGTTCTGCGACGCAAAGGTCCCGGTATGCGTAGTCCTCGCAGGCGGATACTCCCGAGATGTATGGGACACCGTGAAGATACACTATAGTACGTGCGTACGCTTGTTCGCGGAAGATAAAGGCTGAAAGGTCCGCCCAAATGAGTGAGATCGGGGATATCCGGGCAAGTCGTCCTCGACGACAATGTCGAGAATGACTCATTCCCCCAAATTCCGCCTTCTGTGGCCTGCTGGTTTACCTCCGTGGTGTGGAGATGACATAATTAGAATACTTTAAGCGTAGTTCCTCTAAGAAAGCAGGTTCAAGGTTCAAGGTCAAAGGTTCAAGGTCAAAAGAAACAAAAGAGAGATTCTTCGCTCCGCTCAGAATGACATGATGGATGTCAAGCTTCACCTTTCTTCCACAATTAATCACGCCGAGGGGAGCGTATGGAACAGACATTTGCGCCGGTGAAGCCGTCGCTCTGTTGGTTCTGCGCATATACGCCCGAAGAAATCATTGTCGCCGCAGGTTTTCGCAGCAGGCGAATTCTCGGCAGACCGGGCAGCGCCGCCAAAGCCGAAGCATATTTACACCCTAACCTCTGCTCGTACGTCCGCGCGTGTTTCAATTCCGTTCTGGAAGGTGAATACAAAGACCTTTCGGGCATCATCGCCGTCGATTCGTGCGACGCCATGCGCAGTCTTTTTGACGCCTTGTGCTGTTTCACTTCAGCCGGTTTTTCGCATATCCTTTCCCTGCCGCATCGGCGCGACCTCTCTGCAGTCAATTTCTTCGCCAATGAACTGAGAAGGCTGATTGATTGTCTCAACAACTATTTTGCGCTACGAATCTCCGAAGAAGACCTTCGAAATGCCATAAGGACAGTCAACAGCGCCCGTATACTCCTGATAAGACTTGCCAAGCAACGCGCCGCATCCCCTTCATTTTCCGGCCAACGATACTATGAACTCTTGCGCGAAGCGATGACCGGCGAGATTGAGGATTTTCAATCGCGCGCGCAGCGGGAATTGGAGACGGCCAAGCAAGCGGTCAATGAAAACGAAAATGCCGTGCGCATAGTGTTGGCGGGTGGAATACTTGACGACCCGTGGGTAGTGGGCGCGATCGAAGAGGCCGGCGGGCGAGTGGTCGCCGATGACATGTGTTGCGGAAGCCGATACTTCGAGGGGCTCGTTTCCGAAGAGGAGGAGCCCATTCCAGCGATCGCGAGGCGCTATATCCTTCGGCCGCAATGCGCCCGCATGGCGGACACCGAGGAGCGCATCCGCAGGCTAATGGCCACCATCGACGCCTCCGGCGCGCGCGGTCTCATATATTACGGCGTGAACTTTTGCGATGCGCACACGCTCGATTGGGTCATCATCAGCGAAGAGCTCCGGTCGAGAGGAATCCCAGCGCTTCGCTGTGAGACCGACTATTCCATAAGCGAGCGCGAACGAATGAGAACACGCATCGAGGCATTCTTGGAGATGCTGCGATAGAAAGGTCGAGGGGCGGAATCGAAATGCGGGAAAGACCCGAACTGATTCGTCGGCTTATTGAGACCGACCGGACTGCGGATTTGGACCCGACCGCGCTTCAGGGAACACTCATGCGCGGAATGCAGTTCGCGCGGCTGTTGTATCATGCGTTCGCCGAGAGAAAGCCAGTGGCCTGGATCAATGTCTTTATGCCTCCTGAATTGATTTTCGGCTGCGGATACATTCCGTTCTGGCTCGACGGAATCGGTGGTTTCTCGGGGTGGATGGCGATGACCGACGTTTTCGACGGGGCGGGCTCAGTTTTGCCCGCGAATGATTTATGCACTTTCCTGAGGGCCGCCACGGGCGGAATAACAAGGGGACTTTTTCCTCAGCCACGCGCCGTCATTTGTACGTCGCACCTGTGCGAGGCCGCCCCGAAAGTCGCCGAATTTGGCGCCCGCCGGAGCCACGCCGAATTCCATGTGGTCGACGTGCCGTCAGGTCTGCCTGAACAACTATCTGAACATACAATTGAATACGTCGCGAAACAACTTGAACAGGTCGCCGGGCGCTTGTGCGAGCTTTCGGGATCGAGGCTGGATATCGACAAACTGCGGGAGGCGGTCGATTTTTCCAACCAAGCGCGTAAATGCTTCTCAGAGGTCTATAAAATGCGCGCGCAGGTTCCCTCTCCCGTGACTGGCTCTCAGTTTGTCGGAATGGGATTGATGTATCCGTGGGGAACAAAAATAGGCGTGGCCATAGCCGAAACGTTGCGGAGTGAAATCGCTGCCCGCATAGCGGGCGGCATTACGGCAATACCGGGCGGCGAGAAACACCGGCTGATGTGGCTCCATTTGCGTCCGTATTTCGAAACAAATATAATGGCGGTGATGGAGAGGGAAAGGCGAGCGGTGATCGTTGTGGATTTACTGGGCGAAGCGTATTGGCCGGAGCTCGACGCGCAAGACCCATTTCGAGCGTTGGCGATAAGAATACTTTCCAACCCACAACTCGCGCCGGTAGCCGCACGAACCAAACGCGCCGTGAGACTCGCGCGGGAGTACCGTGTGGACGGAGTCGTCCATTTCCTCCATTGGGGTTGCAGATGGAATTACGGGCAAACGAGCCTGTTCAGGAACGCCATGGCGCGAGAGGGGGCGCCGTTTCTGGCGCTTGACGGAGACGCGGTCGACAAGCGCGCAACGCCATCCGGCCAACTTCTCACACGCCTTGAGGGCTTCCTGGAACTCCTTGAACACTCCTCGCCTCAAAGGGACTGCCGATGACAGTTGTCGACGCGCGGTCCCGCCGACTCATCTTCACACTTGTCTGGCTCCTGTTCATCACCAAGTCAATCATTTACATAGCGCTGACGCCGATGTGGGAAGGGTTTGATGAACTTTTCCATTTCGCCTATGTCCAATCGCTGGCGTCCATTCACTCGTTGCCGGTGTGGGGGCACACATTTATTGATTCCGAAATTGAGCAATCGACTGCGTATGTCCCGCTGCCCGGTTTAATGCCTCAACTGGCGGCCGGTTTTGAGAAACTGTCGTATCATGACTATTCGAAAATGGATACGGTCAAGAAAGGAATCCTTCGACAGCGACTCGGCCGCCTTCAGGCAAACGCAAGCCGATTTGACCCCTCCGACACACTGCTGTATCAAGTGCAACATCCGCCATTGTATTATGCTCTATGCGCCCCTCTCTATAAGGCGCTCGAAGGGCGAAGTATCGTTGAAAAGGTATACGCGCTCCGTTTCTTCTCGGTTCTCCTTGCGTCGCTTTCCGTTCTGGCGGCAGCGCTTATAGCCCGGGAAGGCAAGGCGCCATTTGTGGCTTTCTTTGCGGGTTTTGTGGCGCTTTGGCCGTGCCTTTACGTCGACGTTGGGCGGGTAGGAAACGACAGTCTGGGTGTTGCGGTATACTCCTTCATTTTCTATTTCATGCTGCGCTTCGGCAATAAGCCGACCATGAAAAACGCATGCGCTTTCGGAGTATTCTTAGGACTGGGACTTCTTACAAAAGCCTATTTCCTGCCAGCGATACCGGCCTTCGCGCTATTCACCGGCTTCCTCGCGCTCAAGAAGAAAGAGCAATCGCGGCGAATTCTGCTCGGAGTTTGTCTCGCGATGCTTTGCGCGGCCGTAATTGGGGGTTGGTGGTACCTGCGGAACTTCCGTCTTTATGGCTCATTCTCAGGGTTGCAGGAAACGATGTATTTCCCATCGGTGGGAATCTCCGAGAGGATTCGCGCGGCGGTGGCTGTCCCGTGGACGCTTATCATGAAGAATATCTTCGTCACTTTCTCTTGGGTCAACGGATGGAGCTTCCTCCACCTGCCCAAACCCGCATATTCGGTTTTCGTGATTCTGTTCCTTGTCGCAGCGGTTGGGTTGGCCAAGGGGCTGCCATTCAGAAATCCGCAACCGGGTTTGAGCGAACAGCGGTATGGGTTGGCGGCGTCAGTCTGTCTGTTTAGCTGGTTTTCGCTTGGTGTGGCGTATCATGCTGTCAATGCGTACGCGACCGTTGGCCGCGTTGGCGGGCCGGGAGGGTGGTACTTCTATGCGCTGGTGGTTCCCATAAGCTATGCTGTTTCACTCGGTTTTTCCGGCATCCCGCCCCGATTCGCGCGTTCCTGCTTTCTTATTGTCTATTTGGGAATTGTGGCGGCTGAAGTGTCCGGCTTCTTGATGGTTCTTGCGCCATACTATGCGGGAGTCGCCGTCCCGGCGGCTGACGGCTGGGGCGTGGTCTTTCCTGAGAACGACGTGCTCGTTTCCTCGATCGAGGCGGTCAAGCGTCTCACGGAGGGTAAAACTCCCGCAAGCCTCTTTATTCTTTTCGCCATATCATATCTCGTCGTTCATACGGCGGTACTGAGAGTCGCCTTAGCTGCCGCTGAGGCCTCCAGCAAAAGCTGAGGAAAACGAATAAGGGGGCAGTCCCGCCCCCGGGCGAGACGCCCCCGCATGAAATCGTGTGTTCCACGAAAATCGGGGACTGCATCGTGTCCCCGATCTTGGCAATCGTCGGCCAAAGTTAATCAGCCCATCTTTTCTTTCACGCGTTTAAAGGCAGCGTCAGTGGCGTCGAGCGTTTTCCTAATGTCTTCCTCTGTGTGCGCAGACGAGATGAACCAGTTGTGGAACGGATGGAAGAAGACCCCGCGCTGGTAACACTCTTCACAGAAGACCTTCGCCTTTTCCCATCCGTCGTCGCCGGCAAAGGTCATGAATGGAATTGTCTCCGGGCCGGTGTAGCTCACCTGTTGTCCATAAGCGTCAGCCTGGTCGAGCATGCCGTCCTTGAGCATCTCGCCGTTTTTGTACATTATTTCAATTGCGCCCGTGGCCTCCATCTCGTCAAGGGTGGCGAGAGCCGCCGCCATCGGAACGCCGCTGGTGAAAAATGAACCGGTGAAGAACACCTGGGATGCCGCGCTTCTTAGGTCTTCCTTCCCTACACACGCCGCTATGGGATGGCCGTTGCCGAGCGCTTTCGAGAAGCAGATGAGGTCGGGCTTGACGCCAAATCGCTCCAACGAGCCGCCCGTATGCATACGGAACCCGGCGCGCACGTCATCCACTATGAAGACGCCGCCTGTCTCATCGCAGGTCTTTCGAACGGTTTCGAGAAAACCGGGCGCCGGCATCTCCGAGTCGTGGAAAGCTTCGTGCCGGAACGGTGTGAGAATCACTCCGGCCAGGTCGTCCTTGTTCTCCGCCGCGAGTTGCTTGAAACCCTCAACGTCGTTGTAATTGAATGTCAGCATATCGTCCTTCTCGCCGGGGGTGACTCCGGCGGTGACGGGAGTGCACCATCCCCCTATCCCGTGATAGCTGCCTTCAACCATAATAATCTTGTTCCGTCCCGTTTGAGACCGAGCGACGCGGCAAGCGTATGTCGTGACATCCGAACCGTTTTTCCCGAATATGGCCCAATCCGCAATCGGAACCAATCCCACCAGTCTTTCGGCGAGTTCGACGTACCGTTCGCTAGGAAGATTTCCGGTATCTGTCTTCTTGCTCTGCGCCTGCGCGGCCGCTTCGACTTTTGGATGGTTGTATCCGAGAACCATCGGGCCATACGCGCACATATAGTCGATATACTCATTTCCATCAACGTCCCAGAAACGCGCACCCTTCGCGCGTTCGATAAAACATGGAGAGGCGCCGAACACTAGCAACATGGGGCTTTGGTGGCCGGGTATGCCCCCCGGAATCACTTTCGACGCGCGGTCAAAGAGTCGGTAGGATTTGTCGAATTTAGCCATTTACGAGGTCTCCTCTTTTGAATATTGCGATGCGGACCGGTTTCGTGTGAGCTTACCGCACAAACGAGGCTGCGGCCATAATGCGAGATGATACTCTTTTCCGCATTGCTTTTCAAGTCTGAGTGGAACGGCGTTCGTAATTGGGGGATGATAGTAAGGGGGTTAAAGGGAGTGTGGCAGCGGCGCCGGTTAAAGGCGAGAAAAACCGGCGCCGCACGCCACATTTAGGGAGAAGGCATGCATCGGGAGGAAGCATGCACTGGGCGCAATGTGAAATGGGTTTCTACAGCGAAACGATTATGATGTCCAACTGTTGCCGTTTTCATTATGTGGCCGCAGGCTCAAGTCTTTGCTGGAAAAGTTGGCACTTTTCGTAAGCCTGTTTGGTGCACGTGTTATCCACTGTGTCATCAGTTGGTATATAAATCCCGTTTTTCCTTGCGAAGCAAGAGGGTACAGGCCATAAACGCATATATGGGCACATCCCGCCGTTCGATTTCGTCGCATCATTCATATCGAGCGCCACCTCGTCGCCTTATATTCATGGCTTTCCATGCACAGTTATCTCAGGAGTGGATATGAATCGTCGTGGGAACGAAAGAGCCGACGGCATGCTGCGCCACATACTCCTGACACCGGCGAAGGAAGCTCATCGCTCTCTCCCAATCCCCCTCGACAACGGTGGCCGAAGGGCAATTCTCGATAAGATCAACTCCGCTTTCGGGAGCCAAGGACTCTACGTAGTCTGAGAATCCATTTCCGTTCTTGGTATGCGGGAAAACGAATTCGAATACCATTTACTTGTTCCCTCCGTGAGTCGATGCTGTTTGCCGCCTTTTGTTTGAGAGGACAACGTCAAAACCGTAAAACTTAGTTGAGCAACTCTTGGGCCAACTTGAATTAGTGGTGGCGAGGTTATACGTAACTATGTATTAAGACAGGAGTTAGCTATAGGCGAGGAGACTGAGTAGCTTCATCATGACCAATCGAATTCGCGACAGAAATGACGCCGAACTGGGGATTAATCAAGCTAACTGACAGGGCGATAACAGGTTATGGCAAGGCCACTCATTGTCACCTACGACAGGAATGACGCGGGCGATGGCCTTCGTGGCTACCTCAAGGCTCGGGATGCTTGAAATCTTCTGGCCTTATGCCGAATCCTCTTAATTTTCTCTGAAGAGTGCGAAGGCCGAGCCCAGATTTCTCGGCCACAAACTGGGTGTTTCCGCCGAACCGGTCAAGGAGTTCGACGAGGTATTTTTTCTCGAGCTCGGCCGTTCTTTGTGCAAGAGGCATGTCAATAAGCGATTGGTCTTTGGAAAGTTCATGGCCTCCGATTTCCCCGAAATCGGGAAGGGCTATCTCGTCGATGGAGTTCCCGGCTGCGGTGGCGACCGCCCGCTCGATGACGTTTTCAAGTTCGCGGACATTCCCGGGCCAACTGTGCTTCATGAGTTTCTTGATAGCGGTATGAGTAATCTCGCTGACGTTCCTGCCCATCCGGTCGCGATAGACTTTGAGGAAATGCCGGGCGAGCAAGGGAACATCTTCGAGCCGTTCTCGAAGTGGGGGAATATCGAGCGGGATGACTTTCAAACGATAATAGAGGTCATCTCTGAATTTACCGGATCGAACAAGCGTGAGCAAGTCTACATTGGTCGCGGCAATGAGCCTTATATCGACGGAGATGGGTTCATTACTTCCGATCCGGTGGAAGCGTTTCTCTTCCAGAGCCCGCAGGATTTTGACTTGCATCGCAGACGACATGTTGCCTACTTCGTCCAGGAACAGGGTGCCGCCGTTGGCATATTCGAGCTTTCCGATTCTCCTGCTTATAGCGCTCGTGAACGCGCCTTTCTCATGGCCGAAGAGTTCGGCTTCCAGCAAGGTATCGGGCAACGCCCCGCAATCAACCGGAACAAAGCGCTTGTCTTTTCGAGGACTGTTGAAATGAACTGCTCGCGCGATCAACTCTTTCCCTGTTCCGGTCTCTCCCTGAATCAGGATTGTGCTGTCGGTGGGCGCGATGGAGACAACAGTGCTGAAGACTTTTTGCATCTTGTGGTTCTTGCTGATGATATTTGCGAAGCTGAATTGCGACTCGAGTTGTTCTCTGAGGAGGATGTTTTGGGCCAGCAGGTCGCGTTTCTCGAAGATTCTATCGACGACGAGCCTGAGTTCTTCGCTGCCAAAGGGCTTTGCAAGGTAGTCCTCCACCCCTATCTTCATCGCCTCGATGGCCGAATCCACGGTTGCATGGGCGGTGATGAGCAGGAGAGAGGTATGGGGAAAGGTGTTCTTGATTCTCTTCACGAGCTCAAGGCCGGAGATGCCGGGCATCTTGAGGTCGGAAATGACGAGGTCGAACCGTTGGGTGGCCAGCAGCTTCAACGCCTCTTCGCCGGAGCGCGCTTCGGTAATCCCCCGGCTTTCTCCCGACAGAACTCGCACCAATTGTCTTCGCTGTATGTCTTCGTCTTCGACGACGAGTATTTGCTGCTCTATCATGGAAATCGCCAATTTTCACCGCATCTGCTTGCGGTGGATTCAAAACAAGGGAAGCTGGTCCGATGTTGCGGGTAAGCTGGCAGGCGGGCGCGCTTCTCGTTTCGGCGGCAGCACCGGCGATATGCAAAGCGAGCGAATGAAGGTGCGCTTCATTTCTGCGATCGCGGCGGCAATCACCGAAGGTGAGTGGAGACGCGCTTGCAGCACAATGCCTTCGAGGCAGCCGATAATTCCGACCGCGATTGACTCAGCATCGGCGTCTTTCTTTATTTCGCCATCTTCCTGACCCGCTCTGATCGTCTCCGCCAACGACTTGACATAACCCGCATATACCGTCCTGATTGCATTCTCGAAGTCTCCCATTTCCGGCTGAGCTCCGGCCGACACGAGGAACAAATGCATCGAATAGGGTTCTGCGGTCGAGGCAACCATCTCCGAACTGGCGTCGAACAGTTTTTCCAGTTTCTCGATGACTCCTTCAGAGGTATCGACCTTGTCCATGATGTTCTTCTGCCAGCTCTCCCGGATAGAGTCCAGAACCGTGAGGAAGAGGTCCTCTTTCCCCTTGAAATACCAATAAAGCGCGCCCTTCGTGAGGCCAGTTGCTTCGGCGATTTGTGCGACCGACGTGCCGTGATAGCCGCGCTTGGCAAAGAGCCGCATCGAAGCCTCGATTATGGCTTTCTTGGTGTCTTGGTCTCTATTCTCATTCATTACAAGAGCTTTCTGGAATGTCTCCATGCGTAAAAATAACAGACAATTATTGTCCTGTCAAGTCGTGGGGCGTCTTGCCACGTCTTGCCGAATTATTATGGTGGCAGCAGAATGGTTGCCCCCTTTTGATGGAATTGGGGAGCCAAGCGCGTTCCATGGTAGATTGTACACATCGGGCGAATGCCGGCGGAGCGTTTGTGCCTATTCGATAAGTTTCTTTCCGCGAACGCCTTTGAGCTTCATGGCGCGTTTCAGTCGGCGGATGAGCGCCCTCTCCAGCGCGGCTTTCTCCTTCTCCGAGGCCGAATCGAGCTTTATCCGGCCTGCTGACATGCTGCCGTGTCCGCCGGAAGGTCCCATCTTTCCTATCACCCGTTGCACCAGCTTGCCTGCATTGATATCGGAATTCTTGGTGCGGACGGACACAAAAATCTGACCCTCGAAATATCCTCCGACGAGAGCACAATTGGCGCCTTCGAGCCGGACGAGCGTGTCCGCCATCTCCGCGACTCTGTCGGGGTTGTCAATGTCCCCGATGAAGCTTACAACCACGCCGTCGAAACCGATCGCGTTGTCTATCGCCTTGCTGTGAACTCGAAAGTACTCTGCAGGCACCTCCGCAAATTCAATTCGCGAGATCAGCTTCAAGTTTGCGCGTGGATAAAGATACAGGTAAGCCTCGAGGTCATGCTTGCTGGTTTCGCGGCCGAGATCGCGCGTGTCGGACTTAATCCCGTACAGGAGGGCTGTCGCCACGCGAGGGTCCATCTCGATGCCTTCAGCCATGTAGTATTGCGTAATTATTGTGGACGTGGCTCCGATATTCGATTGTATGTCGTGAAACTCCGTCTTCCGCGATTCGGGATGGGCCGGATGGTGGTCGATGACGGCGTCGGGTTTGACCATTTCGGGAAGGCCGAGCCTTCCTGAGTGAGGCTGACTGTCAACGAGCACGGTTGTGTCGAATTCTGAAAGCGTCAAATTGTCCAGCCGCTTCAGCGGGATGCCGATGTGTTGAATCATCGCCCTGTTTTCCGCCCTGCCGATGATTCCCGTAAACCCGATAGTGACCTCGGCGTCCATTTTTTTTATGATGAGATCGCGAAGCGCAAATGCGCTTGCCAGTGTGTCGGGATCAGGGTTGTCGTGCGAGACAACGAGTATTCTCTTCTTCCCCGAAAGAAACTTCAGGAGTCTCTCTACTTTTCGCGCCGTCGCGCGCGTTTTCCTCTTGTCCATTCGCCCTCCTCAATCGGCCTTGCCGTACCTGGCGCGATCCCTCTCTATGGAGCTTTCTCCGCGTGCAATATCCAAGCCCATTTGGCGGGCCTGCGCAAGCGCAGGCAGGTGAGACATGACCACTCCCTTTGCGTCAATCTGATTCAAAAGGAGTTTTCCCGAGAACCTGTAATCGAGCGTAGCGAAGAAGGCCGTTATGGTGAGTAAACCGCCATGGAACACGTTTTCCCGTTTCATCCCGCCGACTTGAATGAAGAAAGCTCGCCGATTCTCGATGTTCGGCATGCGCTGTTTGAGGACATATTTCCGAACCCATATCGCCTGGCACCTGTCAACCACCGCTTTTAACTGAGCCGGCAATCCCATGAAGAAGACGGGCGAGGAAACAATCAATATCTCCGCCTCCGAGAATTTCTGATGAAGCATCTGCATGTCGTCATTTATAACGCAGACACCTGTGGCCTCACACCCTCCACAATTCAGGCACGGGGATATCTTCAGTTCGCAGACGCGAATCTTCTCGATAGACATTCTCTCTTCGGCGATTCCTTCGAGGCATGAGTCGAGAAGCAATTCGGAATTACCTTTTTTCCGCGGGCTTGAAGCGATCGCCAGCACCTTGGTCATTTACTTGTCTCCCTTCGATCTCAATATGATTATACACCTGAATGGAATACCGGGGCAAAGGGCAGTGTTTATCCGTCAGAACGGTCTTTCACGTCGTCGCCATAGTTGTTCTCGAGGTAATCGCAGATCACTTCTGACTCATTGATTATCTTGTCTCCGTCCACAAGCACAGGAACCATCGCCTTCCCCGTCAGGCGTTCCACTTCGGACCATCTCTTCGGCTGGAACCCAACCCACACCCTCTCATGTTTGAGGCCAAGTTGTCTAAGTTTTCGTCTCACTCTATGGCAATAAGGACATCCCCACAGATGGTATAGTTTCATGACGCATCTCCGGAATCCGGAACTTCGACGATTTGCGCGTCGTAGGAAAGCGCAACGCGCGGAGGAAGCGCGGAATTCACTTTTTCATGGTCGAACTCATGACTCAAATGGGTGAGCAACGCCCGCTCCGGCCCTATCTCCTCGATCGTTTTCAACGCGCCGTTGAGACTGAAATGAGTCGGATGTTCCGTATAGCGAAGCGCATCAATAATGAGAAGCTTCAGACCTTCGAGCTGATCCCTTGATTCCGGCGGAATCGCGCTACAATCAGTCAGATAGGCGACATCATTGAAACGGAAACCGAGCGTCTGTGTTTTTCCGTGAAACAGTTTCACCGGCGTAATGCGAATTTCCTCCACCCAGAGTTCAAGCGGCATCGGTTTGAGGGTTATGTGCGGAATCGCGCCCCATGAATAGTCATGCTCGAACGCATAGAAGAAGACACGCCTGATTCCTTCGATCGTCGGATCGTCCGCGTAGCAAGGTATAGTGCCCTGCGAAACCTGGTTGAATTTCCTGACATCATCCAGCCCATGTATATGGTCGGCATGGTAGTGAGTGAACAGAATCATTTCAACCGAAGAGATGTCATTTCGCACGGCTTGCAGCCGCAGTTCCGTCGCCGTGTCAACAAGGACGTTCTTTCCTGAAGCAGTCTGCACGCAGATTGAGGCGCGCGTTCTTTTGTTTTTCGGGTCGGGTGAAATGCACACTTTGCATTTGCACCCGATCACGGGAACTCCCAGTGAAGTCCCCGTTCCCATAAAGATTATTTTCATGGATGTTTGAGATTGGGAATTCGTGAGAATCGTTTCTTAGTCCATTATAGCATTGGAAGGTGGTTCCGTGACACACCGCGCCGGAGGGTTGGTGAGACGCTTCAAAGGAAATAGCGATTGCGCCTAATTCGGGGACACCTTGGCGCAAGGTGTCCCCGAACTAGGGCGTTTCTTGCATAGTGAACCCCACGCAGGTTGCCACTTAGAGAATCACGATATATAATAATAGGCAAAAGGAGTGATGCCGATGAATGAAAATAAGTCGATACTTCTCGTTGATGATGACCAGGAATTCCGCAAAGCGATGAAGAAGATGTTCGAGAAATCGGGCTATGATGTCACAGTCGCGGCTGACGGGCGGGAGGCTCTGGAAATCCTGTCGAAGAGCTCATTTGATCTCATCATCTCTGACTTGAGAATGCCAAACCTTAATGGAATGGAATTGATGGAGGCGATCAAGAAAGAGAAAATGGATGTTCCCGTCATTTTCATCACCGCTTACGGCGAAGTTGAATCTTACATGGACCTGATGAACTTGGGGGCGTTCGAGTACATAAACAAGCCGGTAAAGGGGCAAGAAATTCTTAGCGTCGCCAAGAGGGCGCTGGAAATGCACGGCAACTCTCGCCACATATCGCGGTCATAGAATCTTCTATGCGGGATTGGAACGACTTGGTCTGAACTCGACCGTCCAGATGGGTCCGCAATCTATAAATGTGCTGTCTGCTCCCGCCTCTCTCCCAAGGTCTGCAACCCTCCGGGCAGTGTACAAATAGAGTCTTGCCTTCTTCCCGACAAACCAAAGTCTTCTTAGAGGGGCCTGCGGAGTGATAAGCTTGGGGAAACTCGCTATAACGCTGCCCTTTGTCAGTAACATCAAGCGCGCAAGATACTCGCACTGCCGCCGTGACGGTATATAGTCGAACACTCCTATCGCAAGCACGAAGTCGAACTTTTCACCGAAATCGTGCTCCATGAAGTCTGCTTGGAGAATCTGAGCCGGTTCGACCCCAGCAGCCTTCGCGTTAACTCGTGTGTGTTCAAGCATTTTTTCCGAAACGTCGACACAGCAAACTGACGCCCCGAGTCGCGACAGATAAATCGAATAAACGCCGGTTCCGCACCCCGCGTCCAGAATACGTTTCCCTCTCACGTGGCCGAGGAGCCTAATTGTGGCGTCGAAACGCCGTCTCATGCCGGGCTCGCGCAAGACGCTGTGAACCAGCCTGCCGAACAGGCTCGCATTTCGCTCGGCATAGTAATCATCAAACCGCCCGGCCATCTCGTCAAAATACTTTTCAATCTCACTCAATGCCGAGCACCTCGTCGATACGCGAACATTGGAATTCCCTCAAGAGCATCTGGAGCTTTTCGCAAGCCGTCCCGATTCCGTAGTACGTCACAAATGTTGAAAGAAGACCTAAGGGCAGGCGCGGAGTGAGCGGGTCGCATTCCCACGGGTGGACATATATCATAAGCGGCCTTTGTGATTCGGCGATCCGGAGCAAACTTATCCATAGCCGACCCGGCAACAGCCGAAGATAGGCTCCGCCAGCTACAGGAACCTTCACGGGCCCTATCTGAAGCACTGCGGGCGGAAATTCCAGAATTCTTCCCGCCTCGTCATGACGGCTGGGGTCGCTCGCGGACGGCCTATATATTCCGAGCGGGGCGCCTGCAACTCCATACAGTCGATTTTTCATCGGGAAGACGCTGGAATCGTACACATAGCCGTTTTCCGCGAGGACATCGAGCGCCCATGCGGTGGAACAGTCGAGTGAGAAGGTCGGTGCGCGATAGCCCTTGACGCGGACACCTTTTAAAATACCCCGTATCGTCTTTTCAAACTGTTTCAACTCACTGTCGAAGCTTTGAGCGTTCTGCCTCCACAGAGGCGTATGCGACATTCCATGGCTCGCTATTTCGTGTCCCTCGTCAAATATCTTTCTCACCAAGGCGGGATGTCGTTCGGCAATCTGTCCCAAGATGAAAAAAGTGGCATTGCAGTTTATCCGCTTCAGCAGTGACAGGATGATATCGGCGGAACGCTCGATATGGGGAGTCGGCTCGACGGTCCCTCCTGCTCGAACAACGAGTTCCGGATGGTACCAGTCCTCGATATCTATAGAAATCGCATTCAATCGCCGCACTCGAACGCCTCCAGCGCCGCCAAAGCTCGCAAACAGAACGAATTCTACAGTAGCCTCGACGGCAGTGTCAAACGCAGGAACGGCAATTTGGTTAATGCGCCAGGATTTATCCCGCAGTTTCGAACGAACCATAGGCGCGGTCAAATTGACAGAAACATCTGAAAAGGATATACTTGTAAGTGAATATGTCCCCCGCGAATAGTCCAATGAAGTGGTATAAATCCCTCGTATTCAAGATAATCCTGTGTTGCATCGTGCTCATTTTTTGCCTGGTTGGGAGTGTATTCGGCGTTTTGTACCGCTACCAGCAGAGTATCCTTTCGGAAATGGAGGAGAAGAGCTCCGAGATATTGCGTGGCATTGTGGTCAAACTTACCGACATGCAGGTCGACGAGACACCGAAGGATATTCTCGAAAGCCGGCTTTCGGACCTCAAAGCGCAGCACGGAGTTGACGGCATAATTCTGTACGATTCTGAAAGGAAGATCGTTTCCAGTGTCCAATCTGAAGACCTGCCCCTCCTCGAGTTCGGCACGCCCAATAAGGCGCGTGTTGTTGAATTGATGCCGGCCGGGGGGAAAAAAAGGGTCGTATACTTCCAGAATTTCCCTTTGATAGTCGGCACTAAGCAGGTTGGCTCAGTCCAGATTCTTCTTGCGCTCGAGCCGCAGACACATCTGGTAAAAGCACTTCAGAGTAAGGTGCTTGTTGCGCTGGTTGTGCTGTTCCTCGGCACGATTGTGGCTCTGTGTTTTTTCATCTTTAATCTGCTGCATCCGCTTCATACGATGGCGGTGACGTGCCACGAAATCAGCGAAGGCAACCTGCACAAAATCGATATCAAGCCAAATGCGAATGAAGTGCTCGTCCTGGAAATGAAGTTCAATGAAATGGTCGAGGCGCTGAGGTCGAAGGCAAGAATGGAGCAGAAGCTTGTGCAAGCCGAGCGGCTGTCGGCGCTCGGCAATCTGGCGGCGGGCGTCGCACATGAGATCGGGAACCCACTCAATGGGATCAAACTAACCATCTCGCACCTGAAGGACATTTTCTCACAACGCGAGCTTGATGAGTCTTCCTTCAACCGATATGCGGACACCATCATCAGCGAGGTAAACCGCCTTGACGCGATTGTGAAAGATTTCCTCACGCTCGCCAAAGAACGTGAACTCTCGCTGCAACGCTGCAGCGTGGAGAAACTCGTGAAAGAGACCATCCGCCTTATCGAGAAGGACGCTCAGCGGCGGAATGTGAGCATAAAGGCGCATATCCCCCGGTTCGAGGAGGAGTCACTGGTTGACCCGCAGCTTCTCAAGAGCGCTATACTGAATGTACTGATAAATGCAATGGAGGCATCGGGAAAAAGCGGGGCCATCGACGTGAGCATGGAAAAGCGCAACGGATGTTTCGTCCTACAAATCAAAGACCAGGGCGAGGGAATCCCGCAAGAAGTGATAGACCGCGTGTTCGACCCCTACTTCTCGACGAAATCATCGGGCACGGGCCTGGGTCTCTCACTTACGAAGACGATAATTGAAAAGCACGGCGGAGAGATAGCGCTCGAAAGTAAGCTTGGTAAGGGCACTTCGGTGACCGTTATTATACCGGTGGAAGGCACATGAAAGCATTAGCGAGAATATTGGTGGTCGATGACGGCGACACTCAGCGTCAGATCATATCGGACGTTCTCACCCGCGCAAGATATGAGGTGGCACAGGCTTCTTCCACAAGCGAAGCAATCGAAGAGATTGCCAGAGACCGGCTCGACCTTATAATCACCGACCTCAAGATGGAGGATGGAAACGGAATCGACGTGCTTCGGGAAGCTAAACAACTCTCTCCCGAAACCGAGGTCATAGTGATGACCGCCTATGGCTCCATCGAAAGCGCGGTCGAGGCTATGCGGGAAGGCGCTCACGATTATATAACGAAACCGTTTGATAAGGATGTGCTTCTCGTTTCGGTGCAAAAAGCTCTCGAGCACAAACGGCTCTACGAAGAAAACCTCGAGCTTCGCGAATTGGTGGAAACGCGATTCACGCTTGGGGGCATCGTCGGAGTGGGCGAGAAAATGCAGAAGCTGTTCAGGCTCGTCGAGAAATCGATCCCGGTGAGCAGCACGGTGTTGATTCAAGGCGAGAGCGGCACGGGGAAAGAGCTGGTCGCGCGAAGCATCCACTACAACGGCCCGCGCAAGAAGAGCCCATTCATCGCCGTCAACTGCGCGGCAGTCCCTGAAACTCTTATCGAGAGCGAGCTTTTCGGCCATGAGAAGGGAGCGTTCACGGGCGCGATACAGACCAAGAAGGGGAAATTCGAACTTGCCGACAACGGCACGATTTTCCTCGATGAAATCGGCGACATGTCGCTCGACTTGCAGGCCAAACTGCTCCGCGTTCTGCAGGAAATGAAGATCGAACGGGTCGGTGGAACCGAATTGATTCCCATCGATGTTCGGGTCATCGCCGCGACGAACAAGAACCTCGAACAGGAAGTGGCAAAACAGCAGTTCCGCGAAGACTTGTTTTTCCGCTTAAACGTGATAGTGATCGAGATTCCGCCTTTGCGAGAGCGGCGGGAGGATATTGCTCCTCTCATCGACCACTTCAAGAAGAAGCTTTCGGACAGGTTTCATCGAAAAGATCCCGCACTCGGCCCTGTGGTAAGCGATAAATGCATGGAGTACCACTGGCCGGGCAACGTTCGGGAGTTGGAGAACACCCTTGAGCGCCTTCTTGTGCTCACCGATAGGGATAGGATCGGCCTTTCAGACCTGCCCCAGAATCTGGTTTTACCTCAAGCGGCCGCTCAGCAAGTTGAGGGGGTCCGCCTGCCGGATGAAGGTCTGTCGATAGAGGAAGTCGAAAAGAAGCTTATCTGCGATGCGCTCGCCCGCACAGGCGGCCATATCTTGAAGGCATCGAGACTTCTCGGGATGACCTACAAGACCCTTCAATACCGCATCAAGAAGTACGCAATCAAGGTGTGATTTCCAGCGCCGCGTTCGGTAATCCAAAGCATGCAACGCTATGACTGCAATTGGGTTAGGAGTGTTGGCAGCCGCGGCGAATCCGGGTTTACATTTTCCCGTCATTCTGGTAAACTAAAACGTTATTTCCTGAAGGCTTTGCGAACTATATGGAGCCCCAAAATGCCTTTTGATGAGACGCTGATTTCTGCACTCGAAGAACGCGCAAGAACGGTTAGATGCGATGCCATAAGAATGTTAACTGCGGCCAGGTCCGGCCACCCGGGAGGCAGTCTGTCTTGCGCGGACATCGTCGTTGCTCTTTATTTTCACGTGATGCGGCATGACCCACGGCGCCCAAACTGGCCCGACCGCGATCGGTTCCTTATGTCAAAGGGACATTGTGCGCCGACGTGGTACGCATCGTTGGCGAGGGCGGGTTACTTCCCCTTACAGTGGCTGGATACTCTCCGGAAACTCGACAGCCCGTTGCAAGGACATCCCGACATGTTGAAGACACCGGGTGTGGAAATGTCGAGCGGCTCTCTCGGACAAGGTTTGTCAATCGCAAACGGAATGGCGCTTGCCGCGAGGCTGGACGGCCGCAATTGCAGAATTTACGTGCTTCTCGGCGATGGCGAGATTCAGGAGGGCCAAGTCTGGGAGGCGGCCATGACGTCGGCTCATCGCAAGCTCGACAACGTGTGCGCGATCGTGGACAACAACGGGCTCCAGATCGATGGCCGCGTTGATGAAATCAAGTCGCTCGGCTCGATAAAGGCCAAGTGGGAGAGTTTCGGATGGAACGCCGCCGATATCGACGGACACGACATGGCCGAAATTCTTGCCGCGTTTGAGCGCGCACGGTCGGTCAAAGGCAAGCCCACCGTACTCATAGCCCGGACGGTGAAGGGCAAAGGCGTATCTTTCATGGAGAATGTGATCGATTATCACGGCGTCGCGCCGACGGAAAAGGAATGCGTGAACGCTATAACAGAGTTACAGCAGACATAGAGGAGAGAGGGAGGAGCGCCCGGATGGGGAAGAAAATCGCGACACGTGACGCCTATGGCAGTGCGCTCGTGCGCCTTGGAGAACGATACCCCAACATCGTCGTTCTTGACGCCGACCTTGCAAAATCGACCAAGACGATAAAATTCAAGGAGCGTTTCCCCGAAAGATTCTTCGATATGGGTATTGCCGAGGCAGATATGATGGGAACCGCCGCGGGGCTTGCGGCCTCGGGCAAGATCGCCTTTGCAAGCACATTTGCAATCTTTGCGACGGGCCGCGCGTGGGAACAGATAAGGAACTCCATCTGTTATACGTACCTGAACGTCAAGATCGCCGCCTCGCACGCGGGCATCGCAGTGGGACCCGATGGTTCCTCGCACCAGTCAATCGAGGACATCGCCGTTATGCGAGTCATCCCCAACATGAAAGTCATCGTGCCTGCGGACGGTGTTGAGACCGAGAAAGCGGTTGCTGCCCTTGTGGAAAGTCCGGGCCCGGCTTATCTTCGGTTGGGACGCTCCGGTGTCCCCGTGATTTACGACGAAAGTTTCGACTTCAGCATCGGCAAAGCCTCCGTGCTGCGCGACGGGTCCGACGTCGCAATTATCGCGACTGGCACAATGGTCCACGCCGCACTCAGCGCGGCTGACACGCTGGCGAGAGACGGCCTCAATTCCCGCGTGATCAACATGAGCACTCTCAAACCAATCGATTCCGCCGCTGTTGTCAGCGCCGCCACCGAAACCGGAGCTATCGTTACCGCGGAGGAACACAGCATCATTGGAGGGCTGGGAAGCGCGGTTGCCGAAGTAGTGTGCGAAACAGCGCCCGCGCCGGTTGTGAGGGTCGGCATAAGAGACCAATTCGGCCGGTCGGGCGAGCCGGACGAATTGATGGCCGCTTACGGGCTGACGGCGGAGAATATCGTGCAAGCAGTCCGGGAAGCCATGTCAAAAAAGGCGATAACGAAGTGATCATCACCCTTGACCTGTGCCTCCGAAACGGAGAGCACGAACTGATTGATGGGCTCAACCTGCACATCGAGAAGGGTGAGTTTGTTTACGTTTGCGGGCAAGCAGGGTCGGGGAAAACCTCTTTGCTTCGCATCCTCGCCCTCCAGCAATCTCCCGCGGCAGGGCGTGTTATTGTGGATGGCGCGGACGTCACCGCTATCTCTCGCCATGAGGCGCCTGAATATCTGAAGGGACTGGGCGTAATATTTCACGACGACGCGCTCATGGCGCACCGAACTCTGGCTGAGAATATCTCACTTTCGCTTGAGCTTGCCGGTTGGCGCCCGGCAGAGGCGAGAGCAGAAACGGTGGTTTATCTCAGGGAAATTCGCCTCGCGGGCCGGGCTGGCCTCTTTCCGGACCGTGTCTCCGAGAACGAGAAACAAATGGTGAAGATTTGCCGCGCCCTGGCGCGCCGGCCGAGAATCGTACTGGCGGATGAGCCGTATGAAGGGCTCGATTGGCAATCCATCGAGAAGGCGGCGCAACTCTTCAATAATGCAAACCTGCGCGGCTCGACGGTAGTGATCGCAACGCACCACGCTGAATTCGCGCAACAATCCGGCAGGCGGGCTATTGTGCTTGACAGGAACTCGCTTGGCCGCATGGCGAAGATCAGCGCCGCATGAGGTTCCCCTCCGAGGATATGCATCAGCCCATGGAGAGTTACAATCTGGCGGTAAGGGAAGGCCTGAGGAATTCGTGGCGCGAGCGGACCCTTAGTCTGGCCATGGTGGGATGTGTCGCAATGGCCGTTTTTGCGGTCGGCGCTTTCGGACTCCTTGAGCACAACATCAACTCACTGCTTGAACGGTGGGAGAGCAGAGTTGAGCTTGTCGCTTTCCTGTCGCACGACCTCAAAGGCGGCGAGGCGCAGCAAGTCCTCGATAAAATCCGAGGCTTGCCGGATGTGGGCGACGCCAGGTTGGTGAGCGGCCACGAGTCATGGAATGACCTTTTCACCGATATCGGAGATTCGCTCGAGTTGCGCGAAGTACCTCTCGATGAAGTGCTTCCATCGACTATCGTCATCAGGCTATCCCAGAAGAAACGAGACTTGGAAACGCTCAGGCTGGTAGCGTCTCAGGTCGCTTCGCTCGGGGGAGTCGATGAGGTCAAATACGAGGAAATACTGCTCAAGAGGTACTGGCAATTCCGAAGCCGTCTGGCCCAATTTACAATGGCGGCAAGCGCCTTCTGGCTGATGGTTTTCGGAGTAATCACAATCAATATCGCCGGCCTGGCGTCAACTGCCCGCAAGGGCGAGGTAAGAACGCTCAGGACGCTTGGCGCAAGCACTAAGTTCTTGAGGAGGATGCTCACTGCCGAGAGCGTCGCGCAAGGGCTGATTGGGTCGGTTCTTGGCGTAGCTGCTTTGTCCGCCGCGGTCAATCTGCTTTCGACGCATACGGGCGGAACCATACAATCGCCGTGCCGCGTGTTCGCGCTTGCCTTCGCGCTCGGCCCTGTGATGGCGGTTCTGGCAGCATGGTTTTCTTTCCGTTCCGCCCTGGCAGCCGCCGCGATCTTGCTGGTAGCCGCCATTTCGGTTGACGGCGTGGCGCAAACCGGAGAGGCGCTCGACGCCGAGATCGCTCAAAATCAACACAAGCTGAAACAACTACAGTTCGAGTTGGAGCAGAGCCGCGCTGGCAGGCACAAGATCGGGATACAGGAGCAGGCGCTCGTCAGCGGACTGGAAACGGCCGACAGGGAGATAGCCGCTTTGACGCGAGAAATCGCGGCAGGTGAAGCGAGCATCGCGTCAAACAAAGCGGCGATAAGGCGGGTTCAGGCTGAACTTAGACGGTACGAGGCCGAGTATGAGCAGTCGAGGAAAGAACTGGAGAAATGGCTGAGGCTTCTCTGTAACCATCGCGAACCTACATTCGTTGAAGTCATTCTCTACGATATTCCGCAGTCAAACCTCACCCGGCGACGTGAGATGCTCTCTTTGCTGGCGCAAAAAGAGGCCGTAGCCTTCGAGCAAGCCAAAGGTCTGCGCGCAGCAATCTTGCGAGAGCGGCAGAGTTTGAATAAACGCGTCGAATTAGATACAATCTATACGGAGACAGCAAGATTGCGCGCGCAACGATCGCGGGAAAAGAAGGAGCAGCGAGAGTCGCTGCTGGCAAAACTGGACGAAGGTTACGATGTGATCAGCGGCTGGCGCATCA
>CAYVDS010000010.1:34960-50928 GCA_964450145.1 uncultured bacterium
CACGGCCGCGATAAGTGACCTTGAAACGTCGGCAAAAAAATTGCAGGAGTTGATCGAGGCGCAGCGCGCAAGGAAACAGCCGCTTCTGGCGGGGTCGGCGCCGTTTGGGACGATGAAGGGAGTTGCGTTGTGGCCTGCGGAGGGCGGGGTCACGGTCCCATTCGGGCGAGCAAAGAACCCGGACTCGCTCACATATACAAGGCACCTCGGAATCGATATCGCCGCACCAGCCGGTTCAGAAATCCGTGCGATTCATGATGGTGTGATTGTTTACAGTGACTGGTTTAAAGGATATGGCAAATTAGTGATCATGGACCACGGCGACGGTTATAGCAGCGTATATGCGCACTGCTCAGAAATCATAGTCCGGAAAGGGGACGCTGTGCGGGGGGGCCAGCCCATTGCGTTCGCCGGCGACACCGGCTCGTTGAAGGGTCCTTTCTTATATTTTGAAATCAGGGAGAACGGAGTGCCCGTCGACCCCATTGATTGGCTTCAAAGGAGGAGCATAAATGCAACGCAACCGGAGTGAATTTCTTTTCTTTTTTCTGTCGGTTCTCTTTCTGGGCCTTATAATCGGCAACAGTTTATCGGGATATGTTGCGGCTCAGACTGGTTCACCCTATAAAGACCTCGAAGTCTTTTCCGATGCCCTCAGCATCGTGCAAAGCGAATATGTGGAAGAAGTCCCCACACAAACGCTGATATACGGAGCGCTCAAGGGCATGCTTGACAAGCTTGACCCGCATAGCCAGTTCATGCAGCCCGACACCTACAAGGAATTGAAGGTTGAAACCGAAGGGCATTTTGGCGGATTGGGGATCGTCATCAGCCTGGACGAAAACAAAGTGCTGACGGTGGTCTCTCCGATCGAGGACACGCCCGCCTTCAAAGCAGGCGTGCAGGCCGGCGACAAAATAATGAAGATCGACGATGCAAGCACGGAAGGGTTGGTCCTCGAGGAAGCCGTCAGGAAGCTTCGCGGGCCGAGAGGCTCGCAGGTAAAGATCACGGTGCTCAGACTTCATGAGACTGACGGAAAGGTTCCGGAAGAACTCGAATTCACGCTGACTCGCGACGACATAAAGATACCCAGCGTGAAATGGCGGATGATCGAGAACAACATAGGTTACATCCGACTCGTCGAGTTCAGCGAGCGAACGGCCAGTGAGTTGCACAAGGCGATCACGGAGTTGAAATCGCAGGGAATGCACTCGCTGGTGCTCGACCTCCGAAATAATCCCGGAGGATTGCTCAATGTAGCGGCGGACGTGTCCGAAGAGTTCCTCGAAAAAGGCAGCTTGATAGTCTACACCGAATCGCGCAATTCCGAGCAGAACTTGAGATTCAAGTCAAAAAAAAGCCCGTCTGTCGATCCGGGCACGCCGATGGTAGTGCTTGTGAACCAGGGCAGTGCAAGCGCATCCGAGATTGTCGCGGGAGCGCTCAAGGACTGGCGCCGCGCCGTTATAGTGGGTGAAAAGACCTTTGGGAAAGGTTCCGTTCAAAGCATAATCCCACTTTCTGACGGGTCAGCGCTCCGCCTGACTACGGCCAAATATCTCACACCGGGCGGACATTCGATAGACGGTGTCGGCATCATCCCGGACATAGAAGTGAAGATAAGCAAAGAGCAGTTTGTCCATCTGATGAGCGGTCTCGACATACCGGCCCCTCCTGTGGGAAAGGGCGAGATCAAACTCGAGGGCGAGGGCAAGGCGAAGCCCGAGGGCGAGACCAAGGTGAGACCCGATGTGCCTGATATCCAACTGCAGAGGGCAGTGGAACTCCTGCAGGGGTATGATATTTTCAAGACGCTGGAACAGAACATGAAGACCGCAAAGGAACAAGCGGAGTCCGTGTCGAAAGACAGTGGCGGAGAGAACTCTGAAGCCCCGCTGCCAGGTGAAAACATGGAAGAGCCGCTTCCTGAAGAGGCAGTCCCGAGTGCTAACTGACGAGAAGGTCGTAAGCCAAGACAACCGCAAGCCTGAAGAAATGCGACCGGTCACCATCCGGAGGCGGTTTACGAAATACGTGACAGCGCTCAACACAGGGAATGTAGCGCCGTGAAGCTGCTAATAGCGACAAGAAATCCGGGCAAGGTACGGGAGATAACGAAGATTCTCGAAGGGCTGCCATTGCAAATCCTGAGCCTCAAGAGTTTGGAAGGCGTTAAACCGGTCCCGGAAACCGGGCACTCCTTTGCGGAAAACGCCCGTATCAAGGCGACGGCCTATTATCGCCAAACCGGCATCCTCACGCTTTCGGAGGATTCCGGTCTGCAGGTCGACTGTTTAGAGGGACAACCCGGGCGCCTCTCGGCGAGATTCGCCGCGGAAGACGCTTCGGATTCTGATAACGTGAAGAAGCTGCTTCGTCTCATGCGCGGCGTCAAAACGGAACTCCGCAACGCTCGCTTCGTGTGCGCAGTCGCGATAGCCGACGGCCGAACCGTCTGGCTCGCAACCGGAAAATGTGAGGGGCGAATTGCGCACCGACCGATAGGACACAACGGTTTCGGATACGATCCTGTATTCATTCCGGAAGGCCATGTCAGGACTTTCGCAAATCTGGGAATGCCCGTCAAGAATGAGGTCAGCCACCGGGCGCAAGCGCTTAAGAAAGCACGCCGCATTCTTGAACGCTTGATCGAGAAGTATCCGCGAGAAAATGAAAATATTCGAAGTCGATCCGGAACATCCAGACCACGAGTTAGTTAGTGAGATTGTCGCGCTCCTCAAGAAAGGGGCCGTAATCGCATATCCGACTGACACGCTCTACGCTCTCGGAGGCGATGCGTTCAATAAGGAATTGAACCACAGAATAAGGATACTAAAAGGGAGAGAGGGAACCAAGCCACTCCCGCACATTATCGACGAGGCAGAGCGTCTTGCGCAATGGCGCATCCGTCTCAGTCCACCCGCCGCAGTCATCGCGGCGAAGTTTTGGCCCGGCCCCGTATCAATAGTGGTCAAGGGCTCAAGCGCGCTTCCGGCAGAAGTTCTGGATTCGCGAAAGACCATATGCGTAAGGGTGCCTGATTGCCGGATCGCCCGATCCCTTGCCGGCGGCGTCAGCGGGCTCCTGGTTGCAACGAGCGCCAATCCGTCGGGGCAACCGCCTGCGCGCACTGCTCATGAGGCGGCAGAATATTTCAGAGGCGAGATCGACGCAGTGGTGGACGGCGGACCCAGCGCATCGGAACTGCCATCCACGATAGTAGATGTCAGCGGCCGGCAGACAGTAATATTGAGAGAGGGCGCGCTTCGATCCGAGAGAATCAAGGCTGTAATTGCCATGATCGAAAACCAGCCGGACACAAACGAAGGGGCAGAGAATGAAACTCGGCATAGCGTCTGATCATGCGGGATTCGAGTTGAAGGAGAGAATCAAGGGGGAACTTGAATCGGAAGGGCACAGTGTGGAAGATTTCGGCTGTTACAACTCCGAATCCTGCGACTATCCGGAGTTCGCACAGAAGTTGTGCAAGGCGCTGCTGGCAAACATACTCGAGCGCGGTATACTGGTTTGCGGCACAGGGCTTGGAATGAGCTACGCCGCCAACCGCCACAAAGGCATCCGCGCCGCACTCTGTCTGAATACATATATGGCCGAGATGTCGAGGTCGCACAACGATGCGAACGTGTTGGTGCTCGGCTCGAGGATCACCGATTCCGACGCCGCACGGAGCATACTCCGGGTATGGATGGAGACCCCATTCGAAGGAGGAAGACATCTCAGGCGAATACGCAAGATTGACGGCGAATCATGAAACCATCAATAGAGAGAAAGGAATGCGCTTTTGGGATTATCAAGTGAAAGATCGGACGTCCTCGCGAGGGTTGACCCCGACGTGGCGCGCGCGATCGAGTGCGAGCACGAACGGCAGCGAAACCGACTACAATTGATCCCGTCGGAGAATTTCACCAGCGCCGCAGTGCTTGAAGCCCAGGGTTGCGTGATGACCAATAAGTACGCGGAAGGGTACCCCGGGCGCCGCTACTATGGCGGCTGCGAATACGTCGACCAGGTCGAGACTCTCGCCATTGAACGAGCCAAGACGTTATTCGGCGCAGAACACGCGAACGTGCAGCCGCATTCGGGCACGCAAGCGAACATGGCCGTTTACTTCAGCGTTTTGCAGCCGGGAGACGTCGTAATGGGTATGGAGCTATCCCACGGAGGGCATCTCACTCACGGCGCCCGCGCGAGCTTTTCCGGCCAGTTCTTCAAGATTGTCCCTTACGGAGTCAATCGGGAGACAGAGACGCTCGATTTCGCCGCGATAAGGAAGCAGGCGTTGGAATGCAAGCCCAAGATGATTGTAGTCGGCGCCAGCGCGTATCCGCGGGAGATTGATTTTGCCATGTTCGGCGAAATTGCGCGCGAGGTCGGCGCATATCTGATGGCGGATATAGCGCACATAGCCGGCCTGATCGCCGGCGGCGCTCATCCACAACCATTCCCGCACGCCGACTTCGTCACAGTCACCACCCATAAGACGCTGAGAGGGCCGCGAGGCGGCATGGTGTTGTGCAAGAAGGAATACGCGCACAAAATCGACCACACGGTTTTTCCCGGAATCCAGGGGGGGCCGCTCATGCACGTCATCGCGGCCAAGGCGGTTTGCCTTAGAGAAGCGATGACAAAGGAATTTTCCGACTACCAGCGCCGGATCGTCCGCAACGCAGCCCGCCTTGCCGCCGAATTTGAAGAGCGAGGCTTCAGACTCGTCACCGGGGGAACCGACACCCATTTGATGCTCATTGACCTCACGAGTAAAGGGCTCACGGGCAAAGAAGCCGTAGAAATCCTGGACCATGCCGGCATAACCGTTAACAAGAACACCATACCATTCGACAAGAAGAGTCCCTCCGTCGCCAGCGGCATCAGACCGGGCACCCCGGCCGTCACGACGCGCAACATGGGCGAAGAGGAAATGGTTCTGATCGCGCAACTCGTTGACGACGCCTTCGCCGCTCGCTCGGACAAGGCGCGTCTCTCGCGCATAAGGGAAAAAGTGCGCGAGCTCTGCGACAAATTCCCGATGCCGGGCGACACATGTTAAGCGACACGCGCAAGAATAAATGGAGGTCGAGCGTGGCACGACCGTCTTGGGATGAATACTTCCTCGAAATCGCGCGGCTCGTTTCGAGCCGGTCCACGTGCCTGAGACGCGCAGTGGGGGCGATCTTCGTGAGAGATAAGCGCGTGCTTTCAACCGGCTACAATGGCGCCCCAAGCGGACTGAAACACTGCGAGGAAGTCGGCTGCATTCGCGAGCGCGAAGGGATACCATCCGGCGAAAGACACGAACTCTGTCGCGGTATCCATGCGGAGCAGAACGCTATATTGCAGGCGGCCCAGTTCGGCATCAGCCTCCGAGGCTCAATATTGTATTGCACGAATCAGCCTTGCGTCCTCTGCGCGAAAATGCTCATTAATGCAGGCGTCGAGCGTATCGTCGTGCTCGGGGAATATCCTGACAAGCTTTCTCAGCAAATGCTCGAGGAGGCAGGCATCGAGATGATTATCAAGGAAGCGCATGAGGCATGAGAGAACTCCTGCCCAAAGAAATAGTGGCCGAACTCGACAAGTATATTATCGGCCAGCGCCAGGCGAAAAAAATGGTGGCGATCGCCATGCGCAACCGATGGCGCAGGCAGCATCTGCCCGAAGAATTGCGCGATGAGGTGGCCCCGAAAAACATCATCATGATCGGGCCCACCGGAGTCGGCAAAACCGAAATCGCGCGGCGCCTATCAAAACTCGCCGACGCGCCCTTCCTGAAAGTGGAAGCATCCAAATTCACGGAGGTCGGCTATGTCGGGCGCGACGTCGAGTCGATGATTCGCGAGCTCACCGAGATCGCCGTGAACATGGTCAAGTCACAGCGGACGGCTGCGGTCAGACAGGTGGCCGAGAAAATGGCGGAGGAACGCCTGATGGATATCATCCTTCCGCCGCAATATCGCTCCTCCGGAGGCGCGGCTGAATCATTTGCAGGGCATGGGCCGGGTGATACGATAAAGGCGCCCGCCACCACACGGGACAGGCTGCTCGAAAAACTTCGCGGCGGCGAAATGGATGAGCGTTACGTCGAGATCGAAGTGCAGGCACAGGCGTCTCTGCCCCTGCAAATTTTCTCCGGCTCCGGCCTCGAGGAAATGGACGTGGGTCTCAAGGGTTTCCTGGGCAAGCTCATTCCGACGCAGCAAAAGAAGAAAAAGGTGAAGATAAGGGAAGCCAAGAAGATTCTCGCCCAGGAGGAGGCGCAAAAACTTATCGACATGGAAGAGGTCGTCGCTACGGCCATGGATAAAACTCAAAACGCGGGCATCATATTTCTTGATGAAATAGACAAGATTGCGAGCCGCGGTCAGGCCGGCTATGGGCCCGATGTCTCCCGCGAAGGCGTCCAGCGCGACCTGCTCCCACTGGTCGAAGGGAGCACGGTCGTATCGAAGTACGGGCCGGTAAATACGCGCCACATCCTTTTTGTCGCGGCAGGAGCGTTCCACATGACAAAGCCCTCTGATCTGATCCCCGAACTCCAAGGACGATTCCCGCTGCGCGTCGAGCTTTCGAGCCTGACGGCGGATGACTTCGAGAAAATTCTGCGCGAACCGGTGAACGCGCTCGTGAAACAATATGTAGGCCTTATGCAGACAGAAGGCGTCGACCTGATCTTCACAGACGATGCAATCAAGGAAATAGCCCGAAGCGCAGAGCTAGTCAACGAGCAGACGGAGAACATCGGCGCTCGCCGTCTCCACACAATCATGGAGCGCGTGATCGAAGACATCTCCTTCGACGCGCCCGCGCACTCGGGCAGCACGATTACGATAGACGCAGACTACGTCAAGGGCTGCTTGAAAGATATCCTCAAGGATCAGGACCTCAGCAGATACATTCTTTAGCCTTTCCCCATTCAAAATGTCGACATTTCGCCCGGAAAACTCAAACATGGTTCGACGCGCATTCCGCGAAGGGCGTCCGTTCGATAGAATAGTCGCCGCGTTCACAACCCGCCGTCCCGCTGCCAAAGCTTCTCACGGAGACCTGAATACAGGTTTGCACACCGGCGATGATCCGATTAATGTCATTGAGAACCGAAGACTCGTTTTCGGTGATCTCGAGCTCGACCCAAATTCATTTACGGCGGCTCAGCAAGTGCACGGCGATAACATCGAACGCGTGGATCGGAATCAGTGCGGCATGGGAGCGCTGCACTATCAGGACGCAATCCCTGCGACTGATGCGCTCATAACGGATGTGCCGGGGATTCCCATAGGCGTGTTCACGGCGGATTGCGTCCCCATCTTCCTCTACGATCCGGGGAGGATGGCTGTCGGCATTGTCCATGCGGGCTGGCGCAGCACGGTTCTCGAGATTGCTTCCAAGACTGTCAAGAAGATGGCGCAGGAATTCGGCTCGAATCCCGAAGAGATGTGGGCTGCACTGGGACCGTCGATTGGACCTTGCTGCTACGAAGTGGGCGAGGACGTCTTCAGCAAATTCGGAAATTATTTTCGTTACGCCCGCTCGCTCTTTCGTGAAACCGGCGCCGGAAAATGGCATCTTGATCTCTGGCTCGCCAATTCTGTGCAATTGAAGGCCAGCGGACTCCGGGAATCCAGAATCATAAAGCTTGGCATCTGCTCGGCCTGCAATTGCCATGAATACTTCTCCGCTCGAAGGCATGGCTCTCGCACTGGCCGTACTCTGTCGCTCATCGCAGTCAGATGACCTTCCAAGTGGTCCATCTATAGATACTTATCCTATCCCAATTGCTCGTTTAAGGAGTCGCGAACAGGCGGCCAATGCGTTACATTCGATGGATTCAAGTTCCAGAGCATGCTTGACTTGCATATCGTTGGATGATATACTGAATTTGTCCTAGATAAAGGATTTCGGGATAAATAGTGGGGGTAGAAAATGCCGATTTTCTCTTATCAAGCAACCGACAAGAAAGGGCAAGAAGTTACGGGAATGGTCGAGGCGGATAGCCTTGCTCTCGCCATCAATCAGGTTCGCAGCTTAGGCTATTTCCCGACGAAGGTAAAAGAAGACGCCGGAAAACTCGCCCGCCGCCAGAAGGTAAAGGGCAAAGGGTTCAGCATAAGCATTGGAGGGTCGGTAAAGAGAAAGCAGATCACTTTGATGACGCGCCAGTTAGCCACGCTAATTGACGCCGGTCTCCCCCTCCTGCGAAGCCTTTCTATTCTTTATGATCAGCAGAAGCCCGGCAAGCTCAAGAACATATTGGATGAGATGGTGAACGACGTCCAGAGCGGCACAACTTTCTCCGAGGCTTTGGCCAAGCATCCCAAGGCTTACGACAAATTGTACGTGAACATGGTTCGCGCAGGCGAGGTCGGCGGTATGTTGGAAGTTGTGCTGAACAGGCTGGCCGACTTTGCGGAACGCAGAGAAGCGCTGGCAAGAAAAGTGAAGGGCGCCATGATTTACCCGATCATGGTTCTTCTTGTCGCGACCGGCGTGGTGTCGTTCTTGCTTATTCGGGTAGTTCCCACATTTGCGGAGATTTTCTCTGACCTCGGCGGCGCGCTCCCGGCTCCCACACAGCTTTTGGTCAACGTAAGCGATGCGCTTAAACACTCTTATCTGAAGATAATCGGCATGATTGTGGGCGTAATCTTTGCCATCAAAATGATATTCAAAGTCGAACTCGTGCGAGCCATCAGAGACAGAGTTGTGCTTAAATTGCCCATCTTCGGACAACTGACGAGAAAAATCGGCGTGGCGCGCTTCGCGCGGACACTCGGGACCCTGATCACCAGCGGCGTCCCCATTCTGCAGTCTCTGAGCATCGTAAAGGAGACAATCGCTAATCGCGTGATCGCGAACGCGGTCGGCGAGGTGCATGACAGCATACGTGAGGGCGAAACGATTGCAGGACCCCTCGAGGAATCGGGCGCCTTCCCGCCCATGGCCGTTAACATGATCGATGTTGGCGAAGAAACCGGCAACCTCGACTCGATGCTGCTGAAGGTCGCTGACATTTACGACGCCGAGGTCGAAGTTGCTATCGGAGGCATGCTCCAGATGCTTGAGCCCGCGATGATGGTTGTGCTCGGCGGAATCGTCGGGTTTATTGTTATCTCGATGTATTTGCCTATATTCAGCATGGGCGACCTGATCTAACTGACGCAACGATTTTGTGTTCATGTGCCTTAATGGGGCATACCATAACGCGCGGTATTCCCAATTAAGGCATTTTCTTTGAATCGTAACACTGCCATCTCACGGAGCAGTCTGCCTGCAGTAAATGTCTTCCTCGATGCTCATGAAAAACGCGACAGATACTCAAAAAATCGGGCGGCGGTAGTGCCAGCGAGTCAAGCCAATCGCGCCTTTCCAAGATGATTCAGCGGAGTTAACTCGACTCCGCAATTTTTTTCGCCTGCCGCCCGAAGCGTGATGGGAAGATTTCCGGAAATTTTTATTGACGATAGGGACTTTTTTTGGTAACATAACGCGCTGTGATTGGAATGAGGGAGGGAACCAAGTGAAGGGAAAAAAAACCAGACCTTATCTGAGTAAACCAGTAGAATCGCTCTGTATCGACTCGGGGTCCGACATTGGTGGTCTGCTGAAACGAATGGGAGACACCGCCTTTCAGGGGAAGAACCTGGCTTTGGCTGCGGATGTGTGGGCCGAGATGCTGAGGGACAAAGTGACGATATTCTTGGGGCTGGCCGGCGCCATGGTCCCGGCCGGCATGAGAGAACTTGTCGTCTACCTTCTGAAAAACCACCTTATCGATTGCCTTGTCAGCACGGGCGCCAACCTGTTTCATGACTGCCATGAGACTTTGGGCGGTTTCCACTATCAGGGCTCCCCTCACGCCGATGACGTCCTCCTCCGGAAGAAGGGGGTTGACAGAATATATGACGTGTTCGCGAGCGAGCGAGCCTTTCAGAACGTGGATAGATTCGTCGCTGATTTTGCCGTCTCGCTGGGCCCTCGTAAACTGAGCACCCGCGAATTTCTGTATCTGCTTGGGCAGAGGCTGTCGAGAGAAGCGGACACGACAGGTATCCTTACGGCAGCTTACGAAACGAAAACACCCATTTACTGTCCCGCTATAAGTGATTCGTCAATAGGGATAGCCCTCGCCATCGCCGCCAGTGAGGGGAAGAAAATCCCCCACGTGGATGTTATTGCCGATGTTGTCGAATCCGCCAACCTTGTGGCTGACGCCGAATCCACCGGCGTAATATATGTGGCAGGCGGCACACCGAAGAATTTCATACAGCAGACCGAAGTAACTGCGGGTCTCATTGGGCGCTCGGTTTCCGGGCACTCGTACGCAATACAATTCTCCGTAGACCCTCCTCATTGGGGCGGGCTCAGCGGGTGCACATTTGAAGAAGCTCAATCGTGGGGAAAGATAGCAACCAGAGCGAAGAGGGTCACGGTGTATTGCGACGCCACCATTGCGCTGCCCCTTGTCGTTCACGCGCTGGCACAGCGAAGTTCGAACCTGATATCTTCGCGCAAGACCCCCGCTTTGCGGCTCGAATGGCCTAAGAAGTGAGCCGGATGACGCCAATGCATAAAGAACTCAGAGAAGACTGGTTTTATCCATCGAACAATTTCGGGGCGCTCCCGCCGGAGCTCTGTGGAGAAGAATCGAGCAGCATCGTCGTTATGCCCGTCCCGTTTGAAGCAACCACCACATACAACGCCGGCTGCCGCAGGGGGCCTGCCGCAATCGTCGAGGCGTCCACCAACATGGAGCTGTACGACGAAGAACTGCGGCGCGAGCCCTGCGAAATGGGCATTTACACCTCGACGCCCCTCGCAATCGTCGACGACGCGGAGGAAATGATAAAACGCGTCGAGGCTGTGGCCGCCGCCTATCTTCAGAAGGGCAAATTCGTCACGATGCTTGGGGGCGAACACACGGTCACCCTCGGAATGGTGCGTGCTCTGAGCAAAATCTACTCCGACCTGAGCGTCCTGGTTTTCGACGCCCACGCGGATTTCCGCAAAAGCTATCATGGTAACAAGTACAACCATGCGTGCGTTTCCAGGCGCGTCGCAGAAGTGTGTCCGCTCGTTCAGGTGGGTATCAGGAGTCTGAGCGCAGAGGAAGCGGTCGCCCTTGACAAGAAGAAAGTAACCACCGTGTGGGCATACGAGTTTCGTAAAACGCGAGCGGCGGATGGACAGGATAAGTTAGTCCGGCGCCTGATGGAGAGCCTCACGCCTCATGTATACATCAGCGTCGATGCCGACGCTTTCGATCCGTCCATCATGCCAGCGGTCGGCACGCCGGAACCCGGCGGTCTGCTTTGGGACGAAGTCCTCAACGTGCTGCGTTCCGTAGTTAAGGAGCGAACAGTTGTCGGGCTTGATCTCGTTGAACTTGCGCCTGTGCCCGGCCTTATCCATCCTGAGTTTATGGCGGCCCGCCTGCTTTACAAAGCATGGGGGTACGCCGTGAAGGCCCGGTGAGAGGATCAGTACATGGGTCTAATGTACAGGAGAAATACCGATGGAACTGGTTCCGAAGAAAATGTTTTTCACGAAAGGCCACGGCACTCATAAGGAAGAGTTGCGCTCTTTTGAGCTGGCGCTCCGGGATGCTGACATACAGATGTGCAATCTGGTGTCTGTTTCGAGCATCCTTCCACCCTATTGCAAGATAATAAGCCGCAGGGAAGGCGTGAAACTTCTTAAGCCGGGCATGCTCACCTTTTGCGTCATGGCGCGCTGTGCGAGCAATGAACCCCGACGGCTTATTGCATCCTCGGTTGGGTGCGCCGTGCCTCAGGACCGTTCAATGTACGGGTATTTGAGCGAGCACCATGCGTATGGCCAGACCGACACGGTCGCGGGCGAGTACGCGGAAGACCTCGCGGCGGCCATGCTTGCGTCGACGCTGGGTATAGAGTTTGACGAAGACGTAAGTTGGGACCAGAAGAAGGAAGTCTTCCGAATCAGTAACAAGATAGTCAGAACCACTAACGTCACACAATCGGCAGTAATCAAAGGTAGTGACTACACCACCGTCTTGGCCGCGGCGGTCTTTCTATTTTAGGGCCGTCTCCTGCTGTGGCTGCGCAAATCAAGAATTATCCCGCCGTGGACTCCAATCCGAAGAAAAGGAAATTATTTGCCGGAAGAATTGATCGCTTGCTCCGCAGCGAATACGGGTGTCCCCTACCGCCAGAACCAGCGGACCCGATAGACTTTCTGGTCCGGACCGTGCTTTCGCAAAACACCAATGATCTTAATAGTCATAGAGCGTATGAGAGGCTCAGACAGCGATTTCACGATTGGGAATCCGTGCGCAAAGCGCCAGCGCCGGAGATTCAGCGAGCAATTCGAATCGGAGGCCTTGCGAAGACCAAAACGCTCGCAATCAAAAGAATCCTCATACAAATCCGCAATGACTATGGCGCGCTCTCACTGCGATCCCTGTGCGGAATGACCTTCGAGGATGCCTCCGCCGCGCTTGCCGGATTCAAGGGTGTCGGTCCGAAGACCATAAATTGCGTCCTCCTTTTCGGATGCGGTATGAACGTGTTCCCCGTCGATACGCATATCCTGCGCTTGTCAAAGAGGCTGGGCATCATTCCGGAAACCGCAACCGCCGGTCGCGCCCACGAGTTGTGGGCAACATTCCTGCCAAAAGGTCTTGCATACTCGCTGCACTTGAATCTTATCGAACATGGGCGGCGTATATGCCACGCGCGGACCCCTCTATGCACGGAATGCTGTCTAAGACGAATATGCGAATACTACATTAGTTCGTGTCGCTCCGCAAAGGCCTCCCGGACTCATCCGCCCAGCGCGTAATCATATCGGCCCACTCACGATTGGCGCGATATAATAACCGGTCTTTTGGCACAGGACTTGCTCGAACTCAGGTTCAATAGCATGATAGGGTGTAAAATCGCGAACTTTCTGCCAGACATTGCAGGCAGATGGTGTATAATATAACCAATTTGTCCACTTGAGCACGAAAGTGGGCTAGTGTTCTGAGCGCGGAGGCAGGTGGGTTATGCAAATTCGGCTGGGCGACTTGCTGGTCAGCAACAATCTCATAACTGAAAAAGAGCTGAAGATGGCGCTGGAAACGCAACGGCTGTCGTCGAAGAAGCGGCTCGGCGAGATACTCGTTGAAAGCGACCGGGTCTCGAAGACGGACCTTCTTAAGATGCTCGCGCTCCAGTTGGAGATTCCTTTCCTAGACCTCGAGAAAACCGAAATCGACATTGAGGCGGTAAAACTCTTCCCTGAGAAACTGGCGCTCAAATACGGTTGTTTGCCTATCAGGCAGGAGGGCGACGGACTCATTGTCGCGATGGCTGACCCTCTGAATCTTCAAGCGATTGACGATCTGAATCTAATAACGAAGTGTGAGATAAAGCCGGCGGTAGCCGACATCGAGCAGATTGAAAAAACAGCAAAAAAACACCACAACGACGAAACGGCGGCGGACTTGTCGGATTCCTTTTCCGAACTCGGCGGACTAATCCACATAATGAAACTCTCTGATTCCGAAAATGAGCAGTCGGAAAGCACGACGGACCTGAAGATTCAAAGCCAACAAGCGCCAATCATAAAGATAGTCAACATTGTCATCCACGAGGCTATCCAGGAGCATGCCAGCGATATCCATGTAGAGCCGCAAGCCGACTCGCTGATAGTCCGCGACCGAATCGACGGCTTGCTGTATGAAATGCACCAACTGCCGCGCTGGATTCACGGGCCGGTCGTGTCGCGAATCAAGATCATGGCCGATATGGACATTGCTGAAAAGCGGGTCCCCCAAGACGGCAAGGTGCGCATTTCGGTCAGTTCCCGATATTATGACCTTCGGATATCAACACTACCGTCGATATTCGGGGAAAAGGTCGTTATACGAGTTCTCGACCGGAAGGAAAGCGATGTGCGGCTTCACGACCTCGGTTTCAACGCGTCGCAATTGGAGCAGATGCGCAATTTCAATTCCCGCAAGCAGGGAATGGTGCTAGTGACAGGGCCGACTGGCTCGGGGAAGAGCACTACCCTCAACGCCATACTGCACGAGATAAGAACGCCGGCGGTTAACATAGTAACCGTCGAAGACCCGGTCGAATATGACCTGGCCAAGATCACGCAGGTTCAGGTAAACCCAAAAACCGGGCTCACCTTTCCCACGGCGCTGCGCTCGATTCTCAGGCAAGACCCCGACATCATCATGGTCGGTGAGATACGTGACTCGGAAACATCTGAAATCGGCCTGCGCGCGGCGTTAACAGGCCATCTGGTGCTCAGCACTCTTCACACTAATGACGCGCCCTCGGCCGTTACACGCCTCATCAACTTGGGGATGCCGCCCTTCCTTATCAGCTCCACCCTTCTATATGTTCTGGCGCAACGCCTCATCAGGAGACTTTGCCCTAATTGTTCGGCCCCCTTCGAACCGTCCTCGAGCCAGAGGTACCAGGTCGAACGAATATTTCCGGAAGCGAGCAGGCTCCCGTGGAGAATGGGCAAAGGATGCCCCCAGTGCAATCAAAGGGGTTTTTCAGGACGAATCGCCGTAGCGGAATTGTTCGCGATTACCGAAGAAGTGCGGAAAGCCGTCGAGATGCGCGAAGCCGAATCGGTCCTGCGAAGATTGGCCATCGTAAGCGGCATGAAACCGCTGCTGACCGACTTTTCAGAAAAGGTCGAGGCGGGCGTCACAGCGCTTAACGAAGTCTGGAGCGTTGTCATCGGCGAAGAGATGTCTGTTGGAATCTGCCCGAACTGCGGCGAGAGAACCGAGCAATCTTACATGGCTTGTCCTTCGTGCGGTTTTGCGCTCAAAGACAAGTGCCCGTCGTGCGGCCAGAAGATCGAAAAGAATTGGCGCTTCTGCCCGTATTGCCAGCAAGACCGGCAATCCGTTGAGAAAGCAGCCCCTTAAGATTTTGCCTCAAGCCGAACCAGCCGTCGCCGAGGACTCCCGTGTCGCCTATTTTCCAGCCTCGCACAGCACACTTAAGATAGTTGTGCCCGCCATGACCAGCAAAGAAAAAGAGGGGGAAGACCTTGGGTCTCCCCCCTCACTCAAGCGCATGGGGAAAAGGTTATGTTATTGCATGATTACGGACAATACGCATATGCCTTGGCGTCCACGCCGCCGTTAACAGCAGCGTACAGCGGGGACACTGGGAACCTCGTCGAGGCTCTGTCATAACGATAGAACTCGACGTGGCCGTCCATGAACAGCACGTTCTGACCAGCGGGAACATGGCTGAACTCGCTGATGTTCGTTGATATCTGGTCCCACATGACCGGTATGCTGCTCGAGCCGGCCTCGGCGCCCGTGAGAATCGTGTTCATGTCGGTGACCAGGAACCTATCAACGCTCGTTGAGAGCCTGTTGATGGTGCTGCTGCCCGCGTTGCCCGAACCGGTGAACCCGAACGAAGCGATGTTCGTGTTCCGGTCGCGCCACCCGTCGGTGTTCGCTTTGCTGATGGGCAGGGTGACGTCAACCCATGTGTAAATGGCCAAGCCCGACAGCATTTCGCTGTTGTTCATGATCATATAGCCAGTATACACATAGCTGAGCGTGCTGATACAATCGGGATGCACGGTTCCCTTCGTGAAGGACGACGTTACGGCATTCCATGAGTTGTCGCTCAACGAAGTGCCCTGGGTCAGACGGAAGTTGGTCTTCGCATTCGTCTGCGGATCCGAAGGGCATGCCATGATGGCCGCGTCCGTCAAGTACTCCGGATACACCGAATTCGTGTCGAACATGAATGTCGAAGACACGTTGTTGAGCGGCGGGAACATCTCTTTGTTTTCTGTCCCATACAGGCCCAGAACGAGACCGAGCTGCTTGAGGTTGTTCACGCAAGCAGAACGGCGAGCCGATTCTCTTGCCTTTGCAAGCGCTGGCAGCAGGATCGCAGCTAAGATACCGATAATAGCTATGACCACCAGCA
>CAYVDS010000011.1:0-6887 GCA_964450145.1 uncultured bacterium
AGCAATCTGCGGCAAGCTGAATGAAGGAAGACGCCCTCGCCGAAACTCGGGTCCATCACGGTGTCTTGCGGCGAGCGAACGGCCCACCACACGAGGAAATCGGCAATCTTCGTGTCAGTGTAAAAAGCTCCCAGTTCCTTGGCTCTCTCGGACGCCGTGTGAAAGTTCTTGTCCGATAATGCGTTTGGGCCTTGCAGCAGGGCTTGTTTCATGAACTGGGGTCTCGTAGGTATCTTGTTTGTTGCGCTGAGTCTTGAAGCGTCCACTCTCATGTATCTGAATTAACAGCGCTATTATAGCCGGAGGCAGGGAAACAATCAAGAGAGCACTGAGAAGTAGGATTGAGAAGGGAGAAGCTTCACCACAACAGAAACAGACTACGAACCACGGTGATCACGGGGAGGACCGGGGAGTCGGCATTTCAAGCCGAAATCCGCAATCCGAAATTGACAGGTGACTCCGGTGAATGTTAATATTTGCCGAAGTCAGTCAAGCAAATGTAGCGGAAAAATCCCCCCTGCCCACCTTTGCAAAGGGGGAAGCAGGAGCCCTCTTGCGACAGTTAACTCGGGACTCGAGGCTCAGGATATTGTTTCTTAGGAGCGCCTTACCCCGCTTCGCGGGGTTAATTGGGATTAATTGTTGAAGAAACGTGGGTTAGTGCGCAGGGGTGTGTTGTCCAAATGTTTCGGTTTAAAGAAGAATGGATTCCCGCCTTCGCGGGAATGATAAGAGGAAGGTAGTTTCTTGGGAGGTTGTGTTTTGAAGATATGTCGGTACAGCTACAAAGATGATGTGGGATACGGGACGATTGAGGGCTCCGACATAATCGCTCTCAAAGGCGAGCCGTTTACATCGGTCGAGGAGACAAACCGGCGACTTCGTCTCGAAGAAGTCGCTCTGCTTGCGCCGGTGCTTCCATCAAAAGTGGTCGCCGTCGGGCTGAATTATCAGGAACATATAAATGAAACCGGGATGGAGAAGCCCGAGAATCCGATAATTTTCATAAAACCTTCGACCTCAGTCATCGGGCCGGGTCAGCCCATCTTATATCCTTGCAAAGCAGCGCGAGTGGATTACGAGGCTGAGCTCGCCGTCGTGATTGGCCAGAAATGCAAGAACATATCTGCCGCCGACGCGCACAAGGCGATCCTCGGGTACACATGCCTGAACGACGTTACCGAGCGGTTCATGCAAGGAATGGACGGGCAATGGACCCGCGCAAAATCATTCGACACTTTCTGCCCTATCGGCCCGCACATCGTGACCGATATCAATCCGAATGGGCTGAAGATCGGAGCCTACCTGAACGGCGAACAAAAGCAATCTGCGAGCACGGGCATGCTCATATTCAAGATAAACGAACTGGTAAGCTTTATTTCGGAAGTTATGACGCTTCTGCCAGGCGACGTGATTGCAACGGGCACTCCTTCAGGCATCGGCCCAATGGAGCCCGGCGACAAGATTGAAATTCGAATTGAAGGGATAGGCTCTCTCATAAACACAGTTGAAAAAGAACCGGATTGAACCGGAGGGGAGACCCGCCTTAATTCGGGGACACGATGCGGCATCGTGTCCCCGAATTAAGGATGCTTGCTTCGCGCATGAATCCTCTGAAGAGAGAATTTGCTGCTTTCTTCTCAACCATGAACCAGAAACCATGAACTATGAGTCATTCTTGTGAGGAATAATGGAAACGTTCAAAGTTGAATTTGCCGACAGACTCAGCCAACTGCCGCCATATCTTTTCTCCGAGATCGACAAAGCGAAGCGCAAGGCTATCGAGGAAGGTGTGGATATTATCAATCTCGGGATAGGCGACCCCGATCTTCCCACGCCCGATAACGTCATTGCCTCGCTGTGCGAAACAGCCGCTAATCCGGAGAACCATCGCTATCCGTCCTATGAAGGCCTGCTCGAATTGAGGCAGGAGTTCAGCCTCTACATGCAGCGGCGGTTCGACGTGCATCTTGACCCCGTTACCGAGGTTCTCACGCTCATCGGTTCAAAAGAAGGCATCGCGCACCTGCCGCTTGCGTTTGTGAATCCGGGCGATTTTGTCCTCGTGCCCGACCCGGGCTATCCGGTCTATAACGCAAGCACGATATTCGCGGGCGGGATACCGTACACTTTCCCACTCATGGCCGACAACGACTTTCTGCCCGACTTCGACCAGATCGATCCTCAGATAGCCGAGCGCGCAAAGGTTCTGTTCCTGAACTATCCGAATAATCCGACTGCCGCGGTGGCAGACAGAGAGATATTTGAGAAGGCGGTCGAGTTTGCGAAAAAACATAATATCGTCATCTGCCAGGACGCCGCTTATTGCGAGTTGGCCTATGACAACTATAGGCCGGTCAGTATCTTCGAGGTCCCCGGCGCGAGAGACGTCGCCGTCGAGTTCCATTCGCTGTCAAAGACTTACAACATGACGGGTTGGCGCATTGGCTTCGCCGTCGGCAACCGCGAGGTGATCGCCGGCCTGAGGTCTGTAAAAACAAATGTGGATTCCGGCGTGTTCCAAGCCGTCCAATACGCAGCTATGGCCGCCCTCAGGAGTCCGGCGCAGATTGTTGCAGACATTGTGGCAATCCATGCGGAACGCCGGGACATCCTTGTGGATGGACTCAATGCTCTCGGATGGCATGTGCCTAAGCCGAAGGCGACGTTCTACGTATGGGCGCCGGTTCCACCCGGGTACACCTCGTCCGAGCTCTGCACAACGCTGTTGAAAGAGGCGGGAATTGTGACGACACCCGGCATAGGGTTCGGGAAGAATGGCGAGGGATATGTCCGTATGGCGCTTACGGTTACGAAGGAACGGCTGGTCGAGGCGCTGGAGAGGATAAAGAGCATAAGGCTGTAAGACGCCCGGCGTGGCGAAGCCGCGACCAAACATCTTCACCACAAAGGCACAAAGTCACAAGGAAAACAAGGGGCATGAAATCCCGCGAAGCGCGGGACCTCGCGAGCTCAGCCTACTATTTCACGGATTACAGGGATTTTGGGAAAAGAAAAAGAAACATTTTTGGCCACAGATGCACACGGATAGACACTGATTTTGGGAAAAGAACAAGAAGAAGAAGAAGAAAAAGAAGAAGCATTTGTAACCGCAGATGCACGCGGATGAACGCGACTTTGGAGAAAGAAAAAGAAGAGATCTTAGACCACGAATTACGCGAATTACACGAATGGGCAGTTTCTTTCTTAGCATTCCTGCGAAAGCGGGAATCCATTGAATAGCAACGAATTATCCAGATGTGACCATGAAAATTACGACGGGATTTGAAGAAACTGTTTGATTTCTCCTTTGCGCTCTTTGCGCCTTTGCGGTGAAGGAAGCTGTTTTGGGCAGCAGTGAACTTGAAACCTGAAACCTGAAACATGAAACAGAATTCCTATGAAAGATTGTGACAAACTCACCCTCAAGAACATGGTTTTCCTCTGCTCGCTCGGTTGCACCGAATGGGAACGCCATGTACGCACACGCGTCGAGGTAGATGTAGAGATATCCACCTATCTCAAAAAAGCTTGCAAATCCGATGATGTGAGTGATACAATTAATTACCTTAATATTTACGACGTCGTCAGCGGCGTCGTAAATGGCAAGCATCATAATTTGATTGAATCAGTCGCGCAAGAGGTCGCCGCCGACGTACTTACGCGGTGCGATTGTGAGCAAGTCGTCGTTAGAGTCCGCAAGCCGCACCCCCCGTTGAACGGCATGTGCGACTGTGCGGAAATCGAGATAGTCAGGCAAAGGGTCAATCGGAAATAAGTGGTCACAGCCTATCTCGGGCTCGGCAGCAATCTGGGTGACAGGGAAGCCAACATAAACAAGGCGCTCATCGGCCTTGTCCGTTCCGGCCGGGTCATACTGAAGCGCGTCTCGTCGCTTTACGAGACGAAGCCGGTCGGCGTGAAAGAGCAGCCGGACTTCCTGAACGCGGCCGCCGAGATCGAAACCGGGATGAGGCCGTTGGATTTGCTGGCCGCTATCAGGGAGGTCGAGCGCGCGACTGGCAGAGAGAACACCTTTAAGTGGGGGCCGCGGATAATCGACATAGATATCCTACTGTACGGCGATGAAAGCGTAAAGGAGGAGAATCTTGAGATTCCGCACCCCGAGATGCACCGAAGAGCATTTGTGCTGACGCCGCTTGCCGAGATTGCGCCGGAGGCGAGGCACCCGAAGCTGGGCCTCACCGCAAGGCAACTGAGTAGCGCCATCGGCGAAGAAGGTGTTCGCAAGCTTCGGGCATCAACTAATTGAGCGCAATTCATTAACAGACCCGCTTGGATCCTTAAAAAGGACCGAGACGGAAGGAAAAACAGCGTACAAACTCCCTTCCGGACTTGGTTCGGGAGGTTTTTTTATGAAAGCAGCTAAAATTACCGTTCCCGACATACTCCAGAAGAAACAGCGCCGCGAGAAGATCACAATGCTCACGGCCTATGACTACCCGATGGCCTCCATCCTCAGCAAGGCCGGCGTGGATATGCTGCTGGTCGGCGATTCCGCAAACATGGTTTTCGCCGGTGAGCCGAACTCGTTGACGGCAACCATGGACCAGATGATTTATCACACCCGCGCCGTCTCAAACGCGCAACCCGTCTCGCTCATCGTCGGTGACATGCCGTTCATGAGCTATCAGCTCTCGCCCGCGCAGGCTGCCGAAAACGCTGGCAGGTTCGTCTCGGAAGGCAGGGCCGAAGCGGTTAAACTCGAGGGCGGGGCGGAGTTTGTCAAGGAAATCGAGGCCATATCGAAATGCGGCATACCAGTGATGGGTCATCTCGGACTGACGCCCCAGTCAATCCACAAGTTCGGAGGGTTCAAGGTTCAGGGGCGCGATGAGGCCGCGGCGAAGAAGCTTATGGACGATGCCTTGGCTCTCCAAGAAGCGGGCGCCTTCTCAGTTGTACTCGAATGCGTTCCCGCCGACCTCGCCCGCAAGATGAGCGAATCGCTTGCGATTCCCACCATCGGCATAGGAGCGGGGCCTGATTGCGACGGCCAGGTGCTCGTGACTCCCGACCTGCTCGGACTGTTCGAGAGATTCACTCCGAAATTTGTGAAGCGATATGCGCATCTCGCGCCGCTCGTCGAGGAAGCCGCGAAAGCATACATCGAAGAAGTGAAGGGAGGGAAGTTTCCCTCGCAGGAGCACATCTATAAATGAGACATACGGGGAAGCTGAGCCCGCGCAACGGCGGTGTGAAACCCAAAGAGATGAAGATAATAAGCGATCCCTCCGAGATGCAGGCGCTCGCGAACAGGATAAGGGAGACCGACCTGCTCATAGGGTTCGTGCCAACGATGGGATACTTGCACGATGGGCACGCCAGCCTCATTCGCGCGGCGCGACAGCAGTCGGATATCGTAGTCTTGAGCATCTTTGTGAACCCGACCCAGTTCGGGCCGGCGGAAGACCTTGAGAAATACCCGCGAGACATGGAACGCGACAAGAAAATAGCGAAAGAATCAGGGGTTGACTACATTTTCTGCCCCGAGGCGCGCGACATATACACATCTGAGTTTCAGACCTACGTCAATGTCGAGAGGCTGACACAATCGCATTGCGGTGTATCGAGGCCGGTTCATTTCAGGGGTGTGGCGACCGTTTGCACCAAGCTCTTCAATATTGTTTTGCCGCACTGGGCGTTTTTCGGTCAGAAGGACTATCAGCAGTGCGCGGTCATGCGCCGGATGGTCAAGGACCTGAATATGAATCTCGAGATAGTTGTTCTGCCGACCGTGCGCGAAGCCGACGGGCTAGCGATGAGCTCTCGTAACGTCTACCTCAGTTCTGATGAGCGCAAGGATGCACTCTGCGTGTACGAATCGCTGCAACTGGCGAAAAACATGGTGCGCGCGGGCCGAACCGACGCGAAGACTATTATCACGGCGATGCGCGAGCACATCAGACGCCAACCGACTGCGCGAATCGACTATATCTCGATTACCGACACGGACACATTGGAGGAACTCGAAACAATAAAAACTGAGGCGGTCGCTCTTCTGGCCGTTTTCTTCGGGAAGACTCGCCTTATAGATAACGAGATATTAAGAGTAATTTGACACATTGCGGCATAGGCAATCAAAAGAAGAAGAAACCAAAGAAGAAGCGGGAACACGAATACCACGAATCGCGCAAGGCGCGAGACGAATTACACGAATGAAGAAAAAGAGTCGGATCACGAATGAAACGAATTATGCGAATTACACGAACAAACGGCTTCTTTTTTGTCATTCCCGCGAAGGCGGGAATCCATTTGACAAGAGAGGAAGGGAATCGGGAACTGTGAATAAGAAACCAGTTTGTTTCCCTTTTCGCCTTTTTCCCGTTTCCCCGTTTCCCCTTGTCTAATCGGAGGCGATTCCTAAACGACGCCTACCAAGGAGGACACGATGCATCGAACCATGTGTAAGTCCAAGATTCACCGGGCCACGCTCACGGGCGCAAACCTTCATTACGAAGGCAGTATCACAATAGATTCGGACCTGCTTGAAGCGGCCGATATCCTTCCCTATGAGCAGGTTCACGTCGTGAACGTCAACAATGGTAACCGTCTGGAGACCTACGTGATTGAAGGCAGCCGCGGCACCGGAGAGGTTTGCCTGAACGGCGCGGCGGCCAGGCTCGGCGCGCCGGGCGACACGGTCATCATCATTTCGTATGCCGCGGTGGATGAGACGCAAGCCCGCGGATGGGAGCCCAAGAAGGTTTTGGTCGACAAGAACAACCGTATAGTTAGCAATGGGGCCGTCAAAAGAGCCAGAATAATTGATGAGCTCAAGGCCGACCCGACCGGTTGGCTCGCCGGCTATTTCCCGGGTTGAAAGCAAAAAGCAGTGACAACACCACATCCTGAATATCAGAAAT
>CAYVDS010000011.1:6897-23472 GCA_964450145.1 uncultured bacterium
TGAAGGCTGAAATTAACACGCTCCGGAAAGAGCGCAATGCCGTCATCCTCGCGCACAACTACCAGCGCGACGAAATTCAGGAGATCGCTGATTTCTGCGGCGACTCGCTCGGCCTGAGCAGGCAGGCGTCGAAGACCGCTGCCAATGTCATCGTATTCTGCGGCGTGCACTTCATGGCGGAGAGCGCTGCCATACTGTCGCCGCAAAAGGCCGTGTTCTTGCCTGTTCTCGAAGCCGGATGCCCGATGGCCGACATGATCGACGTGCCGCGCCTGCGCGAGATAAAACAGCGACATACGGATGCGGTCGTCGTCACCTACGTCAACTCGAGCGCGGCGGTCAAGGCAGAGAGCGATATTTGTTGTACGTCCGCGAACGCGGTCAAGGTCGTGAACTCGATCTCCGCCAGGAAGATCATTTTCACGCCGGATAAGAATCTCGCGCATTACGTTTCGCGCTTTTCCGATAAGGAAATAATCCCATATGAAGGGTTTTGTCCGACTCACCACCTGATTTTCCCCGATGCCGTCCGCCGTGCGAAGGCCGAGCATCCGAACGCTCTGTTTGTCGCGCATCCGGAATGTCTGCCCGAGGTCGTTGACCTGGCCGACCATGTGTGCAGCACTTCGGGCATGTACGAGTTCGTAAGGAAATCCACGGCCGATGAGCTCATAATCGGGACCGAAATGGGCATTCTCTACCGCCTCCGCAAGGAGAACTCGCAAAAGAGATTCTATCTGCCCGCCAAACACATTCTCTGCCCGAATATGAAAATGACGACGCTCGACTGGCTCGCCCAGTCGCTGCGCTATATGCGCTACAAGGTGGAAGTGTCCGAGGACATCCGCCTCAAAGCAAAACAGGCCCTCGATAGAATGCTGGAGGTAAGCTGATGCCTTCGAATCACAGTGTCATTCGCGCGAAGACCGGCAATTATTCGGGGACACCATGCCGCATGGTGTCCCCGAATAATTGCGAGTTTCCAAAGAACTCCCCGGTTACCATTCTGAGCGAAGGGCCACGGGCCCGAGCGAAGAATCTCTTTCCTTTGCTTGACATGACTCTGGAGGCAATCTAATGCCCTCAAAGGTAAGAGTTCGATTCGCGCCGAGTCCGACCGGCTCCCTCCATATCGGAGGCGGGCGCACCGCCCTGTTCAACTGGCTTTTCGCCCGTCACCACCATGGGACGTTCATCCTCAGGATAGAGGATACCGACCAGCAGCGGTCCACGCCGGAATCGCTTGCCGCAATAGTCGACGGGCTCAAATGGCTCGGGATCGACTGGGACGAAGGGCCGGAGGTCGGTGGCGAGTTTGGCCCCTACAATCAGATGGCGAGGCTTGAGATTTATCGCCGCGAGGCAAAGAGGTTGTTGGCGACAGAGGCGGTTTACAAATGCTTCTGCACACCGGATGAACTGACCGCGATGCGCGAGGAAGCGCGCGAAAAGAAGGCCGCGCCGCGATATGACGGCAGATGCCGCAAGCTGTCTCCCGCTGAAGTGGCCGAGCGCGAGGCAAAAGGAGTTCCATACGTGCTCCGCGTCAAGGTACCCTCCGGTGCGACCGCGTTTGAGGATATGGTGCGCGGTCGCATCTTGTTCGACAATTCGGAGATAGACGATTTCATAATCCTGCGTTCCGACGCTACGCCGACATACAATTTCTCGGTTTCCGTTGACGACTTCACGATGAAGATCACGCACGTCATTCGGGGAGAAGACCACATCTCGAACACACCCAAACAGATAATCCTGCTGCGCGCGATGGGCGCTGAGCCGCCGCACTACGGTCATGTCTCCCTTATTATGGGAGAAGACGGCTCGCGCCTGAGCAAGCGGCACGGGGCGACCGCCGTCGCTGCATATGATGAGATGGGGTATCTGCCTGAGGCGATGATGAACTATCTGGCGTTGCTCGGCTGGTCCCCCAAAGACAATCGCGAGATCATGACGTGGGAAGAGATGGTGCGCGATTTCGATATTGCCGACGTGTCGAAGACGGCGGCGATTTTCAGCCCCGACAAGCTTCAGTGGATGAACGGCCAATATATTCGCGCACTGAGCGATGAGGAGCTTGCCGACAGGTTTTCGCCTTTTTTGGTGAAGGCCGGCCTGCTGACCGAATCCGGCCGTGAATCACATCGGGAGTGGCTCGTGAAACTTGCGCGCGCGACGAAGGAACGGCTCCATCTTCTCACCGATATTGTCGGCTACGCAGATTATTTCTTCCGTGACTTTGAGAGCTACGACGCCGCTGGCGTGAAAAAACAGTGGTCGAAGCCATCTGCCAAGAAAGTTCTCGCCGACCTCGCGAGCATATTTGAAGATTGTGAATCATTCACTGTTGAGACCATCGAGGGTCGCTGCCGCGAATACATCGAACGCGAGAGCCTGAAGCTTGGCGACCTCGTGCATCCCGCCCGTCTCGCCCTCACCGGCAAAACCATCAGCCCTGGCTTCTTTGAGACTGTCGAACTCCTCGGCAGAGAGAAAACCCTCATTCGCCTTAAGAAAGCCATTCAATACATCTCGGAACACTTATGAAGCGAATGACACCGAATTAAAGTAATCCTCAACCACGGGGAGCACGGGGAAGCAAAGCCGCAGCCAAAAGAAGCGAGAAGAATTCACCACGAAGGCGCCAAGTCACGAGCATCCTCATGGGAATGCCGTTCCCGCTAGGCGTCAAGCTCACCATATCGAGGGCTCAGTTCCTCATCCCATGGTGTTGGCGCCTCAACGGCGTGTTTTCGGTCCTTGCAAGCGTGACATCGATCGCCGGCGCGATAAGCTTCGGATTTACCGTAGCTCTGGCCTTTGGAACGGCAGGGTATTTGTTGGCCTTGATCATGCTTTTCGCCTCTCGCCCCCGGTGATAACTCCGATTTGGTTTCGGACATGCCGCGCTGTCTTCCCCGTTTTCCCCGTGGTTTCAGAATTATTCGAAGATGCCCGCCATTTGACTTCAGCAAGTCGCATGTGTAATATTTACTCCAATCTCGTAGGTGATGTTATCAAAAGATTCCACTCCGGAGCATATTCCCCGGGCTCATGGAACCATGGAAGGTCACGCCGAAAAAAAGCTTCACTGGTCTCGATTTGCAGGGCTTTTACTGATCAGCCTCTGCATCCTCTTGCTCGAGATCACCCTAACCCGGATCTTCTCGGTTACAATGTGGTACCATTTCGCTTTTGTGGCGATTTCCGTTGCCCTTTTCGGCGTCAGTACAAGCGGCCTTATCGTGTTCTTGTCGCAGAAGGCGTTCGTGAAAGAAAAGATAGATCGGCAACTGCCGCTGTTTTCCTTCTTCATGGCTATTTCCATCGTGCTCGCGCTGATGGTAATTCTGCATATTCCGTTCCAGCCCAGCCTGACCCTGAAAGGAATCGCCACTTCTGGTTTCCTTTATGGTATGGCCGCCCTTCCGTTTTTCTTTGGGGGAATCTGCATAGCCCTTATCTTGTGGCATCATGCGGAGCGCGTGAGCAGTCTTTATTTCTTTGACCTTAGTGGAGCGGCCTTCGGATGCTTGGTTACGCAAGTCGCATTGAATTTCTTGACAGGGCCGCAGGTCATGCTCGTGGCGGCTGTGGTCAGCGCAACAGCTTCATCTGTTTTCAGTATTTCCCGCAGGCCCAAATCCGCTTCTCTCGTCCCAAGCTCGGTATTTGCGCTTGCCCTCATCGTACTCATGCTCGATCGCGGCGATTTCCTGACAAAGATGACCGCCGTAAAGCACTATAAGGAAGCCACCCACAGAAAAGAACAAAACGTAGTCTTTGAGAAGTGGAATTCCTTTTCTCGCGTGACCGTCTTGAATTTGCCGGACAATCCCGTGTTTACTTGGGCCCTGAGCCCCGTCTTCAACGGATATAGACCGCCGCATATGCTGATGCAGATTGATGCGTCTGCGGGTACGCCGTTGGTTATGTTCGACGGCGACCTCCGCAAGGTGGAACTTCTCAAATACGACATTACCTCGCTGGCGCACTGGCTCAAGCGAGGAGCGAGTGTTCTGGTCATAGGTCCCGGAGGAGGGCGGGATGTGCTTGCCGCCGTCGCATTCGGGCAGAAGCCGATCGAGGGAATCGAAATCAATCCAATCATCGTCAAAGCGGTTCACGACGACTTCCGCGACTTTGTCGGCGGCATCTATGAGCGTCCCGACGTGCAAATTCACATTGACGAGGGTCGCTCGTTCCTCGCGCGAAGTAAAGAGCATTATGACATGATCCAGGCCTCAATGGTCGATACTTGGGCCGCGACGTGCTCGGGCGCATTCGCTCTCACGGAGAATAATCTCTACACTCTTGAGGCTTTCGATACGTACCTCGCGCATCTGAAGCAAGATGGCTTGCTCGCTTTCTCACGCTGGTATTTCGAGTTCGCGCCTGCTGAGACATTGCGTCTTACGGCGCTTGCGGTGGAGTCGTTGGAAAGAGCCGGAGTCGAACAACCGCGGTACCATGTATTGCTTGCAAAAGCGGATTTTGCGATGGACAGCGGGCCGGACGGCATAGCTACGCTCATTATTAAGAAGACGCCGTTCACTCCGGAAGAAGTGCATAAGGCAAAAGAGATATGCGAGTGGTTAGGATTCGACATCCTTTGTTCGCCCGACTTGGCAGCCCATTCTTCTTTCGACTGCTTGTTTGACAAATCGAGGCGAGAATCCTTCTATCGTGACTATCCTCTAAATATCGTTCCGCCAAATGACGACAAGCCGTTTTTCTTTCACGTGGCCCGTATCAGATCATTTTTCAGAACGCAGATTGAACAGGGATACACCAAGTACAACACCAAAGCAATCGTGGTTCTGGGCAATCTGCTCCTGGTTATGATCGCTCTGGCGATTCTGTTCCTACTGGCCCCACTGTTCTTGTTACGGTCGCTCAAGTTTCGGGACCTCATGTTGCACTGGAATTGTCTTCTCTATTTTGTGATGATCGGGTTCGGATTCATCATGGTAGAGATTCCCCTCATCCAGCAGTTCACTCTATTTCTCGGCCATCCGATATACTCTCTCTCAGTCATACTGTTCTCGCTTCTGTTGTTCAGCAGCCTCGGGAGTCTTCTCACACAGCGAGCTCAGGCATCCGGCGCATATTCGCTTGTCACAAAAGCGCTTGCCGCGCTCGTCCTGCTGTTGCTTGTCGACATGGTGTTCCTGTCGCCTATCATTCATCGTCTGATTGCCGAGGCGACGTGGCTGCGAATCGTCGTCTCTGTTATCCTGATCGCGCCCTTGGGTGTCCTCATGGGAATGCCGTTCCCGCTAGGCGTCAAGCTCACCACGTCGAGGGCTCAGTTCCTCATCCCATGGTGTTGGCGCCTCAACGGCGTGTTTTCGGTCCTTGCAAGCGTGACATCGATCGCCGGCGCGATAAGCTTCGGATTTACCGTAGCTCTGGCCTTTGGAACGGCAGGGTATTTGTTGGCCTTGATCATGCTTTTCGCCTCTCGCCCCCGGTGATAACTCCGATTTGGTTTCGGACATGCCGCGCTGTCTTCCCCGTGGTTTCAAAATGATTCCGCCAAGCTTGACTTATCAGGTGTTGACATATATCATTCTATTCGTTTGCCGCATTGTTGTGGGTCGAGAACGGGAGAGTGTCCGGAGAAAGATGCGTGGTGGAAAACGCCAATCGGCCAGGCATTTCGGTCGTGATGCCTGCTTATAATGAGAAGGATAATATCGAGAGGGCGGTCAACTCAGCCCTTAAAGTCCTCAAAGACTCCTCGGACGACTTCGAGATCGTCGTCGTTGACGACGCGAGCGCCGACGGAACCGGCAAAATGCTTGATGAAATGGCTTCAAGCATCCCCGCCCTTAAGGTGATTCACCATGACAGGAACTACAAGTTTGGAAGAACTGTCAGGGATGGCATTGCGGCAGCCGGCAAAGAGCTTGTATTCATCACCGATTCGGACAATCCCATCGATATGGAAGACATGAAAAAAGCGATCCCGCTGATGCGGGAGTACGACTTTGTCAACGGGCGCCGCCTTACGCGCGAGCCGTCAGTCAAACGCATTATCTACACCGCCGTCTATAATTTTATGATACGGACGATTTTTCGGCTCGACGTGCGCGATGTGAACTTCTCCTACAAGATGGTAAGGCGCGGACTTTTACAGAAACTCGATTTGCGGTCAGAAGGCTCATTTATCGACGCCGAAATGCTCATCGAGGCCAAACGAAGGGGTGCGCGTATCAAAGAGATCGATATCATGTACTATCCGCGCGTGCTTGGCGAGTCCACTCTTGCAAGCCCCTCGATTATCGTGAAGATTCTCTACGAGATGTCCAAGTACATCCTCAGGCGTCTTTTTCATTCTGGATGACGTAAATGCCAAAGGGGCATGAAGAGACACGTTTCGATGGAAACTCCCGCCAGACTTTCACCTGCCAGCGCTGACAACACAACGGGCATCTTTCCGAGAGCAATCCCATTCATTCTTGGGGGGACATCCTTGTTCATCGGTCTCTTCTTCATGCGGCCGAACATGGGCGAGCCCGATTCATACCGCGAGGCGCTTTCTGCGCTGCAATATATTGAGACGCACACTTACGGCTCGTATTGGGACCACCCGTTGACGATGTATATGTTCGTGGTCGCCACTCGACTGGCCCACGCTCTCGGGTTGAGCCAGATTGCCGCAGTGAACACGCTGGCGGTTTTGCTCGGCGCGGTCAGTATATGGCCACTTTATCACTTTATCCGAAAGCTTGTGAATTGGCAGACGGCTGCATTCGTGGCCGCAGCGCTGATTCTTTCACCTTCGTTTATTCGGTTCACGACGTATCTCTCACACGAAATCGCGGGATTTGCATTCACCTCATGGAGTCTCTATCTCGTGCAGCGGACGCTCGAGGAGCGGAGCAGGAAATGGGCGCTCACATTCGGGTTCTGTTTTGCCGCCGCATGGGCCGCAAGACCGAACGGCGTTATGTTCCTGTTTGTGCCGCTCTTGATACTTTCTGTCTACGAGTTTGGATGGAAAGGCCTGACCCCCGCCACAAGGCTTTTGTCCTTTGCCTTGCTCGGTTTCTTCGGTTGTTCGTTGCTCATATACCGGCCCGCGCTCATCATGCATCTGACATCGACTTCCGGGCGTTTCCTCTTCACATATTATGAATTCGCGCGTTATATACGCAGCACCACGGAGATCGCGCTCGAGTCTTTGACCCCAGTGCTTGTAGGTTTATCTGCCGCCGGTTGCATCGCGCTCCTTATCCGGAGAAGGTATCTAATCGCCTCATTCGCCGGCATATGGATGCTTGTGGCATACGCCTTTTACACCGGTATGTATTCCATGCACCGATATTTCATAGTCTCGCTCCCCCCTTCGCTGTTGCTCTGTTTTGCGGGCGCCGACATGTTCGACGGCTCGCGAGGACGATGGGCGGGTCATCCTGCAAAAACGGCTGTGCTCCTGTTGCTCCTGCTTGCGTCGTTGGGGCCTAACCTGCCGGATTTGATTTACCTGAGGAAAGAGAACGACGACAAACTTGCTTCCGAGACCATAGGCAAACTGGTGGGGCGCAATCTTCTGTTTACCACTGCGGACGAACCTATGATACGCTATTACAATCGCGAGCATCCGCCGGAGACCGTGTACCTGGTGACTGAATACACCCCGGGAAGACTCGGGATGCAAATGGACGCGCTGCGGCTCGCGCAGAAACGATTGCAGATGCGGCTGCCGGTTTTCGCGACGGACGAGATTATCGACCAGTTCCGGTTTGTGGGGATACAGACGGAATATGAGCTTATTTGGGAGTACAAGCGAATGCGCCTGTATCGCCTGACGAGCTTGCGATTGACGGAAAAGAGCCCGAGTAGATTTTCTGGTCAGCATACTCGGCAAAATCCCCCCTGCCCCCCTTTGCAAAGGGGGGAAAGGATTGTAACCTGAAGATGGCCAATCGCAAAATACTGATCGTAAATGCCGATGACTTCGGCCTCGAAAATGAAGTGAATTCCGCCATTATCAAGGCGCATCGGCAAGGCGTTGTCACCAGCGCTTCGCTCATAGCGAATGGCGCCGCTTTCGAGGACGCCGTCGAACTGGCGCGCCAAAACGCTTCGCTGGATGTCGGCGTTCACCTTACCTTAACAAGAGGACCATCTCTTTCGGGCGGACCGCTTCTCGCTCCCGTCGAAGTCCCTTCGCTAGTCAAAGGCGACGGTTTGTTTCCTCAAAACCCGGTGACACTCAGTGCGGGGATTATGATGGGACTTATCAGTTTTGCACAGGTGGAGCGAGAGTTTCGCGCGCAGATGGAGAGAATACGATCCGCGGGTATCAGGATCACACATATTGACAGCCACCAGCATATCCACGTTGTGCCACCGGTTTTCCGCATTGTCGCGCGCCTGGCGCGCGAGTTTGACGTAAAATGGCTGCGCCTCCCCACCGCGCATATATGGCCGGGCGGCGGGCCGCCAGTTGGCGCGCTGCGACGTTTGCAGGCCGACCTTCTTGCATGGCTGGCGGCGCGGAATGCGGGCGTCATGATCGCGGCGGGATTGCGGGCGTCCGATCACTATTTCGGGTTCCATCTCGCCGGGCGATTGCTTGAGGATGAGATCGAGCGCGTGGTCTGGAATCTGCCTGAGGGAACAACCGAACTTTCCTGCCATCCCGGAGCCGATGATGTGCGGTTGGAGCGGAAGCATCCGTGGGGCTACAAGTGGGAGCGCGAACTTGCGGCTCTCTGCTCACCTCGCGTGCGCGAGGGCATCGAGAAAGCCGGGGTAAGACTCACCGGATACTCGGGCCTTTAAGGCCCATAAAAAGGCGTGTGCCGAAAAATCGGGGACACGATGCCGCATCGTGTCCCCGATTTTTCGATTTATTCGCATGCGTGGCCCGAAAATCCCGCCTTTGGCGAGACGAATAAATTCGCACCTACAGAAGCCCCATCTTGGTTCGCCAATTACGGGACAGGGCCTATTCCCACTTTATCGTCTCGATCGTTTTCTTGGACTGGTCCCAGTAGTCAATCCTCGTGAGAACGTTATTTATGAATTCGAGACGGGCCGCCTGTTCTCCCGTCGTATGATTGAAAAGGCGAATCTCCACGTTTTCGACGCCGGCGAGCGACATCTTTTCTCTCTCATACCTGCATTCAAGGCTTTTCAAGAAGTTCTCGACATTTTCGGCTGTGATCTTCATTTTCGAGATAGTTCCTTGTTTACTCGTGAGATTGACAAGGGAAACTGACTTTCACGCTTGTTCCTCCACTCGGACGGTTGTTAACCTCGAGAGTCGCTCCGTGCGCTTCGGCGAGCATTTTTGACGCCGTAAGGCCCAGCCCGAGGCACCGCAGATGCGCTTTGGTCGTAAAAAACGGCGTGAAAAGGTGCGCAAGCGCCTCCTCGCTCATGCCGGGACCATCGTCCTCAAGAATTGCGACGACCCGCCCGTCTTCCCTGCGGGTTGAGATCGACAGGCCGCCGCCTTTTTCCTGAAGCGCCGCAAAGGAATTCTGGATGACGTTCAAGAACATCTGCTCGAGAGCGGTCGCATCGACCTCGAACGGAGGGATATCCTCCGCGTAGTTCTCACTGAGCCGAAACGACTTTTTCAAAAACTGGCGCCGAACGAGGTCGAGCGAAGACTTCAATATGAGATTGATGTTATTGAATTCCTTCTCCTCAGTGAATTGAGCGAATCGTTTCAGATCCGCGATCAGGTTCCGACACTTAATGGCGGAAGCGCATATTTTGTCAGCTTCCTTCGCGACCGTTTTCGTATGTTCCTGCGAGAGCAGGAGCTGCGCATACCCGTATACTCCGGTTAGATGGTTGTTGACTTCGTGCGTAATACCGGATAATAGCTGGCCCATCAGGACAAACTTTTGAAACGTGGTGAGTTGACTCAACATTCGGCTGACGGCGTCATGTCCCTGTTCCGGCGCTTTCACGGTTTACTCCTCAATCTGCTCGGGGCTCAGCCTTGCGGCTCGAAATTTTCATGGTACCACGTTTTCCATTTCTCGATGTCGGACCCATAAGGTCTGTGAGTGATTTCTTCGAGAACGGAGAGCGCTCGCTTTGATTGCGACTCGTTGGCGCTGTCAATAGCCGGAATCAGCGCATGGACGGTCTGCAGGTCGGCCATATTGATCAACGCAGCCGCCGCATTTTCGGCCACTGATGCGTCAGGGTCTCCAAGCGCCTCAACCAGTTCGCTTGTGACCGATACGTCTGCGATCAGGACAAGAGCGCGGGAGGCTTCGCGACGCACAATCGCGGCGCGATCTTTCAACGCGGCCGCCAGCGCGTGGGCAGATGACGGGTCCTTGATGCCTGCCAGCGCGGCTGCGGCTTTCGATCGCACATTCGCGCTCGGGTCTGAAAGCAGACCCACAAGCGCTTTGACTGCCTCCGGCGTCTTTATTTCTCCGAGCGCGACTGCGATATCGGCCCGGACGGATTCGGTTTCGTGCGGAATCGCTTCGACGAGCGCGTTCACTGCGGACCCGCTTCCGACCTTACCGAGGGCCGAGGCGACCATGCGCCGGACGTTCTCATCGCTCTCACGCTGCAGCGCGATTGCAAGCGCCCGTCCCGCCTCCGGGTCTTTGACGTTCCCCAGGGCGGTTGCCGCGTAACTTCTCGCTCTCGGTTCTTCGTCGTTCAACGCTCCAATGAAGATACCTTTGCTGGAAGGAGAACCTATCTTATAAAGCGCATATATAACCTCTACCCGCACATTCTTGTCTCGGTCGGCCGCCATGTCCTCGAGGCTCTTGACCACGCTTCTGTTCTCTTTCTTCCCCAGTCTTCCGAGCACGTATGCCGAATATTCGCGCACGAACGGGTTCGGATCGATGGTATTCGAGATAAGTTCGGGGAAGAGGGATTCGTCGCCGATCTTTGCAAGGGATTCCGCAGCGGCTTTCTGGACTACCTCCTCGCGGTCCTTCAGCGCGCGCAGTAAATTGGGAAGGGCTTCCTTGGCGCCGCGGTCCCCAAGGAGCTCCGCTGCGTAGCGCCGCTGAAACCTGAGTTCGGCGTGTTCGAGCGCGTAGATCAATTGAGTTGTCGAACATGAAGGGTCTACGAGAAGGGATTCTCCTTGCATCTGGTTTTGCGCCACGCTCAGACGCGGTGTTGCGTGTTCCATGGGAAAAGCAAGACCCGCCGACGAAACGCCGATGAATGCCACGATAACCGCCGCCGTCCGGCAGGATAACATCGCGCCTCGCCACACAGCCCTCAGTGAGACTATTGGTTTGTTCATGCCCACGCTCTCGTTGCCTTTTTGGAAAATAGTTTTTTTATATATTTATCTCAAACGCGGTCTTCCTTCTTCTTCATACAATTATACAAGTTGTTTGCAAAAAATCAAGACACGCTTACGACTGTCCGTTATTGCGGGTGCGTGACAGGTTACGGCACCGAGCGGGTTGTGACAGAAAGAAGGTCTGTTGGGCATATCGTCTTTCGTGCTGGAAATCGGGGACATGATGCCGCATCGTGTCCCCGATTTTCCGACATTATGTCGCCAAAGGCGCGCTTCAATTTTGTGCTTGAAAAACGAAGATGGCCGTGCTAGAATGACGGGCACGGGGAGATGACGAAAAACGGAAGATATCGAACACGGGGACATTTCCCAATGGTCCCCACATCGAGGCGTTCGATTTTCCGGCCACGTTCATATGCTTTCAATATAATATCATTGCGCCCCGTATCATCATTCACGAATTCCGGATGTAGAGAAACGCAGCAGAGACAGTCCCCATATCGGCACGACAAAACATCTAGCTGTTCCCCGTGCGATCGCTTTTATTATCATGCTCGTGAAATTTTGAGTCGGCGCATTCGGGGGGAACGAAGATATGGGGAAGAAGCGAGTCTTGATCGCTGACGACGACCTCGATGTGTTGGAGGTGATCAAGGCAATTCTGGAGCACGAAGGGTTCCAGGTCAGCACCGCGCGTGACGGCGAACAGGCGTTCAAAATGCTTCGCAAGCACATGTTCAATGCCGTCATCCTCGACGTCGTTATGCCCAAGGTGAGTGGAACAAAGCTGCTGCAGCTTATGCGGAAGAGTTCCAAGTTCAGGGAAACGCCGGTAATGTTGCTTACCGGCAAGAACGCCATCGAGGAGGAAAGTACGACCAAGCTGGCGAACGATTTCCTGACGAAACCGTTCAACACGCGCGATCTCATCAAGAGAGTCAAAGCGCTCGCCGAAGGTTTGCCGGCACAAGCCCAACAGCCGCTCGCCAGCCCGCATCCAGTGCCAAACAAGAAGTGACGGGGGAGAGATTTGGGAACCCGTTGAGCAGACGTTTTGCAGGCTGGTAAGCAACAGAGCGCACTCTTGTTCCCGCCGTCAGTATCCGGTCTACTGGCACAGAGAGCATTTGTCGTCATAGCGTTTTGGAGCGTCAAACCCATCGGAGCCAGCCATGACCGCCCAACCCCATGATGAGTGGCCCGAGCAGATAGTGTGCGCCCGGTGTGGCGCCGCTCTTGGAAATGACTATCGGGTTACTGCCATCGGGTTGCGTTTTTGCCCCGGTTGTTTCGAAGGAACAATTCGGGAAAAAGAACGCGAACGCTCGGCCCGAACCTACCTAGAGGGACGATGCGCCCAATGTGGAGGCTCCCTCATAAACGGCTATCGCCTCAGCAGATTGGGCGTTCTCTATTGCATCCCCTGCTTTGACAATCTACCCAAAACCCAAAAGCCCGAAATCCACGACGAATCCGACTAGAAAGGCCGGTCTTAGCGACCTGTCGCCAAATAAGATTCCACTCCACGCTGTATCAGATTTGTCATTCTGAGGAGCGAAGCGACGAAGAATCTTTTAGTGATACGGCGTGTTGCCCAAATGTTTCAGTTAGAAGAAGAATGGATTCCCGCCTTCGCGGGAATGATAAAAACGAAAGAATTCCACCATGCCCCAGCCGGCCAGGCAATTCATCGAGATTGGTTTGGGCAACACGCCGTATAGATTCTTCGCTTCGCTCAGAATGACAAAGGGCCATTACTTTTTGAGCAACATGCCGGTTGTTTCCTCCTTTCGGCGGTGCAGTTAAATTCGACCTCACAGTCTGCCTCACTTGTTCTGTTCCAACCGGCGCCGGAAACGTTGCTAATTGCGGCTCCCTTCATTATACTTGGAAGAGGAAAGTTTTCTGGATCAAGAGAAGTTTCCATCCGGTTTTGTCCTCGGTCGAAGGAGTCGTGAATCATATGGCGGCCAAAGCAGTTGCCGATGCTTCTGTATTACGGGGCAGGTACAAGATAATCGAGCACACCGCTGATATTGGCATTTCCGTGAAAGCTGAGAGCAAAGAAGAGTTGTTCGCGCTGGCGGCCTGCGCAATGTTCGACCTTATGGTTGATATCTCGAAAGTGAAACCGTCGCAGAAAGCGGATGTCAGTGTCGAGGCCGATTCAATCGAGAATCTCATGGTCACATGGCTCAACGAATTGGTTTACAGGGCCGAGGTCAGTGGGGTGTTTTTCAGCCAGTTTGAGGTGGACTCCATGACCGATACGTCGCTCACGGGGAAGGTGAGAGGCGAGCCATACGACAAGGAAAAACACCCACTGGGCCAGCATATAAAGGCAGCTACCTATCATCAGCTCAAAGTCTCTCGGGCTGACCGGGAATGGGTCGCCAAAGTTATATTTGACGTGTGAGGAAAGGGATATTCCCCGATGATAGAGGTTAAGATAGAAAAGGTCGGCGATTACGTATTTGAAATAAAAAGGTCGGGGCCGATGCGTGTGCCCGCCCGAATATATGCCGACGACGAATTGATGAAGGACATCTCAAAGGACAAGAGCCCCGAGCAGGCGGCAAACGTCGCGACGCTTCCCGGAATCGTCAAGTATTCGCTGGCCATGCCGGATATTCATTGGGGTTATGGGTTCCCTATCGGCGGAGTCGCGGCCACCGATCCGCAAGAGGGCGGCATCATATCTCCTGGCGGAGTTGGCTACGATATCAATTGCGGCGTTCGGCTGATGCGGACCAATTTGTCGATTCAGGACATCAGACCGAAAATCCGCGAACTCGTGGCGACATTGTTCCATGCGATTCCGACCGGCGTGGGAGCGAAAGGCGCTATCGAAAAGCTAAGCCCGCCGGAACTGCGCAAGCTGGTGATCAAAGGGTCAAAGTGGGCCGTCGAGCGGGGATACGGCTACCATGAAGACGTTGAGCGCACGGAACAGCGAGGCTGCTTGAGCGGCGCCGACCCCGACAAGGTGAGCGAACATGCGATCGAGCGCGGACTCGCTCAGGTCGGCACGCTCGGCTCGGGCAATCATTTTCTCGAAGTGGGGGTGGTGGAAGAAATCTTTCATCCGGAGGCTGCGCGCGTGTTTGGGATCGAGGAAGGGACTGTGACCGTGATGATCCATTGCGGGTCGCGGGGTTTTGGCTATCAAGTGTGCGACGACTACCTGAAGGTGATGGGGCCTGCGGCCGAGAAGTACAAGATCGAACGGCTCGACAGGCAGTTGGCGTGCGCGCCAGCCGATTCCGAAGAGGGTCGGGACTACATTGCAGCCATGGCAGCCGCGGCGAACTATGCGTGGACGAACCGCCAGGTTATCATGCACCTTGCCCGCCAGGCTTTCGAGAATGCGCTTGGGATGAGCCCGCACGATCTGGGAATGAGACTCATATATGACGTTTGCCACAATATCGCTAAATACGAAAAGCACTCCGTCAACGGGAAACAACTCATGCTATGGGTACATCGCAAGGGCGCCACGCGCGCATTTCCGCCCGGTCATCCTGAGATACCTGCCGATTATCGCGGTGTCGGACAGCCGGTTCTTGTCCCGGGCGACATGGGCAGGGCGTCATATCTGTGCGTGGGCGCCGAGCGCGCGATGGAGTTGACCTTCGGCTCGACATGTCACGGGGCAGGACGAGTGCTCAGCCGTTCGAAGGCCATTAAAGTCGGCAAGGGGCGCTCCATCAAGCGCGAATTGGAGGATAAAAACATTATTGTCATGGCTCATGGTCGCGAGACTCTGGCTGAGGAGATGCCAGAGGCGTATAAGGACGTGAGCCGCGTTGTGAACGTGATGCATGAGGCGGGCGTTGCCCTTCGGGTGGCAAGGCTGAAGCCGGTCGGCGTTATTAAAGGGTAAAGACGAAAGGAACAGGACGAAAGGGAAGGAAACAAGGATTGCTTCACTTGATCGAGTGCGCCACAAAGGGCATCTGTGGAAACAAAAAGAAGAGATAGAGAGCCGCGGACCTTCCTATAAAAGGAAATAACGATAGGAGTTCACGACTTCAGGAATTGAGTAGTTCAGAGACGTTGAGGAGGTTGCTCAAATGACTGTGATCAAAGGATATTCCTTCGGCGTGGTGAGCGTCGACGGAAGCAAATACGAACGGGATATCATTATCTATCCCGATAGAATTCAATCTGATTGGTGGCGCAGAGAAGGCCACAAGCTTCAGATCGAGGATATCGGCGACGTGCTCGCCAACCCTCCTGAGGTGTTTGTCGTCGGACTAGGCGACCAGGCGAGGATGCAAGTGGACCCCCGGGTGGCCGAAGAACTCAAGAAGCGGGGCGTCGAGCTTTTTGCGGCGCCGACGAAGCAGGCATGCGACAAGTTCAATAAGCTCGCGGAAGAGGGCAAACGCGTTATAGCCGCGCTTCACCTGACGTGTTGATGCGCTGGCTGGATGAAGCGGAGGAATTGCCTTTTGCCCGAGCCTACTCCGCCTGAGGAAAGATTATGTGTGGAAGAAACGGCCCTTAATTCGGGGACACGATGCCGCATTGTGTCCCCGAATTAAGACCGCATCGTGTCCCCGAATCAAACAAAGCGGTTGCGGTTGTCAGCAAACGACGGAGAACGGGCATGAAAGTGAAGGTGGAGAACGGCGCTATCGAAGTCATGCGGGCGGACATAACTTCACTCGAAGTGGACGCGATTGTAAACGCCGCCAATAATCACCTCATCCTGGGCTCGGGCGTAGCCGGCGCCATAAGAACCAAGGGAGGCCCATCCATTCAGGAGGAGTGCAACCGGATTGGACGTATCGAAATAGGCGAGGCAGCGATAACCAGCGCGGGCAAACTTCCGGCAAAGTATGTTATCCACGCTGCGAGCATGGGCGACGAACCGGTTTCGGAAAAGTCGCTGCGGGATTCCGTTTACAACAGCCTTCTCAGGGGCGAAGAAGCTAAGATATCGTCTATTGCTTTTCCCGCTATAGGCACCGGTGTGGGCGGGTTTCCCGTCAAACGGTGCGCTGAAATCATGATCGAGCTTGCCGAGCGGCATTTATGCGCAAAAGGCCGCAGCATCAACCATGTCATCTTTGCGTTGTTCGGCGAATCCGACAAAAAGGTCTTCGAGGAGACCCTATCCTTAAGAGTAAGAAAGGGCTGATCCTTCTCTTATGCTCTCCGCTTCCTGCAGACGCCCGAACCGAGGCAGGTTATCGGTGTTCGCCTTTCGCCTTCGATATCGGGGAAAAGACGCTCCGTCATGTCCCCAATTCTTTGCCTTGATTGTTTTACTCGGGTTATCGGAGCGGGTAAAATATGTTGTTGAT
>CAYVDS010000011.1:23482-27505 GCA_964450145.1 uncultured bacterium
CTCCTCGCTGTGGCGCTCTTGTGCTTATCCCGTAAGGCATTCGCAGAAAAACACACTCCTAAGACGGATGTCCGCCTCTGGCACCAATGGGCTGGCAAGAAGCGCGAAATCTTCGAATCTATCATAGACGATTTCAATTGCCACCACGAAAATCTGAGGCTTCATGCTGAAGCGCTTGGCCCTGCAGGAGGAACGGTTGCCGAACGAATGCTGATGCAATTGGCAGTCTCCGAAGCGTCGGGGATGCCCGATCTTGCGCTCGTGGAGCGGCAGGCAATTCCCTTGCTGGCAGACGCAGGGGCAATTGTTCCGCTGGATGAGTTTCCCGAGTCGTTCCGGTCGCGGTGTCTGGTAGACCTCTCTGATACCGCTGTTTCCTACGGTATCTTTGGCGGAAGACTCTACGGGATTCCCACTCATCTCAATCCGTTTGTGCTCATATATAACCCGAGCCTGCTCCGTGAAGTGGGCCTTGTGGAACCACCGAGCGATTGGGGCAGTCTCAGCGATCTTGCAAATGGGATACGAACGGCTGATCGTCCCGGCGGAAAGCGGTTTGTATTGAGTGTTCGCTCGATGGCTATTCTTTTCAATTTGCTGTGTTTGCAAAAAGGGGTGGACGTATATGAACTTAACAGTAATCCTGAGGAAGTCGGCGCCGCAACAAGAGACGTTCTCGGTTATATCCGCGAACTGAGGCGGAATAACTCGATGTTGTCACCGCACTTCAAGTACTGGGATCCAAGTTTTGCTGATGTGGCCAACGGAAAGGCCTTCTTCCAAATTGATGATGCGGCGATGGTTGCCAGCTTGCTTAAAGAGAATACCACTCCACTTGCCGTGGGTATGGTCCCGGGTGATGCATTCGCAGTCCGAACCGGTTTGTCCGACAGTCCCGTATTTGTTGTATCAAAAACAGCCAGTGATCCTTCAGCGATAGCAGAGTTCCTGTCGTTCTTTTATTCCTTCGAAGGTTATGCCCAGTTTGCGAGGGATATCTTGTTTGTTCCTCCTTACAGAGTCTCCCGCCGCATGGTTGAGACAGCGCATCCACGTGGGCCCATATACGCCCAACTAGCGCAAGCCTCAGAGACTGCGGGCACGTTCCCGCTTCGCCGAGACAGCGGGACAATGTCCTCAGAGGTTGCGCGCGTGATCGAGCGGTTCGATGCCGGCCTGATTTCGCAGGAGCAAGCGGTCGCGGGAATACGGGATGCAGTAAGCGACAAGCAAGTGAAACCTTCTGCCGCGTCATACCCGCCGCCGCTCATTCGGGCCACATGGGCAGAGAGCACGCGCAGGCTGTATGCCACCAATGCTTGCGGCCCGTACGAGCCACCGATTGAAATTACTTGCACGCGCAATGAACATGAGACATTTCAATTGGCTCTCAGCTCTGATCGCAAGATCAATGCATTAACGATGGAGGTGGCGCGTTTCACTTCTTCAGACGGCGGCTGTTACGAGTTCGATGCTTTGACCTATCTTGAGGAAGATACACTTATCTCGACTCCGCTAGTCGCGGAAATGGCGGGCCTTTATCCAAACGTGTTGCGCAAGCGAGCCGTGTTTGACATTGTCCCGGAAGCGCTGATGCGGATATGGGTTGATCTTTTTGTGCCCAAAGGCGCCGTGCCCGGGCGATATGACTCTTTTCTCAGCATCGAGTCCGAAGAGACAGGCTCAATTGAGATTCCGATCCATCTTGAGGTGTTGCCCTTGACGATTCCGGCGGCTCCATCGAAGCCCGCCGTAGCCGGTCTCAGCTACGATCTTGTTGCGAAGCACTATGGCGTGCAAGAGGGGACGGATGAGTATCGACGATTGGCGGATTCTTTCTACTGGTTTCTAGTTGAACGCAGACTTTCTCCGTATGAGCCGCCCATTTCACTCGACAATCCTCGAATCGCTTCTTATCTTGCAAACGAACGCGTTTCCGCATGCAGGATTCCATTTCCGCCTGATGATCCTCGATTCGAAAACGCCATCTCGCTGGCGCGGCGGGGCGGCTGGCTCGACAAGCTGTTCGTGTATTTTATCGATGAACCTACTTATCATCAGTACGAGGCGATAATCCTGACGGGCAAGACGATTCATTCGTCCTCGCCGCATCCGAAATTCCTGGTCACCTGTTTTCCCGATGAACTCCTGGTTGGTGCGGTCGATATCTGGTGCGTTCATCTCCAGTTCTTACCTGAGGGCTTGCCCCACAGCTTTGTGGACCGGCAGAAGTATTTTGATGCGGTGCGCGGCCGATTAAGCGCCGGAGATGAGGTGTGGTGGTACACCGCGGGCGGCGTCAGGCCGTTTCCCACTCTGCACATCGAGGACGATCCGGCTGCGTTCAGGATAGTGCCCTGGCTCCAGCAACTCTATGGCATTAGGGGTTTCCTTCACTGGGAGACCGCCAATTGGCGCCAGCCGTTCGATGAGCCGTTTATCCCTTACTTCGGTAATGGCGAGGGCGTGCTTGTATACCCCGATGATGATATGGAGCCGGCCCCTTCGGTGAGGCTTGAGTTACTTCGCGAGGGACTGGAAGATATGGAACTCCTCGTGCTGCTTCGCCAGGGCCTGCAGGACGTACAGGCAAAACTTCGAGCGATGCGCCTTGGCGACGCCGGGTCAGTCCGGGTGCGCGAAATTTGCCGCGAGTTGATTACGGATGAAGCGCTTCGCGCTTACCTTTCTGACGATGTGCGCACGCTTTCCGAGTTTGTTCGCGAACCCGGACGCATCGAGCGCGCAAGGAGGAAGGTCGCCGAAGAAACCACCACATTGGAAAAGAGGCCGTTCGCACTGGTGTTGACGCAACCCGAAGAAAAGAGTTACACTCGTTCGGCGGACGCCCGCATATACGGCGTCTCGGAGCCGGGATGCCGAGTCGAGATTAATGGCGTCAAACTCAAGGTCAACAGGGCGGGCGAATTTTCCGTTCGGTTTCCTCTTGCGAGTGGAACCAATATATTCCATGTCCGCCTCACAAACGGACAATACAGCAAGACCATCACCAGAGAGATACGGAAGTTTTGACCGAGGAATTGCTGACGCGCTCGCGCAGGCGGCGCGCGTGGATGTGCGCTGGCGGGATGATGGCCATGATACTCGTCTCGCTGCCGGTAACCCCATACCTGTGGAGAGGGGCTGCAAGCGTCTTTGGACCGCGAGTTAACGCGCTGGGCTACGCTGTTCTATTCCTTCTGGCCTTGTGCTTTGCCATTTATTTGATCCGCCATCGCGACGGGTTTGACGTCTCCAAATTCTTCTTGCTCGTTGGCATTGCGGCGATTTATTATTTGCTCTTGAGATATCATTGCCGGTTCCCCGCCGAGCGCCTCCATCTCTTCGAATACGGCTTGCTTGCTTATTTGTCGTACAGGGCGCTCATGTTTGATTTTTCGCGAATGAAGGCGTACGAACTGGCTTTTCTTATGTCCTCATTATTTGGGCTGGTCGATGAGGTTATCCAGCACGCACTTCCGAACCGTGTGTTCGAATGGAGGGACGTTGTGACGAATGTGATTGCCTCGGCTCTGGGCCTCATCGTGGCGGCGCTATTGACCAGGGAGACTGCGCCGGCGGTCTCCTCATCCGAAACGAACATATGAAGCTGCGCGAGATTATAAGGGTATCGGTCGCGTTTATCGTCGCCGTCTTTATCTTTCTGCTGAACACGCCGCCTTTCAAGGGCCGGATGCCCGGCGATGTTAATGTTATCCTTCTCACGGTTGATTCATTACGGGCCGACCATTTGGGATGTTACGGCTACCATAAGATGACCACCCCTAACATAGACGCCATTGCCGAAAAGGGGCAGTTGTTCCGCCGCGCTTACAGTCAATCTGCGTGGACGTTTCCGGGTCTCATGTCCATCCTCACGTCGCTCCAGCCGCCGGCGCACCAGGTGGATGAGCGCGGCAAGATGCTCCACCCCAACATTACCACCATCTTTGACTGCTTCCGCGAGGCCGACAGATAGAATCAATAGTTAAAAATGGTGATGCGGTAATTGCTATTTCTACT
>CAYVDS010000011.1:27515-33368 GCA_964450145.1 uncultured bacterium
CCGCTAGTCTCGGTACGCGGTTCCGAACATATGTTTTCTCTTGACGCTGCCCGAGTTTTCCACCATTCGCGTCGGTCCGGTCGAGCAGAAGTATTTCCATGACGGCGACGGCGAAGAGATTTTCCACTGGCTCGACGAGAACCACGACGCGAAGTTCTTCCTTTGGTATCACTACAGGTCGCTTCATCTTCCCTACAAACCGAAGGAAGGCTCGCGGTCGATGTATTTTCCGATTCTGCCGGAAGAGGGCCAACTGTCAGCGGGGATAAAAGCCGTCCTGTCGGATGCTGCCACTGCGCCCGTGGGCACGGTCAGCTTCGAGGAAACTGACGCGCCGTTTATCAAGGGTTTATATGACGCGGAAGTGAGAGAGTTCGACAACTTTTTCGGGCGTCTATACGCCAGGCTGCAAAAACACGGACTGCTCGAGAAGACGCTTATCGTGGTCACGGCGGACCACGGCGAGGAACTGTTAGACCATGGATTCGTGGGCCATGCCTCGACAACGCTTGCGGCTACGCTCTACGATGAAGTCATACGAATTCCGCTTATCATGAGTTGGTCGGAGTATTTGCCTCCTGGCGAAGTCCGCGAGCAAGCGCAGCAGATCGACATCATGCCGACAATCCTCGACATCGTGGGCATCCCGGTCCCTTCAGGGGTTCAGGGGCGGAGCCTCGCGCCTGTCATGTTCGACGCCCGAAAGCGAAATGAATCGAGCGTGCCGGTCTTTGCAGAGACGGTTTACGGCGGTTTCCAGGCCACTGAGGAAATGGCAAAAACGCGGCTGAGGTGTGTCCGGACCGACGCGTGGAAACTAATCGAGATCGATAGCCCGCAAACGAAAACGTTCCAGTTGTTCGACTTGCTTACGGACCCGAAAGAGCTCAAGAACGTTTATGACGAAAACGGCCGAATAGCGTCGGCCCTCAGGGCATGGCTCATCGAATGGAAGCGAGACAACGTAGCGAAGAGAAAGGCCGTGATGAATGCCGCAGCAGCGGTGTCCATACAAGGCGGTTTGCCGGTTTGCCCAGAGATGATCTTCCCTTACGACGGCGCCGTTCTCCGGTTTGAAGACAGGAACGGGATCGTGCGGGCCTCGTGGACCGGGAGTCCGGGGATGCCTTACGTCGTCGAATACGACGTAGGAAGGGGTGTCCACCATCTATCGGGGTCATTTGTGACATTCGGAAACCAGCGTGAGTTCGGACCTTATTCCCACGAAATATGGAGTGCGCTCGCAGTGCGCAACCCGTGGCGCGTCAGGATTTCACCCGACACGAATCCCCGTTGCTGGAGCGAATGGGTGGAGTTCACATTTGAATAGCGGATGCACGCGAAGTGGAGGCCGCCTCTCCGCCCGGTGTCCGGAGCGACGACTGATTCTGCTCTGCCGCGTTTACTACGTGGCGGCTTCCTGTCGCTCCTGAGGGGCTTGCTCGGCGCCTTTGCGCGCTCTTGTTAGATAGTTGATAGGCCCGATTATGACGTACGCGAGGAAAACCACAAAGATAAACAGCGTAGGTTTCATCAACATGATGAGACTGAAGAAGAGTATCAACATGAACGTATATTGGAATGCGCGGCTTCGGCGGACGACGAAAAGTTCCTGCTTTGGGTATGTGATCGTGCTCACCATGAGGAATGCCAGGATCATGACAAACACTGCCATGAAGAGGGGGAGAAAACTATAAACGACACTCTCGCCATAGATCGGGTCATATTTGAGCTTCATGAGAACGAGAGAAGCGACCATACAGCCCGCTCCGGGTATTGGCAGTCCCGTGAAAGATTTTACGGTTCCCCCGCTGTACACATTGTAACGCGCGAGCCTGAGCGCTCCCGTGATGGCGTAAACGGTGACGAGGAAAATTCCGATATGTTCGAAGTTGTGGAGGATGCTCCGGTAAACGAGCACGGCGGGCGCAACGCCGAAAGTGACAACGTCGGCGAGCGAGTCCAGTTCTTTCCCGAAATTGCTTGTGCTTCTGATAAGGCGAGCCACATGCCCGTCACTGCCGTCGAAAAGTAGTGCAAGCAGCACCATCCATGCCGCAAGCCTGAATTCACCGTTGATGGTATAGACAATTGAGAGCAGCCCGCAATACATGTTGCCGATGGTGAGCAGGCTCGGCAGTACGTTTACATGCTTACGCTTTTTTCTCGGTCGCCGCATAATAGGCCCCCATGAGGCTAATGCCTCCTTTTACCCTTTGGCCCACCGACACCAATATTTCGCACTCGAGGGGAAGATAAAGTTCCGTCCTCGAGCCGAATCTTATCATTCCAATCCGCTCTCCCGCTTGGACGCGCTGCCTAGGTTGACAATAGCAGATAATCCGGCGCGCAACGGCGCCTGCAATCTGTTTGACGAGGACCTTCATGTCTGTCCCTTCGATGCCGATGGAGTTGTTCTCGTTGCTGCGCGAGGCGTCCGCGGTGTTTGCGAACGCAAACCTGCCCGGCTTGTGGCGCACCATCCCGACCGTGCCGCCAACGGGGGCCCGGTTTATGTGCACATCAAGAATCGAGAGGAAGACACTGACCCTTTTGCACCTTCCGCCCATAAAATCGTTTTCGTCAACTTCGTCGATCGAGAGGACTTTCCCGTCAGCGGGCGCGACGATCTGACCCGGCGCCGCAACGATTTTTCGCTCGGGGTCCCGGAAGAAGTAGAGCGTGAAAAGGGTCGCCCCAACTCCTGCGACCATTAGGGCGGGATGAACGAACCAGCCTGCAACGGCCGCACAGGCGCATGCGACCGCGATGCCTAAGCCCTCTTTTGCAATCGGAACCCGAATTTATCTCACCCCTCTATCTGTAAGGCTCACGTACTTGTCTCCTGCAATTATAACATGATCCAAGACCCTTATACCAAGCAAATCTCCGGCTTGTATCAGCCTCCGAGTAAGGCTTATGTCCTCATTGCTCGGTTCGGCGTCGCCGCTTGGATGGTTGTGAACAAGGATAATCGCCGCTGCATGCGCCGCGATGGCCTCTTTGAAGCATTCGCGAGGGTGCACGACGCTCGCATTAAGAGAGCCGACCGAGACCGTGTGTTTCTTTGTGATATAATTCTTCGTGTTCAACATCAGGATTACGAAGGTCTCGCGATCGAGCGGCCGCATGTCGTCCGCCATAAATCGGTGTACGTCCCGCGGCGTTTTAATGGGCTCTTTATCATGGCCTTTTTCTTCTCCGAGCCTGCGACCGAGTTCGAACGCCGCCTGTATCTCGACCGCTTTCGCAAACCCGACACCCCCGACTCCTCGGAGCTCGTCGATGCTTGCTCGAGATAACGCAGTCAGCGAGCCGAAATGCGTTAACACGCGTTCGGCAAGTTCGACTGCGCTTATTTCTCGCGTGCCTGTCCTGAAGAGGATTGCCAAGAGTTCGCCGGGCTTGAGAGATGCCGGGCCGCGCTGGGCCAGTCGCTCACGGGGCCGGTCGTTTGAGGGCATTTCCCGTATCAGAGGAATCTTGTAGTGTTCACTCATTCTTTTCTCCGCCCCGTTATCACTCTCTGGCGACCTGCAAGGTCGCGGATAACGCGCGTTTTCTCAAGATTTCCGGCGCCGCGCAGAATTTCGAGCGCCGTCTCACCCTGACTTTCTCCGATTTCCACCGCCAATAAACCGCCCGGCCTGAGGTATCCATGAGCCGCCGCGGCTATTTGACGGAACGGGTCGAGGCCATCCGTGCCCCCTTTCAGCGCAATAGCCGGCTCGAACTCGCGAATACCCTTTTCGATTGTCGAGTATTCGATGTGGGAGATATAAGGCGGATTCGATACAATAGCGTCGACCGCTCCCCTAAGAGTAGCGGGCAAGGCGGAGTGCATGTCGCCGACACAAAGGATGACTCTCTCGCTCACTCCGTGGCGTTCTACGTTTAGTCGCGCGAGGGAAATCGCGTCTTCGGAGATATCAGTGGCGTGGACAGTGGCGTCGGGCAGGAGCAGCGCAAGCGAAATCGCGATGCATCCGCATCCCGTCCCTATATCGACTATGCTCGCGCTGCCGCGCTTTGAAGCGCTAAGCGTTTCGACAACGAATTCGACGAGGGTTTCCGTTTCCGGTCTTGGGATTAACGCGCGTCGATCGACATGAAACGTGAATCCCATGAACTCTTTCTTGCCGGTGATATACGCGACGGGTTCGCCGGTCAAGCGGCGCACTGTGCGCGAGACATATTCGGTATGCTGTTCGGCGCCCATGCGGTCTGTTTGCGAAGCCATTAGCGCCGAGCGCGAAACGCCGAGCGTATCCGCAAGCAATACTTCAGCGTCGAGACGTGGTGTGTCGGTGACGCTGGCATAGCGGAAGAGAGCCTCGGCTCCAAGAATCGAATCGATAATCCTTCCGCCATGCGTGGTTCTTGCGGATGCTCTCAACTTTTTCATCATTAGGCGTCTCTCTGGCAGCCGCCGGGTTACGCTGGGCTCTCCGTTGCATGTCGCTTATTCGGCGACACGATGCCGCATCGTGTCCCCGAATAAGCGCTACAATATGATTTCAGCATTTCGCATTTGTCATTCGTCATTTCGGAATCAGACCGCCTCCATCTTCTCTTCTTGTTCGGCCAGTTGCAGTTCCTCGATGATCTCATCGAGGTCGCCGTCGAGCACCGCTTCGAGCTTGTGCAGCGTAAGCCCTACGCGGTGGTCAGTCACCCTGTTTTGCGGGAAATTGTACGTGCGGATACGCTCGCTGCGCTCGCCCGTGCCCACCTGGCTGCGGCGCGTTTCCGAAATCTCTCGCGCCTGCTGTTCCTCTTTTTGGGCCAGCAGTCGAGAGCGGAGCACGCGAAGGGCGCGCGCCTTGTTCTTATGCTGCGACTTTTCATCCTGGCAGGAAACGACCATTCCCGTTGGCAGATGCGTTACGCGAACCGCGGAGTCGGTCGTGTTGACGCTCTGGCCGCCCGGCCCCGACGAGCGAAAAACGTCAATCTTGAGATCCTTCGGGTCTATGGATATCTCGACTTCTTCGGCTTCGGGCAGAACGGCGACGGTGACTGTCGAGGTATGGATTCTCCCGCCGGCTTCGGTCACCGGCACTCGCTGGACCCGGTGAACTCCGCTCTCGTACTTGAGCGTCCCGAAGGCGCCCTTGCCGGAAATCGAAAAGATAATTTCTTTGAGTCCGCCGATTCCCGTCGGGTTGCTGCTGAGAACCTCGTATCGCCACCGTCTCCCGTCGGCGTAACGCGTGTACATTCGAAACAAATCTGCCGCGAATAGGGCGGCTTCGTCGCCGCCGGTCGCGCCGCGAATCTCCATGATGACGTCCTTCTCATCGCGTTCGTCGCGCGGCGCCATCAGGAGTTTCAACTCGCGTTCGAGAGAGGTGAGCTGTTCGGTTGCTTGGTCCTTTTCGTCCTTAGCGAGTTTTCGCAAATCCTCGTCGGTCTCATTGATGAGAATCTCCTCGGCGGCCTTGTAGTCTTCAAGAGTCTTCCGATACACCTCCACCTTATCGATGAGTATTGAAAGGTCCGCGTGTTCAGCAGCGTACTTCTGATATTTATCACGGTCGCCAAGCACAGCCGGGTCGCCCATGAGCCTGTTCAGCTCGTTGTAGCGCCCCTGGATTTTATCAAGCTTTTCGAGAAACATGTTATATCATCTCCGCGTTTTGCTTCTTGCCGCGGTTCTTTTGTCCGTTCCGGAATACGCAGCCACGCGTCCGCAACTCATATCGCCCTCGGGACAGAATCCGTTCACGCACGGTGGTCCGCTGTCGGCGAAGAGGACTGGCGCAACTTCGCGCACCCGCTCGAGCATCGTTTCGGCCATTTCCCGAATCTCCCACTGCGCTCGAGTGCAGCAGCGCTGCCGAAAGAAGTGCC
>CAYVDS010000011.1:33378-50404 GCA_964450145.1 uncultured bacterium
CAACTTGGTCTCGGCGGCGTTCGGGAGAACATAGCGGGCGTCCTCGGCTGCGACTCCCGCCTCGATCAACTGCCGGTATGTGTCTTGCAGTTCGGCAATGACGCGGTCGTACTGCTCCTTGAGCGCCTTTCTTTTCGAGATTGATGGAGGGACGATGTATTCGATGCCGCCTGTTTTCTTCACGTACCTCTGGCTCTGTTGTGAGTATGAGGCGATGCGGTGGCGGACCAATTGATGACTTGTGACGCGCGAAATTCCCTCGACTCCGAACGTGAAACTCGCGTGTTCGAACGGCGAGAGATGTCCCATCTCCAGCAGGCGTTTGAGGAACTCCTGCACTTCCCCTTTTTCAATCCGGTCGGAGAGCTTGTCAATTCCGACGGCCGAATAGCAGAGCTTTGCCGCAAGCGCGACTGCCCGCTCCGGTTCCGGCGTGTAACGCAGAAGTTTCACCCGCACAGTCACTTCCATAGGCCCAATCCCCCGCGAAACAAAACAGGCCAGACAGTTCTCCTTTTCATGATCTGCCTGGCCAAGTATTCGCTAATCCTTAATGTTATACCGCCTGCGAAACCTCTGAACACGTCCCTCCGAGTCGACCAGTTTCTGCTTGCCCGTAAAGAATGGATGGCAATTAGAGCAAATGTCGACCCTTATCTCTTTTTTTGTCGAGCGCGTCTCTATCCTATTGCCGCACGCGCACGTTATCGTGACATTGTGGTATTCTGGGTGGATATCGCCCTTCACTTGTTTCACCTCCGTAGTCAGGATTGCGGCTCACACCGCCGTTATCAGGGTAATTATAGCATGAGGGGATGTTTTTCTGCAACCGGCGCGGCTTTTTCGGGGACACGATGCCGCATCGTGTCCCCGAAAAAGCGCATGGCACGCTCAATCAGACCCACGATTCCTGCAACTTCTCGCAGAAATAGTTCACGATCAATTCGGTTGCGCGCCTCCCTAACTCCCGGTCCACGATGATCTTCCGGCGTTTTTTGAAATCCTCGAGCGCAGCAACAAGTCCTCCTATCTGCCTGAGTGGCTCATACTCGGGACCGCCGAATTCGATGTAGCCGCCGAGCCCGGCTATCGCGGGCCAGCGCCTGAGGGCCTCGAGTGGGTCTTTGGCCGCGACGTCATTTAGAACATCGAGCTTGCTGAAATCGAGGTGCCCGAGGTAAGCAATGAGCGAGTACTCGAGAATATACGCATGCTCGCCGCCCTTTGAGACGATCTCGTATATGGTCTCTATTGCCTCGAACTCCGGATAGACGAGCGGCTCGGATACGCCCGCCGAGAGACATTTCACGGGGAGGCCGAGATATTTGCTCAGGTCATCCTCTCGCTCGGGCAGGTCGCGGTTGCCGCCGTGCCCGATGATGATTGCCACTTTCGAGGGCGTGAAGCTTAGGCGCTCGAGATGCCACTTGACGAAATCTCTGAGTCTTGCGTAGAACTCGTCAAAAGGAATGTAAATAGGGGACCAGTTCAGGGCGATTGCTCCCGTCGTATCCGTTGCGTAGGGGATATGCGAAACGTATGAGGCGCCAATTTGTCGGGTGATTGAGTGGCACCAGTTCTGCGCCAGCAGTGTATCGGTCTGCGGCGGCATTGGGCAGCCATGCGCTTCGAAGTCGTTTGCCACGCTGAACATCGCCACCCGGCGCATCTCGGGGTTGTACGGCCCATACTCTTCGAGTTGTCCCGGCGTAATCTTCAAGTCGACCATGGTGTCTCCTCGCTTTTTCTCCGCCCACTGTGACAAAGGAATTCGAGTGTATTCTATCTTTTCAAAAAAACAAGGTCAAATCCCCAAAGCGAGGTCAAATCCCCCCCTAACCCCCCTTTGCAAAAGGGGGAAGGACATTGTCCCATAATTGACGAACCAAGATGGAATTCTGTAGGTGCGAATTTATTCGCATAATGTTTTTGGGCTTTTTCCACGTCGCGTATGCGAATAAATTTCGCACCTACAATAGTCTCGCTCCAAAATTCCGAATTACAGGACAGCTTGCCTACCCCCCCCTTTTTTTGCAAAGGGGGGTAGGGGGGATTTCTGAGACCCTCGGCAGTTGGACAATGATTAGTGCGCGAGTTTAGAAAAGGTAGTTTCTTAGAAGCGTCTGACTCCGGTCCGCAGGGTTAGGCGTGCCCTAATTCGGAGACATGATGCCGCATCGTGTCCCCGGATTAGGGGCCCCGCATCGCGCGCCCCGGAACCAAGAGGGACGGCTGTTCATGCGTCTGCCGCTCAGAATCGCAGCGTGTCGAAGGGGTCACGGGGCGGCGGGTTTTTCGCCTGCAGTGATCTCAGGCTTGGCGGTTGCGGCCGTCGTAAGGCTTTCTTCAATTATCCAGACAGGACAGGACGCCTGGCGCGCGAGCCTGACTGCGACGCTGCCAAACAGGAACTCCTCGGTGCGCGTGAGGTTGTGACGCCCCACCACGATTGCGCTGTGGCCGCCTGATTTCTGCTCGTTCAGAACTACGTCGGATACGCGTGCGCCTTGAGAGTCTACGAAACGAACTTCGATACGTTCGTCCGTAAACCCGCTCCGGGTCAGCAAGCTCCGCGCCTCTTCGACACCGCGCTTGCTTTCCGCGAGAATCTTCTCTTGCTCTTTGCGATGCTGCTCATAAGAGCTGAAAAGCTCAGGATTTGGTTTGGTGAGCACGCTTAGGAGGGTGACCGTTGTGTCCGCCACGTGGCCGAAGAGATTCGCGACATACCTGACCGCGTTTGCAGAGGCTGCCGAACCGTCAAGATAAACCAGCAGCTTTTGCTCGGCGGAAAAGGCTGCGAGATGCTCGGCCCCCGTCCGGTGAACCGCCGCATCGTAGCCGCGTCGCACATCGGCGTAAGTGCCAGTAACGAAACCCGCGACGAAGAGCAGCAGAATCTGAATGCCGTTACTCATTGCCATCTCCGACGTAGGCATCATGACGGTGACGGCGTGATGTGTGTACACTATCGCGACCACGGCCGCCGCTATAAGCCCGCCTTTCTTGCCGAACCACAAGCCTGAAAGTGAAACCGGCGCGAAGAAAAGGGCTTGGAGCAGAACGTGAAGGTACAGAAGATGGTGCGGCGTGCCCAAATGGAAGAGGGTTATCGCTACGATGAGGGTTGAAATAAGAAGCACCCTGGAAAGCTTGTCGGACATTTCAGGTTTCTACTCCTTTTTCTGCAAGACCCACTCAGAGACTGTCCCGCAATTCTGTAGGTGCGAATTTATTCGCATGATATTTCCGACCTATTTTCGCCCAACTTGTGCGAATAAATTCGCACCTACGATGGTCTGACCCGAATATTGAATTACCGGGCAGTCTCTTCATCCCCCTTTGCCAAAGGGGGAAGGAGGCGATTTTTATCTGTGTGCGCTGGCGGCATAGACTCAAGCGCGTCGCCGAGGTCTTCGACTATCTCGCTCACCGACTCGTAATATATTTCCGCGCCCGCGGCAAAATGCATCGATATCCGGTTAAGCTTTTCCGGAACGTACGGATAAAGCTTTTTCCAGTTCATTGGCCGCCTCGGTTCGACCAGCGAGAAATCCGCAGGAGTCATGCTCCCGATTGCGCCGTCGAGATTACGATGGGCTCGAAGGTTATGAATAGTCCGAAGCCCTTTTCCAATCAGCTCGCTCAGCACGTGTCCGACTCCTATCAAATCGAGCGCGAATGGGGCCTCCTCAAATATGAAATCATAATCAAAATCGATCCAGCGCAGATGTCCCGTCTCCTTGTCCAGCATGAGATGGTCGGTTCGAATATCGCCGTGCCGTATGCCGGCGTCATGCAGGCATGCAAGGGCTTTGAGGGCGGGAACCAAAAGCCGGAGAATTGATGGAAGCATTTCGTGAAAATACGCTTCGTGAGAGCCTCCGAAATCCTCAACGATACTGTACAGAGGTTTTCCTGCAATGTGGTCGATGATTCGCACCTCTTTGTTTCTCTCCGATGCGGCCGTGCATCCCTGCATGAAGTTGGGGTTCCCCCACACAGCCTCGAGGGCGCGGCCCTCTTTTGCGGGACTCCGGAAGCAGCGGATTACATAACCCCCGTACTTCAGGTCGAACTGTTCCATGAATACAAGCTTAATTATCTTACGTTTTCCGGTCGACACCTCATATGCATATTTGACCCAATGCTTCGGCTCATCGTCCAATCCGAAGCTTCTCTCCCTCGCGATTCCGCTGATAAGAAAATAGCGCCCATCGAGAACCACAACATCGCCGCGATTGATGTCGAAGAAGTCGTCGACGTTATCGTGAACCCTCACGGTCTCGGGTCGGTACTGCAAATATCTTTCCACCTCAGTTACTATGTCCATGAGACGCCTCCTAAGAAAGGCGAAAGGTCAGAGGAGCAAGGCGAAAGGGAAAAACCAAAAGAGAAGAATAATCGTCTATGCTTCCCACGCGTTACCTCTCTTCCACTATTAACCCCGTGCGGCGGGGTCAGCCGCCCCTAAGAAACTACCTTTTGAAAAGTCGCGTGCAATCGTTGTCCAACTGCTGAGTGCCCGGAAATCCCCCCTTCCCCCTTTTGCAAAGGGGGAAGGGGGGATTTGTCCGTCCCACCAAACGCGGGATTGGCTCAAGCTCGTTTCTTCCGCAAACAACCGCGCCGTAGCGTGGTCCGGTGCTCCTAAGAAACTCGCGGGAATGGCGCTGCGTACAGTTGGCAGATTCATACGTATCATACAAAGCAAGTTAAAGCAAGTTCGATGCCTACCCGCCTTGCCAAATTCAGCGAGCCCGCAAGATCAGGAAATGGCTGTATCCGCTTGTCTGGCAAGAGCTTGCTGCTCTAACTGGAAACGGAACCCTTGTGTGATTGATGAGCAGCTTGTCGCCAAACGCGCACCCGTTGTTTGCTGGCAGACACACTTAAGGCGAAAGCAACAAGACGAAAGAGGAAAGGGGAACAACAAAGTCTCGAGTCACAAGTCGCGAGTCGGAGAAGGTGAGAGGCAGCCGCGTAAGATGCTGGGTTCATCCTATTTCGGGTTTTGGATTGCGGATTCGGAGTAGAATCTTCGGAGTCGAGTTCTGTTTTCGGCACATCTATGCTATGATTAATGGTGGAATTCCTATACCTTTTGAGATTGCGCTGATACTTGTAATGCGGCGTGATGTTTTGTCGGAAGGTTATGTTTGAGCTTTGGGGGAAGCGCGTTGATCAGGAAGATAAGAGACTTCTTTGCGGATATGAAGCCTGAACAGCCCACGGACAGCGAGGAGACGCTATCTCGGGTGCAAATAGCCACATGCGTACTGCTGCTGGAAATCGCCTATTCTGACAATCACTTTACTGAAGGGGAGCGCGGCCAGATCATCGACATCCTGAAAGAAAGGTTTCAACTGTCCAGTGAACAAGCCGCGGAATTGATCCGGGCTGCGCAGCACGAGCGGACAGAAAGCTCAGACCTGTGGCGATTCACCAATATGATAGACAGCAACTATTCCCGCGAGGAGAAGGAGCGCGTTGTCGAATCGCTTTGGAGGGTGATTTACGTCGATGGCCGGCTCGACATTCACGAAGATCACTTGATTCATCGGCTCTCGAAGCTGCTCAACCTTTCGCATAGACAGCTCATTGACGCCAAAAAGAGAGTCAAGGGTTGGACCTAGGTGCTGAGTTTCCTAATTGCTGTGACGTATTTTGTAGGGGCGACTCGCGAGTCGCCCGCATGGAATTTACGCGAAAACGTCACCGTATTTATGAAAACACGAACTAAGAAGGCGATAGGGGCGAAGGGCGAAAGGGGAGTGCGGTTTGCGGTCTCCGGTTTACGGTCTTCAGTTGAGAACCATGAACGATGCCATGAACCAGAAACCGTCTTGAAATGCCATATAAGGATGTGATATATTGATTTTTCGGAATGGAGGTGCTTCATCAATCGAAAAGAGGGCCGGAACAGTCTGGCTTGAGTGGGGACCTCCATGACCAGAAGGATTGGTGTTACAAGCACGGTTCCCGTTGAGGTTATCCTGGCCGCGGGTGACGTGGCGATAGACCTCAACAACGTGTTCATAGGCGATCCCGATCCCGCGCGATTCATTCGCTATGCAGAAGAGGCCGGCTATCCGCGTAACATCTGCGGGTGGATCAAGGGGTTGTTCGGGGTTGTGATGCAGACGCGGTGCGTGGACGCGGTTATCGCGTTGACGCAGGGTGACTGCAGCAGTACACTGGCGCTCGTGGAAACCCTGATGATTAACGATGTGCCGGTGATTCCGTTCGAGTATCCGTTTGGGCGCGACCGAGACCTGCTGCGCCTTCAAATCGAGAAACTTGCGCATTCGCTGGGCACGAGTGTGGCCGTTGCGCAAAAGTGGTCTGAGCGGCTCCGGCCACTTCGGGGCAAGCTCGCCGAGATTGACGCGCTCACGTGGCGGGAAGGCCTCGTGACCGGCGAGGAGAATCACAGATTCCTCGTTTCGGGCAGCGACTTTTGCGCCGACGTCGAACGGTTCGAGCGGAAAGTGGAAGGGTTCCTCGAAGAAGCGCGCGCGAGGCGGCCTCGCGGCGGCCATGTGAGGCTCGGATACATCGGCGTGCCGCCTATTTGGAGCGATTTGTACGAGTTTACGGAGTCACAGGGAGCGCGAGTAGTTTTCAACGAGATGCAGCGCCAGTTCTCGATGCCATTTGAGTGCGACGACATAGTGCATCAGTATTGGACCTATACGTATCCCTACGGCGTCTTCGTCAGGCTCGAGGATATAACCGCCGCCGTCTCCGAGCGCGCGCTCGACGGGATCATACACTATACTCAAAGCTTTTGTTTTCGACAGATAGAAGACATGATATTCAGAAAGAAGCTGGCCATCCCAATCCTCACCCTCGAGGGCGACCAGCCCGCTGCTCTCGACGGCAGAACGAAACTCCGCATCGGCGCGTTCATCGAGATGCTGCGAAAGAAGCGAAACAGTTTCCCCAATGGTTCCGGTGTTCGGGAAGGATATTATTCGGCTCGTTTCGGAAAGGACTCATAACTGTGTTATTACGCAAAAACATCATGTTTCTTATCCTGATCATGGGTCTGTGGCTGGCCGGCTGCGGCGGGCCCCTGGACAAGGCAATCCTAAAAGAGGCCAAGCAAAACCTCAAGGCGGGAAACACTCAGGCGGCGATCAATGGTGTTCAAGAGGTGTTGGCGAATAGCCCGAACAACTTTATGGCGAAGCGTCTCCTGAAGAAAATAAAGGGCCAACTCGTCAAGGAGGCGAAGCAGAGCATGGAGGCCGGAAACTTCAAGGATGCCGTTGAGAAATTGGACGCGGTCCAAAAAATCGACCCGCAAGACCAGGAAGTCAGTGCTCTGTATGGCGAGGCGAAGAAGCAAATACTGTTGGCCGACGCCAAGGCGGCGCTTGAAAAGGACAACCCCATGGCCGCCGTCAACGCGCTCAATGAAGCGCTTCGACTCGACCCTAAATTCGAGGACGCCAAGAAGCTTCGGGACGAGGCCAGCACGAAGGCCCAAGAAAAGATTTCTAACCTTATGACCACGGCCAAGGAGTTGGTCGAACAGAAAGAGTTCGAGAAGCTGAGGGCTCTCACTCAGGACATTCTGACGATAGACCCGCAAAACGCTCAGGCCGCCGACCTGCTCCGCGAGGCGCAGGCGCAAATACTTTCTCGCAATAAAGAGCAGAATCTTGAACTGGCGAACAAATACTTCGATGAAGGCATATATGAATCGGCTCTCGCAAAAGCCGAGGAAGTTCTGAAAGTCGATCCCAACAGCAATGAAGCGAAGCAACTGATTGAGAGATCGAAGGCCGAGATTTCCAAACCCCAACTCAGGCTTACCAGCATTATTACAATAAAGGGGATGGATTTCGCTAATATTACAATACCTTCCACCGGCCAGAGTTTCAGGGTCAAACAGGGCCAAACATTCGGCGACTTCAAGATTTCGGCCATTGATATGGACCTCAAGGCCGTCGTGGTTACATACCTGAAAACGGGAAGCCAACAGACGATAACGACCACGCCTGAGGAGTCTGAGGAGCCCGCGCCCGCGCAGCCGGGCGCCACTGCAGGGACAGCGACTCCCGCGCCGGGATAATAAAAAGCGCCTTTCTATCCACAGATTGCGCAGATTCTCACTGATTTTCTGAACCACGGCGATCACGATTCTCTCCTCGCTTCCCAAATCAGCGTTCATCTGCGTGCATCTGCGGTTCCATGCTTCTTCTTTTCATCCAAAATCTAAAATCCAAAATCGCTTGAGTCTCTTGACTTTGTGATACTATTGTTATACTATTCACTCAGACAACAGGGCAAATTGTGAAGGTTTCCCCGAGAGAGACAATGGGCTCCCCGACCCAGTCTGAACGCTATCGAAAACTTTTAGAAATCAGCAAGATAATCAACTCAACTCTCGAAATTGACAATCTCCTCGACCTTGTCATCGAGACCGTCCTGTCCGCCTTCGACGCTGAGGGTTGCTCGCTCGTGCTCCGACAGCCCGGCACCAACGAGCTCTACTTTCGCAGCACCGCCGGCGCCGCCAAAGAAAAAATCAAGAAATTCAAGCTCAAGCTGGGCGAAGGCGTGGCGGGCATGGTGGCCCTTGACGGCAAGCCGCTTCTCATAACCAATGCCCAATCCGACGGCCGCGTACGACACGATATATCGAACGGCGTCGGCGTGCCGGCGCGAAGCATTGTGTGCGCGCCGCTTTCGGTCGATGGCAAGCTGGTTGGCTCAGTCGAGGTGATCAACCCGCGAAACAGGGCCAACTTCGACGAGAGCGACAAAGAGTTCTTGTGCGCCGTGAGCGATTCGATAGCTATCTCCGTCCGAAACGCCAAGTTGTTCACGCAGGTGAGTTCGGAGAAGGAAACGCTCAGCCGCGTGCTTGGTCTCCAGCCAACCATTATCGGCAACAGCGAGACGATGAAGAACATCTTCTCGCTCGTAAATCGGATTGTGAAGACCGACGTGACCGTGCTTGTCACCGGTGAAACGGGAACCGGCAAGAACCTGATGGCCCGATTCATTCACGAGACCAGCCACAGACGCCACCAGTTATTTGTCGAAGTCAATTGCGCCGCCATCCCGGATACCCTGATAGAATCGGAACTCTTCGGGCACGAGAAAGGCGCGTTCACGGGCGCAAGCTACCTGCGTAAAGGCAAGTTCGAACTCGCCGACAACGGCACCCTCTGCCTCGACGAAATCGGCGACCTCACCCCCCGCGCGCAGGCCAAGCTCCTTCGAGCGATCGAAGAACAGCGCTTCGAGAGAATCGGAAGCAACACGACGCTAACCACCGACGTGAGGATACTGGTCACGACCAACCGCGACCTCTCGCAGTCCGTGCGGGAAGGCCAGTTCCGCGACGACCTGTACTACCGGCTCAACCAGATACAGATACACCTGCCGCCGCTGAGGACACGACGGGAAGATATCATGTTCCTTCTCGAACATTACCTCGAAAGGTACAATCGGGAATTCGAGAAGAGTGTCAAGGGCCTCTCCACCCCTGCCAAGAATTTTCTGCTGGACTATGATTGGCCCGGCAACATCCGCGAACTGAAGAATATGATCAAGCGGGCCGTGCTCCTGTGTGACGATGACGAAATAAAATGCGAGCATCTGCCTCTGCTGACGCAGCCGGGAAGGGAAAGAGAGACCATCACCGGAACCGAAAAATTTCCAAGCCTCGATGAGCTTGAGAAATTGCATATAATATCGGCCTTACAGCGTGCGGAGGGCATGAAAAAAAAGGCGGCGGAACTACTCGGTATTTCGCGCTCGACGTTAGACAGGAAAATAGAAACCCACAAAATAGCTCTATGAGAAAAGCCCTCAGCCGAAAGATGTCTGAGCGCTCCCCAAGGCCGTCCGTTGGCCTTCGCGGGAGCGTTTTCTTTTGCTGAAGACTCGCAACGGACCGTCATTCAGAGCGGAGCGAAGAATCTCTCTGCAACCGTGGATTGACGCGGCTTTGGGAAAAGCAGATTCGGGGAAAACAAGAAGAAAAGAATATGGAACCACGGGGGACACGGAGAGCACAACACGGCGTAGCCGCAACCAACCAATAGAAGAAGCATAGCGGATTTCACTGATTACACGGATTTGGGAAGAAGAAAAAGAAGATAATCTTAGACCACGAATTACACGAATTACACGAATGATTAGCTTCCTTTTGTCATTCCCCGCGAAGGCGGGAATCCATTGAAGAATAATGAGTTATACAAATAAGCTCATGAAAATCACGACAAGAATATTTCGAACGTGAGCAGTACAGGGAAGATAAGAAGAAAACATGAGGGGCGTTATTTCCCAGTTTTCCCCGTGATCCCCGTGGTTTAGAAATCTTTCTTAATCAGTGAAAATCTGCGGAATCTGCGGATAAAGAAAAACGAAGTCTGCGGATAAAGAGGAAGGTCGCGCGTGTATTAAGCTGATGCATTCGGGGATGGCGGCTTTGCTTCTCGTAATTATTAGGCGGGACAACGGTTATAAACAGAATGCTGCAAAGAATTACTCAGAATAGTACACGGATTTCCGAAAGCGGGGGAGAGTCGGACAGGTTACTTTTCCCGGCTCGTTTGCTGCTATGGCATAATATGTTGCGCCACAAGTGGTTACAGCAGCACATGTGCGTGTTTGGCGGCGGGTTTCATCGTGGCACACTATTTGCTCAGAAACATAAGCGTGGGGATTCAGGTAATTGTGTCCTTGGGTCTTTTGATCTGGGTTTTGCGGGTGTTGGGAGCAGATATAAAACTTTGAATAACAATGAGATAGGGGTTAATTGACCGCAATAGAGTTTTGTTGAATGGGTTATTAGACATCATGCGTCTGCTTGTGTTTATTACAAGAAGGCACGCATGAGTTTTCCCCAAAGGGGATGTTTTTGTCTCAAAAGGGATAACGGGGACAGGGGGAAAGGTCAAAAGAGGAAACGGCGAAAAGGGTTCAAGGAAAAAGAAGGGGAAAAGGTCGGGAAACCACGGATTACACTGATTACACGGATTTGGGAATAAGAAAAGAAAGAAGAACACGAATCACGAATTGGACGGATGAACAGCTTTCTCTTTATCATTCCCGCGAAGGCGGGAATCCATTTCAGAACAACGAGTTATACGAAAATGATCTTGAAAATCACGGCAAGAATTCAAGAAATAAACAGGGAGTAGTACGGATTTAGGGAAAAATAAAGAAAGAAGAAAATATGAAACCACGGAGAGCAAGGGGAAAAAGGAAGAAGAAAATGAGGGGATGTCATTTCCCCGTTTTCCCCGTGCTCCCTGTGGTTGATGAAAGTTGTGGTTCCAAAAGCTGTTTCTTTATCCGTTTCATTCGATTCTTGATTCGTGACATTCGTGTTCCAGTACTTGTTTCTTCTTGAAAGGAGAACGAAGATGCCGCGCGTGCTCGGGGATAAGCGTGGATTCACCCTTACCGAACTGCTGGTCGTCGTCGCGATCATTGTCCTTCTCACTGCCATCGTGATCCCCAATTTGCCGGGACGTGTGGCGAAAGCGCGAATGCAAGCGGCCGAAAACCAGATTGGCGAAATCGAGGCCGCTCTTGCCTCGTATCACGCTGACTTTGGAACCTATCCGGGCGACGTGTTCCCGACCGAAGACATAAACAATAACGGCGTGCTCGATTCGGGCGAAGATGCAGGCGTGGACGCTGACCGCGACGGCATCCGCGACTACGCGCTTACCGCAAACGGCCGTTTGGACAGGGGCGATGGCGTCGTAAACATAGACGACCTCGAATGGGCGCTCAAAACCACCGAAAAGAACGGTCCCTACATGGAGAGCGTTCCGCTCGACTCGTGGGAGAACAAGTACATCTATTATGCTCCCTTGACCCGGCCCACAGACTCATTGGATTTTCTCTATTTGAACTACGCGACCATGAGAAATGAAGATGGGCAGGTCACGCTGAACGGGCGTCTGGACGGGACGAACGAAGACGTGGGCATCGGCCAGTATGCCACAACGAACGGTGATGTCGTTGCCGGTTTTACCACGAAGTGGGCCGGCGCAAATAACAACATCCTTGATCAAGGGGACGATGACAACAAGGACGGCACGATCCAGCGCAACATCACTGCGACGCCGGCCGTTCACCTCGAACTCGGAAACTCCGACATTTCGCCTGACGGCCTCGCTCGAAATATAGGTTATTTCGTGTACTCCATGGGAAGAAACAAGAAGGATGAATCGGCAACTGGCTACGAAGATATCAACCTGAACAGCCAGCTTAATGCGACGCTGACGCTGGATGTTGGCGGCCCGTTTAACGAGGACATCAACTCCGACGGCACGCTCGACACCGGCTATGAGGATACCGGTCTCGACGGCATTCCGGGCACGAAGGACAGAGGCGAGGACGATTGGAACAAACCGGGCGCCATAAATCCGACATTCACTTCGCCCGACCCGCCGGGTACGCCGGGCGAGGAGTTCGGCACTCAATCCGGAGGTCCGACCACGTGGCACTATAACCGCCATCATACTCCCGGGAATCCGAAAGCTCCGGGCTTCGATATCGGCGGCGACGACATCAATAGCTGGAACAAGAAGCAGCCGTGGCACGAACACGTGAGCTATGGAGGCTAATGAATAACGGGAGAAAAGGTCAAAAGGGGAAAAGGCGAAAAGGGAACTGAAGACGAAAGGAACCACGGATTCCGCGGATTTTGGATTGATAAGAAGAAGAAAAAGAAAAGGATATGTAACCACGGATTACACTGATTACACGGATTGCGGAAAAGAGAAACGAAAGGAAGAAGAAGAAAAGAGGCATCCCTAACCACGGACTAACACGGATTAGCACGGATTTTGGGGAAGAGAGAAGAAAGAAAAGGTCGGGAACACGAATTACACAAATTACACGAATTACAGGGTAAAGAGGGGTAGAGAGACTGTCCCATACTCTTGGCCACCATGATGGGATTCTGTAGGTGCGAATTTATTCGCATAATGTTTTCGGGCTCTTTCTGCGTTGCGACTGCGAATAAATTCGCACCTACAGAATGACGGGACAGTTTCGAGAGGGGTTCTGCTTTCTGATTAGTGTAATTCGTGTTCCAAAGAGGCTTATTAATCAGTGAGAATCTGCGTAATCTGTGGATAAGGAATCCGGAATCTAAAATCCAGAATCACAAGAGCCCTTTCCCCGGGTAACACCGGGTCCGGGCGACATGAGTGGCCTGAAAAGGCTGCTCCCGCGCCGGACCCGGTGTATTATTAAAATCAGGGCGAAAGGACAACGGGGAAGAGGCGAAAAGGGGAGAAAAAAAAGAGGGATCACGAATGATGCGAATGATACGAATGGCACGAATGAAAAACAAAACTGAAGCGCTTCCTTATTCGTGTTATTCGCTCCATTTGTGAGATTCGCGATCCAAGTTTCTTTTTCATGATTTGTGACATTCGTGTTCCAAGGTTCTATATGAGAAAACGCGGCTTTACAGTCGTCGAGATGATGGTGGTGCTGGCGATCATCGCGCTGATGATGGCGATCGTCGTGCCGCGCTTCACCATGTCGCAGAAGGGCGTCGCCCTCAAAGGCGCCTCGACCGAGGTGATGTCGGCCCTACGGACCGCGCGCCGCCTGGCGATACTCGGGATACGCGATATCAGCCATGCCACGCAAATGTATGCGGTCGGTTTCGACATATATTCTGTACCCGCGCGGTTCGCGATTTTGCGGAAAACGGGCTCGGCGACTGACTGGAATTCGTGGCAGATAACCTATGATTTCGAGGAACTACCCGAGAACATCGCGATCGTCGCCATAAAACAAGCCAGCAGCCCCGCATTTGCGTTCGACGTGACGAGAACCGACGACGATAACCTCGATGTCGTCGAAGACACTGTGTCGACTAATCTGATTTACAACCCGCAAGTGATTCCGCCCGGCTTCCCGAACGCGGGACAGCCCGGCGCGAACGGCATGACCAATATCGTGTACCGACTCGTGAAGTTCTGGCCGACGGGGACCGCCGACCCGGCCATCATCTATCTCTGGAACTCGAAAGAGGGCAGACAGGAAATCCCGAATGCGACGACCGGCATGACACTCTCGAACCTGCATGCGCTCGGAGTGCCGCCCGGCTTGCAACTCGATGTCCTGACGGACCAACAAAACTTCTACCGGCTGCCGAGTGATTCGTCGAGCTTCGATTCGTATTACTATACCGTTGTGGTGAATCCGATTACGGGAAACGTGACCGTATATGACTACGCATGGGGCGAGGGCGGCGGAACGGCCCCCCACATGAGGTGGGACCGCAAGAAAGACGGATCGTAAAGAAGAGGGAACACGAATTTCACGAATCGCGAAGCGGGACGAATGAAACGAATAAAGAAGAAGAAGAAGAGGGATCACGAATTACACGAATAAGACGAATTATACGAATGGGGACTACGGGAGTTGAGTGAAGGGAACATCCTTTACGGAGATCTTTCATATGGAATCGTTGGCGCTGCCATGGAGGTACATAATACTCTAGGGCCGACATTCACAGAAAACATTCATAAAGAAGCGCTTTGTGTCGAGTTGGAAAGCAGGAAGATCAAGCTTGACCGTCAGAAAACTATCATCATAAACTACAAAAGCGTTAGTGTGGGAGACTATGTTCTGGATATGATAGTCGAAGGCAAGGTAATATTGGAACTGACGGCTGCCACAGAGCATAGCTCCATTTTGGAGCTTAACCTTACTCATATTTGAGAGCTGCAGGACTGAGACTGGGTCTTTTGATAAATTCCGGATGCCAGAAACTGGCATACAAGAGGATCATAAATTGAGCGTGCACGGGAAAAACATTCGTGCGATTCGTATCATTCGTGCTATTCGTGATCCCTTTTCTTTTTTCTCTGTGATTCGTGATCCCTCTTCTTCTTTTTCCTTGATTCGTGAAATTCGTGTTCCTAAAGGTTTTACGCTTCTTGAGGTGCTTATCTCGATGGCGATCATCGGGGTGGGCCTGATTGCGCTCGTGACGCTGTTCCCGCTCGGACTGCGCTCGTCGAGGCTCGCGGGCGACTTCACGACCGCGGCGCTCATCGGCCAGCAGGCGCTCGACAACATCCGCGCCGCCTCGCAGGTGTACGACCCGGCCGACATGATTGACGAGGACAACGACGGCGACCGGTTCGATGATCCGGATGGCAACGGCCTCGGATATTATGATCTTCCCGTTTCCGCCGTCAAAGGATTCTTGTCTCCGCTCCGGTTCCCCGTCGAGCCGTCGCGGTCACAGACATGGACGATAACGATCACTGCCACGCATAATCCGCCGGGAACGATTGGCACGTTCAATGTCACAAGCTCGATCACAGGTCTGCAAACCGCCACAGGGAGCATAAATTCGCCCTATAAATCTGACAACAATGAAATCTCTTTTGTCCTCGCCGACAACCCCGATGGAAGCGTTGTAGCGCCGTACGGGTGGGGGACAGTGTTCAACGAAAACTTTGGAGGGCCCTCCTTCAACAGCGATATCGATTATCCGGAGTTTGAGGTGGGTGACCGCATCGTCATAAACGTCGAAATGCGCGGCGGCAACCCCTATTATTGGCATGCGATGCGGGCGCCAGTCACTGAGGATCTCGATCTCGATGGCATCCTTGATGGCCGATATCCAGGAACCGGGGCTGCGCCACAGGGGAGGGCGCGAAGCGATCCGCACAACCGCGTTCAGGAGGATATCGGGCTCGACCTCGTCCCGGATTTCTGGGATTCAGATATGCGAGATATCGGTTCGGGTACCGCGGGCTATCAGGATGGGATTGATAAACGCGGCGAGTTCGCGTCGGCCGCATTCCCTATGGATGCGCACGGAGACAACCGATATGCGTATACAACTTCCATTCCCTACTGGTGGGATACCACAAATACAGTCAATGCGAACGGCATGGAGGGCAACGCGCAAATCGACGCTTGGGATGACAATTCGATGCAGAAGGTGACGGTCACGGTCGGCTGGCGCGAGGGCAGCCAGGACCGGACCGCGATTTTCAGCGCATCGATAGCGAATCAGTACAGATAAAGATGAGGCTGGAACACGAATGTCACGAATGGAATACGAATAGCACAAATGAAGTAAAAAGAAGAGATTGGATCACGAATATCACGAATGGGACTAATAACAAGAATGGAAACTTGGGATTGAGAAGAAAAAAGGAAAGAAGAAGAAGAGGGATCACGAATATCACGAATGACTACGAATATCCGGAATGGCACGAATGAGAATAAGAATTGACGACATGCGGGTGAGAAAAGTGGAATCTCTTAATGTAAAAGAATGCTCTTTTTCTCAAGACTTCCTTATTCGTGTAATTCGTTGTATTCGTGTGATTCGTGTTCCCATTTCTTCTTCTCTTATTCGTTCCATTCGTGTTCCCAGAGGTTTTACTTTGGTTGAGTTGCTGGTCGCGTTGGCGATTGCGGGCATCCTCATGCTCGGGCTCATCTCGGCCTTCCAGACGACTCAGCGCACCGCTGCCGTCGGCGAGGCCCGCGAGCACATCTACCAGAACGCGCGCGTCGCGCTCGACCTGATGGCGAAAGAGATAAAGAGCGCCTATATCGACCACCGGAATCGGGACATGGCCTTCGTCAGCGCCGACGGCCTGGCGGGGAGAGGAAGCAGCGTTCTTGAGTATAATCCGAGCACATTGGCTGTTACCGTCCGCGGGCTTGGCAACGCGCAGACGCCTCATGGTATCGACCCGACCACTTCTCTCGTCTTCTATCTTTACGCCGACCGGGCTTTCGGCACTCCCGTGTATACCGACTTGACGGTCAAAGCGCTCGCGGCAAACGGTTATCCCGCGCCCGACCTGCGGCCTGGCCCGCCCGACCGGCTCGATTTCACATGCCTGACGCCCAATTTCCCCAACAACACGACGAATGAATCGCGATTGGCGGAGGTTCGTTACATCATCACGACGGAGACCTTCGTCGACGATATCGACAATGACTATGATGGAAACGCCGACGAGACTGACAATAGTCCGCCGACCGG
>CAYVDS010000012.1:0-19173 GCA_964450145.1 uncultured bacterium
CTCGAGCTGGCGCTCAGGAAATCCTTTTTTTTTTTTTTTTTCTTCGACACCCCGGTATTCCCGCTCTGTTGCTGGGGCGCAAGGCTGTGGTATTACGGCTGGTACTACCTCGTTCGCGGCAAGAGGCTCAGGGATAACATCGTGAAAAACACGCGCTATGGCGCCCAGTGGCGATAGCGAGCTTTACTAGGGATACCAGGCCGCATGGTGACCCCGATAAAGGGCGCCGCTCGAGCATAGAGAAGGATGAACGTGTGAGAATAGCGGTTGTGGGAGGCGGTATTTCCGGGTTGAGCGCCGCCTATTTCCTTTTGAAGCGCGGCCATAAGGTGACCCTCTTCGAGCGTGACGAGACTCTTGGCGGGCTGGCTGCCTCGTTCGACTTCAGCGGAGCGCCCATTGAGAAGTATTACCATTTCATTTGCCTGGGCGACAACGATCTCATTGACCTTTGTGAGGAAGTCGGGCTTCGCCAGAAGCTGTTCTGGCGGAGCACCAAGATGAGTTTTCTCTATGAGGGAAAGCTCTACCCCTTTGGTACTCCACTGGACCTTCTTTTCTTCAAGCCCGTGAGTATTCTTGGCAGGATCCGCTTCGGGTTTAACATCGTTTATGCGAGGTCGCTCAAGTATTGGCAGGCGCTCGAAAACGAGCCCGCAGAAGCGTGGCTCATCCGCCATATCGGAAAGCAGGCGTACGATGTCATCTGGAGGCCGCTCCTCAAGATCAAATTCGGCGAATATGCCGGGGAAGTGGCTGCCTCATGGATGTGGCATCGTATCCATCGGGTGGCGAAATCACGGAAGAAGCTTTTGCAGCGCGAAGAGCTTGGATATCTCGTCGGCGGTACGAAAATGCTCATGGACACGCTCGCAGAAAAAATCCGGCAAATGGGTGGAGAGATCAGGACTTCTTCACAGGTTACGTCAGTGGTGGTAAGGGGTGAGGCAGTTACGGGACTCAGATGCAAGGAACAGATAATCGATTTCGACGGCGTCGTCTCCACGGTAGCGCTCCCGCTGGCATGCCGCCTGCTTCCGAAGGAATGCGCTCAATATCGGGCTACATTGGCTCGAGTCAAGTATATCGGCGTGGTTTGCATGATCCTCAAGCTTTCGCGTCCCCTTACCGACAGCTTTTGGGTCAACATCAACGACCCTCGCATCTCGTTCAACGGGATTATCGAATATACGAATCTGAACCCGCGTCCCGATCTTGGGGGAAGCAAAATAGCGTATATACCTTTCTATCTTGTGACGACGAACCAGAGGTACTCCTTCAAAGACCAGGATTTGCTGCAGGAGTATTCCAAGTCTCTCAGATTGGTATCGGGGGATTTCAATCCGGGATGGATACAGGATTGGCGTGTCTTCCGCGACCCGTACGCCCAGGCGATCTGCACAACGAATTTCTCTCAGCTCGTACCCGACCAGGTCGCGCCTGTCAAGGGTTTCTACCTCATTGATTCAACCCAACTCTATCCGTCGGACCGGACAATCAGCGGCATGATAGGGCTCGCAAAAAAGCTTGCCAATACGATTGGAGAGGCCTGATATGCAGGTGGAAGGCCCGTCACCCCTGAGCAACTTGATAGCGATATATCGGGAACGCTTCGACGAACGCGCGCTGGAGCAAAAGAACAAGGTATGGAAGGTCATCTGCGAGGATTTCCTTCAGAAATTTATCGGCCCGACTGACTCCGTCCTCGATCTGGGCGCAGGCACGTGCGAGTTCATAAATAATGTGCGTTGCGGCAAGAAGTACGCGGCTGATGTTAATCCCGACACCGAAAAGTTTGCCGCAAAAGGCGTGACGGTGGTCAGGCCGGAGAACGAAAGCCGTCTCGCCATACCGGATTCCCGCATTGACGTCGTCTTCGCGTCCAATTTCTTCGAACATCTTCCCAGTCGCCAGATTGTGATAGATACGCTTGCCGAAATCAGAAGGGTGCTTGTGCCCGGCGGTAAGCTGATCGTGGTGCAGCCGAACGTCAAATATCTCTACATGGAGTACTGGGATTATTTCGATCACCAGATCGCTCTCAGCGAAGAGAGCATGAGAGAGGCGATCATTACCTCCGGTTTCATAATTGATATTCTGAAAGGCCGATTCCTTCCTTACACTTTCCGGAGCCGTTTCCCGAAAGGCCGGTTCTTCGTGCGTATGTATCTCAAATTTCCGATACTCCACCGCGTCTTCGGCAAACAGATGTTTATTCTCGCCCGCAAGAGCTGAACTCCGCGCGGATCGTTATTGCACTCGGTGCAAGCGCATATTGTCGAAACGAAGGACAAGGGACTTGGGACCGGCCGGAATCTCCTGTCCCGTCCTCATGTAAAATATCGGCCTGTTCTTACCCGTGAAAACCTCTGCGTTCCTTCCGTAGTGCAGAATCCACCATAGCTCGACCTTGCCGTCAAGCACTATTATCGTTTCAGCCTCGGGCCGCTGTTCGATTGCCTGCTTGAGGTCCGAGACGACATTGCGCGCAAGCGCCGACTTGTAGATTATGCCTCTGGTCTCAAACTCTTCTCTCTCGAATAGCCTCACAGAAAAGAAAGAGACGGCGAGAATCACACATAGCGAGGCCGCCAGCATTTTTGGTTTCAGAAATCGGGTTAGCAGTGCGGCGGAGAGGAAGGATAAACCGACCGCAGAAGCCGTGATGTACTGGGGCCACACATGTTCGGACAAAGGAAGGTACGGCAGGAATCCCCAAACGTACCAGAATCCGAAAAACAGATAGAGTCGCCCCTCTTGCCGGAGCCCATTCCGAACGCCTCTGAGAAATGCAGAGATCGCGACCCACATTGTGGTCACTCCCGCGAGCACACCGGCGGCAAGCATGGCAGGAGGCGCGCCCGCCAGATAGCTCGCCACATATAATGAATTATATGCAAATAAGTTAAGAATTCCGAAATTCCTCAGGGCCAGCAGGCCGATGCTTACTCGATAATCCTGCGGCGGATTATATCCGAAGACACCGAATTGCAGATAGAGGAACGCTGCGACTATGAGATAGAAACCGGATTCGTTCTTGAGAATCGACCGAACGGAACGGTCTCTTCGCACAAGCATGTCATACAGGGTGATGAGCGCCACAAGCGTTGGCCCGTTTATATTTGAAAACGCGCAGAGTGCGAACGAGAGATATGAGGCGATTAGGACGGCCAAACGGCCATTTTCGAGGTAGTGAATATAGAGAATCAAGGAAAGGAGAAAGAATGCCAGGGGCATGCTCTGGGTAGTCACACAAATCCAATATATCGCAATCACGTGGCCGACCCTTGAAGTGAAAATCGCGGCTGATACTAAAGCCACGACTCGATTTCTGGTCATAAGGTAAACAAGATAACCAGTGGCCAGCGAGTTGAACGCATGGATCAGCAGGTTGGAGAGATGATAGGGAAACGGGTTTGTGCCGAAGCCCGCTTGCAATATGAAAAAATACAGGTAGGTTGATATCGGCCGATAGAAGACATGTTGTTCGGTAAAAAGCTTAATGAATCCGCGGACGCTGTGACTGCTCGTGAACCAGAGGCAGTAGAAGTCGTCTTGGATGAAGTAAAGGCCCAACGATTTCCAGTACAGCAAGAGATCGACTGCAACGATAGATGCGCACGCGGCCAAAATGACGGTCTTGGAGCCAAGAAGTCTCTCAAGCCCAGGCTGCCGGGTAAGCGGAGATACGTTCATTGACCCTGTATCATAACCGGATATCAAAGGCGGAATTATTCCGTGGATATTATTCGGGCTGTGGTGGCTCGTTCCGGCTTTCAACTATCATTTTCATGCCATGCGCCGCTCCCGTTTCACTGGCAAGGTTCCCCATGTTGATCGCAATTTCCACGTAACCTTTGTTCGCCAGAAACAACAGTGCGCCGGCATCAACGTCGCTGTATGTCCTCACATACCGGGCCTTCAGTTTCTTTCCGCCCACGGTAAAGGATGCGCAAGCGCCGAGGCGGAGTCCGAGAGTCTCCACCATTTGAATGGGGATGTCGGTTATGACATTGCCGTAATCGTCGACGTGGAGAACGTGCCCGATGACTCTACCTCCGTCTTCTGTCGCCCTCAGTTCAGGAAGTCGAACAATGTGCGAGAGTCTGGGGCCCACATCCTCGAACGGTGTGCCGGCTGAAACGTGGCCGGCAAGAGGACCGAATATATCGCGCCCATGAAAAGTGGTCGAAATCTCGCCGGGATGCATCAGCTTTCTGTTTGTTAACTCACGCGTCTCGAAAACCCCCGCTTCCTCAGCGGCGACACTCAGCAGCCCGTTGTCCGGGCCAATGAATATCTTGGCATCGCTTGTTCTTATTGCTATCCCTTTTCGAGTCGAGCCTACGCCCGGGTCGACTGCGGCCACGAAGATTGTGCCGCTTGGGTACTCATGTGCGGCTTCCGCCAGAGTGTACGCTCCCTCCGCGATGTCGAATTTGCTTATCTGATGCGATATAGAGTCGATGCGAGCGGATGGGTTCGCGCTGTAAATCGCGCCCTTCAACGCGCCTACATAATGGTCTCTCTCCCCGAAATCGGTAAGTAAGACAATGATGGGTTGAGAGTTTGCGCTCGTCCTCGTAGCTGTTACGCATTGCGGCAATAAAGGCAAGAATGCAATAACGAGTACAACGATCAAGACTCTCCGACGCATCAAGAAATTCTCCCTCAAGACGGACGTCCCGGTTGGGTTCCACAATTCATGCTATAGGAATTGCGCGCGAGTGTCAAGACTGGTGTCGCGCGCGCAGGCTCAGGCAATCAGTTTACAAAAAGGCAGCTTTCTGGTAACATTCACTGGTGATTGCTTGGCAGTCCGACAAGTTCTATGGTTTTTCTTTCTCGCGAGATTGATTTTTTCTCCGTGTTAACCCATTGGCCGGTCTAGAAGCAAACCTAAGCTGAGGATACTTGATTTGGAGCACACCAATTCAATATTGCTCGAGGGCGCTGACTGGCGCCTTGGATACAAGAAAATCACTGATGGGGCCGCATCCGGAACGATAGCCGAGGTCAAAGAAATGACGGAATGGTTTGACGCGACGGTTCCCGGCAACGTACGGGCAGACCTGATGGCTGCGGGAAAACTTCCCGATCTGTTCTTTGGCGCAAACAATGAGAAATCGAAGTGGCTCGATGAATGCGTATGGTGGTACGAGAAGAAGTTCAACCGGCCCGGCCATGGTTCGCAGCGATTCTTTATCGAGCTTCGCGGTATCGACTACATCAGCCAGGTGTATTTCAACGGCCGCAAGCTTGGCCAGAATGAGGGCATGTTCACCCGTCATCTCTACGATGTATCCTCGCTCATGAAAGATGAAAACGTCCTGAACGTGAGAATCATGGGCTCTTCCTTCCTGCCGAAGCGCTCGCTCACCCCGTGGCAGCGCTTGTGGGGGAAAATCGGCTTCCGTTTGCAGGATGGCAATGAAGTTTTCCCGGACCGGACGGGGACCCTCAAGTGTCAAATGGGGTTCGGTTGGGACTTCGCGCCTGATATGCAGACGATGGGCATATGGGACGAAGTGAAGCTCATCGGAAGCGGGAACGTCTTCGTGGGACGCGTGTACGTCAGGCCCACCGTGTTCCATGAGCTCGACAGCGTCAAACTGCAGGTCAGGCTTCACCTTAACTCGATTGCCGCAGCGCCGCTGAAAATAATGATCCAGTTGCGTCCGGCCAATTTTCAGGGTCCCGCACAAACCTTCAACTTCAACGCGTTTGTGAAGAAGGGTGTCGAGATAATCGAGAGAAACATCGTGCTCGAGAAACCGCGCCTGTGGAATCCATGGGATAGGGGAGAGCCGAATCTGTATGAACTGGTAGTCAGACTCATCGATGGAGAGGAACTGACCGACTCCCTGAGCGGATTTATAGGTCTGAGAGATATCAAGATGGCCCGAAACCCCAACACTCCGGGAGGTAACGCCGACTGGACCTTCGTCATTAATGGACAGCACGAGTTCATCCGCGGCGCCAATTGGGTTCCCGCCGATTCGCTCATGGGAAGGGTGGGAGAAAAAGATTACGCGGAACTGATCAGGTTGGCAAAAGAAGCTAACATCAATATGCTGAGGGTATGGGGCGGCGGCCTGCGTGAAAAGAGGTATTTCTACGAGATTTGTTCGCGTGAGGGAATGCTTGTGTGGCAGGAATTTCCGTTCGCCTGTGTTTTCCTTGGGACCTTTCCCACCGATGAGCCGTTTATGAGATTGGCCGAAAAAGAGGTTGCCTCTATTGTCGAGTCGGTCGCGAATTACCCGTGCGTGGCGCTTTACTGCGGCGGCAATGAATTCAGCCCCAAACGGAATTCGAGATTGCTCGCAAGGATTGCGCATACGGTCAGAAGTATCGACGATAGCGTCCCCTTTCTGCCCGCATCTCCCGCGCGCGGTGACAACCATAATTGGTTTATCTGGCACGGCTGCGCGAATATCAAGGAATATCAGAACGATGACTGCCAGTTCGCGAGCGAATTCGGCCTGCAGGCCGCACCCGCCGTGCAGTCGCTTAAACGGTTTTTGAGCGAAAAGAGCGTGTGGCCAATCGGGCCGGAGTGGGAATACCACAAAGCGCAGTTGAAAAAGCTGGAACGCTATACAGGTTCGTTTAAGAATTTCGGACAGGCGGATCGGTTTGTCGAAATCAGCCAGAGAACGCAGGCGTTTGCGCTCCAAACCGCAATCGAGCATTTCCGCCGTCGAAAATATGAGTGCAGCGGGACTATGTTCTGGCAGTTCAACGAGCCGTGGCCGGCGATCAGTTGGAGCGTCATCGACTATTACAGAAATCCGAAATTGGCGTACGACAAGATCAAAGAGATATATAGCCCCGTGCTCGTCAGTCTCAAGTACGAGCTGAAACGCTATTCGGCCGGCGAACAGGTTCCCATTGAAGTGTGGATCATCAATGATTTGCTGCGAGCAATTGAGGGCTGTAAACTTGACATTTCCGCCGAGACCGACGGCGACCGGTTCATGAACCTAAGCTTCGAGATGGGAACAATCCTGCCGGATTCGGCGAAGCCACATCTGCAATTTGTGCTCAAATTTCCCGACCGCCCAAAGTGGATATTACGTGCGGCACTGCGTTGTGGAAACGAAGTTCTCTGCAACAATTGGTATGACCTGAACCTGTGGGACCCGGGCGACGCTTCGCCGTGGACCCGCATTTATGATCGCGCCGGCAAGTGGGTTATGTCTTAGAGCACGACATTTCCCGGTCCTTCCCGCCGCTTCAGTTTTGTTTGACACAGCAGGTTCGTTGAAGTATAATTCCGCTCGTTCAAGCGCAACAGGCGCGGGTATCCACCTTACGACAACAAATCCAGGCGCGGTTGCAATCTTCAAAACGGGTGTGTCACTTTGTTTACATTTGATCGGTGGGGCCCTGGGCCGACTCTGAACAATTATTCCCCTCGGCCAGAGAGAAAGCTCATATGAAGAAACAGATGTTGGCTGCAGTCTTTGAAGGCAATGGCGTATTGCAGTTGCGCAAGAGACCAATTCCCACCGTGCAGCGTGATAGGGACGTCTTGCTGAAGGTCGGGGTCGCGAGTGTTTGCGGCACAGACGTCCACATCCTCTCCGTTCCCCCTGGACATCCCGCCACATCTGGGGCCATCCTCGGACATGAATATGTCGGAGAGGTTATTGACGCCGGCAACGCTGTGACCCACCTTAAGAAAGGTGACAGAGTTGTCGTAAACCCCAATCTCGCGTGCGGGCTATGCGCTTACTGCCGCAAGGCGCTACCGAATATGTGCGAAAAGATGACCACTCTCGGCATCTTCGTCGACGGGGGATTTGCGGAATACAATCTCGCCCCTTCCGACGCCCTCTTCTCTATCTCAAAAGATACCCCGCTAGAGGAGGCAATATTTGCGGAACCTCTTTCTTGTGTTATGAACGGGATACAGAAACTTAAGCCCCTGCCCGGCGAGTCTGCGCTCGTGCTGGGCGCCGGACCCATTGGCCTCTATTTCGTGTGCATTTTCAACTTGGCGGGGCTCAAAGAGATACTGGTCAGCGAACCCAATCCCGGACGCGCTCGTATGGCGAGGAAATTAGGCGCCACCACGATGCGGCAAGGCAGCGAACGGCTCGAAGAGCTTGTACGAGCGAGAACCAGCGTGGGCGCAGATATTGTTGTGGACGCCGTTGGTTCACTCATGAAGGAAGCCATTGCTACGGTCCGTAAGGGCGGCCGGGTGCTCCTGTTCGGCATGAACAGCAGAGCAATAGCCGAGATACGACAGAACGACGTCACACGAAACGAAATACAGATTATCGGCAGCTTCATCGCGAACGCGACATTCCCGGCGACAGTCGCTCTTCTCGAAAGCGGCCGGCTCAATCTCAAAAGGCTTGTAACCCACCGGTTCAAATTGAGCGAGGTCCGTGAAGCCATTGCCGCCATGCGCAGTGGTGAGGCCATAAAGGTGTTGGTGGACCCAAACGAGTGAGGGAACGAACGTGAAAGCGGTCAGGTTAAGAGCTGAATGGGCTCCCAAAAAGGATTTTGTTCTTGGCGCCAAGGATATCCAAGGCAAGCTGACTTATCTTGGCAGCAAGGTCTGGCGCAATCCCCGCGTGTCGGTGGAGGAGGTCCCGAAACCGAAAATTGACGCCGACGAGGTTCTCATAGAAGTCAAGGCCTGTGGCATATGCGGCAGCGATGTGCATATGGCTCAGGCTGGTGCGGACGGATATATCTTTTACCCCGGACTGACCGCCTTTCCCGCCACCCTCGGCCATGAATTCGCGGGCGTGATTGTCGAGGCCGGCAAGAGCGCCTTCGACAAGCGAACAAACAAAAGATATGCCGCAGGGGAACCCGTTTGCGCCGAAGAGATGTTCTGGTGCGGCCGCTGTCGCCCGTGCGCCGATGGCTATCCCAACCACTGCGAGGCGCTTGAAGAAATCGGCTTTTCCTGCGACGGTTCCTTTGCGCCATTCGTTAAACTGAAGGCAAAGTACTGCTGGAGTCTCGAACCGCTTCGCGCCCGCTATTCTGACAAAGAGCTATTTCTGGCGGGCAGCCTCGTCGAACCTACCTCGGTGGCTTATAATGCGGTAATCGAAAGAGGCGGAGGGATCAGGCCGGGCGACAATGTCGCTATCCTTGGTGGCGGTCCGATAGGCCTCGCCGCAGTGGCGATTCTTCGCCGCGCCGGCGCCTCTCACGTGGTTCTGTCGGAACCCTCAAGAAGTCGGGCGAAATTAGCGAAGAAAATGGGGGCGACTGTTACGATAGACCCGCTAAAGGAGAGTTTTGCCGACAAATTGCTCGATATCACCGATGGCGTGGGGGCAAGTCTTTATCTGGAAGCGACAGGGTTGCCGGCCATCGTTTGGCCAGGAATCGAAGACGCCATCTGGCGCGGCCGCGCGCTCAATAGCACGGTGGTCATAGTAGCCCGGGCGGATGCAAAAATACCGGTTACCGGCGAAGTTTTCCAGGTACGACGCGCCCAAATCGTCGGCTCCCAGGGACATTCCGGCCACGGGACTTTCCCGCGCGTAATCAGCGCCATGGCGACCGGAATGGACATGACGCGGCTTGTCACAAAGAGAATCCGTCTGGAGGAAGTGCCTGAAAATCTCGAGTTGCTCCATACCGATAGAGAGGAATGCAAGATAACGGCGATCATGTAAAACCCTTGGTGTCTTCAGGCAGAGATTCTTCGCTTCGCTCAGAATGGCACATAGCTACTACCTTTTGGGCAAATGCTCTGAAGGCCTGATTCCAGGAATGAAGACCGGAGGCAAAAGATGAGTAATTCATCTGTGGGGAATGGCAATAAACGACCGGTAGTACCATTCACCTTGGCGTACTATGCGCAGGAAATCCCGACTAAGGAGGCAATGGCCGATTCCAGGCAACGGCATACCTTCGAACAGTTCAATCTGTTTGTCAACCGCATAGCAAATTTGCTCGCGAGCATCGGAGTTGGACGGGGAGACCGAGTAGCGGTGCTCATGCACAACTGTGTTGAAGCACTTGCAATTGCCTTCGCGGTCGGCAAACTGAAGGCGAACAATGTGCCCATCGGCTACAAGTTGAAAACCAAAGAGATCGAATACATTATAAACAATTCCCAGTCCGTCGCGCTGGTAATGGGGGCGGAATTCGAGAGCGTTATAAGGCCGTCCTTAGATAGCTTTGAAAGGGTCACTGCCGACCGGATTCTCACGTGCGGGGGCAAGCTTTCATGGGCGGCAAGCCTCGAGGACAGGCTTTCAGTCGCCTCTGACGCCGACATCGAAACGGACCCTGAGGAATCGAGTTCTTCAATCAACTACACATCGGGGACGACTGGTCTTCCCAAAGGCGCTTTTCGGGGGAACAAGCCGCGCGATTTGCAGCTTATGATGAATATCGTCTCGAATTTTCGCATCACCTCGGATGACCGCCACGTCGTCACTTGTCCCCTTTACCACACCGCGCCTCCGGTTTTCGCAGGCCTTCACACGATTCTGGGAGCGTCCGTCTACATTATGGAAAAATTCGACCCGGAGAATTTTCTCAAGGTTGTCCAGCAGGAAGAAATCACGAGCACATTCATGGTGCCGACAATGCTTAATATGGTCGTGAACCTGCCGGCCGGCGTGAAAAAGAAATACGACGTAGGCTCGATGCGCAACATCGTTACGGGCGGCGCGCCGTTTCATATAAGCACGAAAAGAGGCGTTGTCGACCTTTTTGGGAACGACTGCCTCTTTGAATTCTACGGCTCCACCGAGTTAGGCATCAACACGATCCTGAGGCCGGAAGAACAGCTCGCAAAGCCCGGTTCATGCGGCAAACCGCTCGACGGGAATGAACTCATTCTTCTGGATGAAAACAGAAATCCGGTCAAACAGGGAGAAGTCGGCGAACTATTCGCAAAGAACAACATGCTTGTTGACGGTTATTATCGGAACAAGAAGGCTACAGAGGAGTCGTTCCATAACGGCTACATGTCGGTCGGAGACATGGCCTTTGTGGACGATGAGGGCTACTACTACATTGTTGACCGCAAGAAAGACATGGTTATCAGCGGGGGAGTCAACATATATCCGGCCGAGATCGAGATCGTCCTCAACCATCATCCCAAGGTATTCGATTCCGCCGTGATCGGTATTCCCGACGAGCAATGGGGAGAGAGCCTGAAGGCCTTCGTCGCGCTGAAACCGGGCTTCACGGCGACCGAGCAGGAAATTATCGAGTATTGCAAGCAAAGCATGGCGCCTTACAAGAAGCCCAAATCCGTCGAGTTTGTGAACGAGCTGCCGCGCAATCCGAGCGGTAAAGTACTGAAGAAGGTTCTGCGCGAGAAGTATTGGACTGGTGGGAAAGCTGTATACTGACGGGCAGCGAGCGCCCTGCAGACAATTGATATGATTACTGTAATGTAAACTGAAGCGGATTCAAGCTCTCGCCTAGCGCCAAATAAAGCGCCAGTAAGCGTTCGCCGTATATCAAAGCCATGACCGCCCCCGCGGCAAGGTAAGGCCCAAACGGAATGTAGTCGCTCCTAGCCCTGAGCCGCAGAAGGATCATCGTTACTCCCAACGTCGCTCCGATGAACGACCCGACGATAATTGTCATGAGGGCGAGTTTCCAACCCAGGAATGCGCCGATCATCGCGAGCAGCTTGACATCTCCTCCTCCCATGCCTTCTTTTTTCAGGAAGATCAATGAGAATTCTGCGACAAGGAAAAGTATCCCTCCTCCGGTGATGCAACCAATGAGCGAATCGAGGAAGGACTTGCTGACGAACTGCCCGTCCGCGAACCGGGCGGGAAGCAGGCTCACGGCCAGTCCTATGAGAATGCCGGGGATGGATATCTCGTCAGGAATTATGTAATGCTTCAGGTCGATAAATGTCACAACGATGAGCGAGCACGTGAATAGCACGTAAATAGAAAGCGCCAGCACGTTGGTGAATCGTCGCATCAGCACAACGAAGAGGCAAGCCGTTACCAATTCAACTACTGGGTATTGCCACGATATTGCGGTCCCGCAGCCTCTGCATTTCCCCCTAAGGATTGCGAAACTGATGAGCGGGATATTATCGAACCACTTGATAGGTTTACCGCATTTCGGGCAATGTGAGCCCGGCCAGACAAGTGACTTTTTCTCCGGCAACCGAACAATACACACGTTCAGGAAGCTTCCCGTCACTGCCCCAAGGGCGAACATATATATTTCAAGAAAAAGTCTTAATGCGGCCGGATTCTTAATCATTTGTCAGGAAGCGTCTTGTCGAACTCAAGACGCATTTCTCCTCTGCCGGATCGTTTTTCTGCCGAATCGTATCCGGAGCGCCGACAGCGTGTAGCGAACGAGCTCTTTCACAAAACGAGTTTTGCTTTCGCCCGCCGGCCGGTTATCATAGTAGACGGGTATTTCGATTACGCTCAATTTGAGGTCTACAATTGTCATCAGGAATCTCATGAAATAGTCGCCATAGCCGTAGAATATCTCGTCGTAATTAAGTTTCCCGAGCGTTTCTCGCCTTACGGCAAAGAATCCGCTTAGCTTGTCCGTTATCGGAAGACCCAAAAAGAAGCGAATGAATACGTTGTATAATAGGCTTGAGTAGTAACGCCAACGGCTATACATTCCGCCGCCGTACAGGAATCTCGACCCTACGACAACCTCATAGAATTGAATCAGGTCGAGAAACTGGGGTATGTATTTCGGGTCGTGATTGAAGTCCGAGTCCATCACAACGATAACCGAGCCTGCGCTGAGTTCGATCCCCTTGCGTATCGCCGTAGCCAATCCGCGCGCGTCTTTCCTGACCACCAATCGAACTTTTTCGCTATTGCCGAATCGGCGGTTTATAGCCTCGGCTGTGCCGTCAGGGCTGTTATCGTCGACTACGATGACTTCATATGGAATGATTCTGTCGAGCGTGCTCATGATGCGCTCGACCAACTCGTTTATGATGTCCCCCTCATTGTACGTGGGAAGAATGACGGAAAGCTTCACGGGGGCGCTTGTTGCAGGCTTTGTAGGCCCGGGCTGAGGATTCATGATCTCCTTATCATTCCGAAGATATTGCAACACTTGACGGCCCCGTTGCCCTAAACGTTTCTTCCTCATAGCTCTATCAAGTTGTCATTCTGAGGAGCGAGGGTCACAGACCGGCGCGACGAAGAATCTCGCATTTTCTCACAAATTGGCGCCTGCAACAGAGATTCTTCGCTTCGCTCAGAATGACAAATGGTTCCACTGGGCAACATGTCGTTAATTCATTCGCAGCATAGATGATATATCGTATTCGCTGGTTTTTCAAGGCTCGGCGCTGACTATCGCTGCTCCGGTCGCACTATTTCCTGCAAGTACAGATGGGAATCCCTTTCGGAGTACGACAAAACCATCATGTGTTTGGCCGCGTCATGCTCGTAAGCAGACAGCAAATAGGACACCCGTTTTGGCAGCAGCAAGCGAAATTGTTGGCCCGCAAAAGTCGCCACAAAAAATTCGTCGTTCGAGTACAAGCTGGGCGTCAATATCTCCGCTACCTCCGGATAAAGTTTGAGATAAAGATCGGTATCTGCCGCGATATTGCGGCAAACCTTTTGGAAATGGTCTATTCGTATATACGGGTCGCCATATTTTCTGATTTGCGCCATTCCCCACCATCCCCAAATGACAAGCGCGGCGATAAGGATGAGATAGCCAGCCCTGCGGCCCGACACCCTTGTCAGGACATATGCAAGCAGGAGGTTGTAACCAACCAACGAGTTGGTGATTCGCCAGGGCCAGACAATAGGTATATAACTTGCCGGCAACATGAAGGCGAATATCCAAAGGAGACAGAACACCGCTGATTTGAACGTGTGAGAGTGGTTTCGAATAAAACGGATAATCGGCTCCCTCTTTGCTATACAAACTATTGCGCCTGCTAAAACCAGAGAACCCATCGCCCAGTTCCATAGCAGGTCATATAAGTGGTTCAAGGTCCCCTTTTCCACTAGAACATTCGACAGGAAATACAGGGAATTGATTGTCATTGCCAGCATTTCCACAATATTCCTTGGAATTGCGGCGCTGATCTTCATGTCATAGATTTGGGTAACCTTCTGCCCTCCGCCGTGCCAGTAGCCGATGACTCTCACAAGCACGTAGAAGGTGAGCGTCGCCCACAGCCACAGATTAATTCTTAGCGCGGAACTGCGGCGTTCTGAGGCCTTCAGGAAAAACCACCAGAACGTTATGGTCATGACCGGAACCATCACATTCACCTCGTTTGCCATGAGCGCCAACGCGAAGGCGAATGTGCATAAAGCTCCCACCGACCACCTGTCTCGTTTTACGGCCTCGAGATAGAGCAGCCAGACAGCCAACGCGGTTATGAGCGACAGCGTCTGGATAGCGCTCGTCACCCAGTAAATCAAATGAAAGTTCGCGAGATGGGTTAGATAGAGCAGCCCGCTCAGAAAGCTGACATACGAATCGGATATCATGCGATGAGCGAACAGACAGACAAGAAGTGCGGTGAACGCGTGCAGAACCAGATTGGATGAGTGCCATAATGGAGGATTCAGACCGAAAAGGAATCTCCCAGCCGCAAAGTATCCATAATGGGTCAGGGGACGGAAGATCATCAAGTGGGGAGTCATCTGCTTTATGAAACTGTTTCCGCCGCCGATATCAAGTTGGAGAAAATCCTCCTTCGTGAAATAGTAGTTCAGCGCGTCTCCGAAGCACACAACGACGAGGATAAGATAAATGCCCTGTATCAGGAGAATCTTCTTATATGTCATGCAGACACCGGTCAGTTTTTCTCTTTTTTTTCTGAGAGAAATGGCTGAATAATCGTCATTCAATCTTCATGACGGAGACGATATCTCCATCGTTTTTCTCCATCGAGTGAAAGACGATATATCTGAACCCCTTCGTCTTAAGAGTATTTGCATCAGACTCACTCAACGACGCCATCCCTGAGAGGTCAAGCGATGCCAGCAGCCTATCGACCTCGCTTTGTTCCCCTGCTTTCCTCGACACTAATCCAGTGGCGATGGGTTTTTCATGCACGGTCTGGTAGAGCATATAGACGGCGATTTGGCGGTATGAGCGAAGCGGCAAATCGAGCACGCCGAAATTACCCGCCTCTTCGGCAATATCGTAATAAACCTTCGGCACGGTCACATCTCTTGCCACAAACGGAACATTCCACAGTTCAAGCATCAAAAGGCACGCTGCGACTGCCGCGAGGATTCCCGAGCACCCTCTCAAGCGAATTGATAAAGAGGCGGGCGACTGTTGTTCTTTGCTGGTGGGAACGCCTGTCGATGCGCCCAGCCCGTAGCTTGCGAGCACGGCGCATGCGAGGGTGACAAACACTCCGAATCGATAAGGCGTTCTCATCACGTTGAAAAAAGGCAGATAATTGTGAAGGAAGACGTATGGAAGCCTTATATCATAAGTGTGGCTTAACAAGTGAAGTGAGGGGCCGAGTGACAATACGAAAAAAGACACCGCTGTCAACGCCCACAGCCCCCAATTTCTGGGCGTGGTTCTTAGAATTCCCACTATTGCCAAGCCGATGACCGTATACCCAAGAAAAGTCGCATGTCCGGGAACGCCTGAAGAATAGTAGGGGGGCAACGTCTGCAAAATAGGGCGGTAGAATAACTGCTTTTCCGTCGGGATTACATATCCTGCCGCGTTTGCGGAGAACAGCTCTATCCACTCTGCCGGCTGCTGTTGTGCTCCTCCCGATTTCAGAGCGAGGAGCGTTTGAGGAATTAATATGACCGCGCCGAGAACCGCCAGGAGCCCAAGGGAAAGTAGCACGGATTTATTGAAAAACTCCTCTCGATAGACAACGGCATAGTACACTAGCACGAGCGCCGTGAGAAGGATAGCAAAGTATACATAGGACATGCATGAGTAAAGCAACAGCAGGATACACAAGGCCGCTGCCGAGACGTTCAGGACGCGCGGGTCTTTGATCGTTCGCAAAAGAAAAAGCAGATAGAGAGGAAACCATCCGGTGCTGAGCAAGGCTATGTGGATGATGTGCATCGTCCGGTAAGGGGTGAACGCGAATGCAAGTCCCCCCACGAAGGAAGAGAACCGGTCTTTAGTGAGATGAAAGCAAAGCGCATAAGCGCCGATGCCCGCAAGCACGAATGAGAAGAAGACGGCGAAATTGAACGCGAGCACGATTCCATATGGCTTTGACAGGAGACATTGCAGGGGAAGCGTGACAAGTCCGTTAAAGAGCGTAAGTTCGTGCAAACTGAGATCGACGCCCCCCGGATAGTAGAGGAAAGATGTTTTAAAAGGACTTGCATGGAGCTCAAACAACGATTTCTTCAACCACCACAAATCCCACATCCCGAGGAATTGGTCGTTACTCCCTCCAATCGGATTGTCAAGGAATCTGGTCGGATCAAGGAAAAGCGGGTAGGTGAAAATTAGTGTAATGACTGCGTATCCAAGAAGAGCCGGCAAATGCGGTGCGATGCGTCGCAGCGAATGCGCCAAGGGGTGCCTTTCCATAAGGGAATCTTTTCTGCTGGCCAAAAGAGGTCTCAGTGAGGCCGGTCCTTCAACACTTTCGCGGGCGCGCCTACTGCAATTTTGTAAGGAGGGATATCCGAGTTGACAAATGAGCATGCCCCAACAATAGCGCCCTCGCCGATGCTCACCCCGGGCATGACCACACTGTTGAGCCCGACGAATGCGCTCTTCCCAATCCTTACTGGCGCGTATCGCACAAACTGCTTGTCGGCGGGAGCGCAAGAGGACATTTCGTAATAGCGATTTGTCTGGCCGTCTGTGTAATGGTTCACACCCGAGTATATCAGTGAACCGGCTGCGATATCGGCGTAATCCTCAATCGCGAGGGTACCCCTTCCTTGCAGAAGCACATTCGACGCGATGTGAACATAACTCCCGATGGTCACAGCGTCGCTAGCCTCTATCTTGACGTTGGTGTCAATGTGGCTGAAATCGCCTATGCTCAGATTCTTCGGGTTCCATATCGTGACGCCCAAATCTATCAGAACATTTTTGCCCATGTTCCCCACTTTTGCGCTGAAGTATGCGCCCCGCAGGAAAAAACCGGCCGCGCCGCGAGGATAATTCCTGACAAATATCTCGAGCAAGTCCGAGATTCCAGGAATTTTCGCCAGGAGCCGGATGACCAGAACACACACAGACATTCCCGCTTGTATAGCCGAAGCAAGAAGATTCTCGGCGGGATTCAGCGCGACGACGGCGCCGTATGCATAATCTCCCTTGAGAGCTTTTGCTATGTATTCCTTGGTGTACAGCAACCGAAGTCCCTTACCTCTTGCCCTTTGCCCCGCATATTTTGTCGCAAATATAGTCTATGTCCTTTTCCGTCAGCGTCGGTGACGAGGGAAGGCTCAATCCGTTTCGCGAGACTCTTTCCGAGACCGGGAATTTCTTCCGGGTCGAATACATGGGCAGTAAGTGCATTGGTACAAACACCGGCCTCGTCTCGATGCCGTCGGCGGCCAGGCGGACGGCGAGTTCGGAGGAGTCCATGCCAAGCGACGCGTCTAGTACAATGGTATAAAGCCAGTAGACGCTTTTGGCCCACGCCTTCTCCGGCGGAAGCGTTACTCCTTCGACTTCACGCAGACGCTCGGAGTACATTTTTGCCACTTTGCGTTTGGCCGCAATTATTCCGGCGATTCTCCTCATCTGCGCGCAGCCGATTGCCGCCTGCACATTGGTCATGCGGTAGTTGTATCCGATTTCCGGATGATAGTACCGCCTTTGAGTGTCCATCGAGTGGTCGCGCAGGAAACGCACGCGGGCGTCAATGCCGGGGTCATTCGTGACGACCATGCCGCCTTCGCCAGTCGTAATGATCTTGTTTCCATAGAAGCTGAAGCATCCAATGTCCCCGAGCGCGCCGACTCGCCGGCCGCGATATTGTGCCCCGTGGGCCTCGGCGGCATCTTCAATCACCCGAATCTTTTCTCTTGATGCAATCTTTAGAATGCCATCCATGTCGCAGGGATGGCCATACAGATGGACTGCGATAATCGCCTTCGTTCTTCGAGTTATGGCTGATTCAACATGCTTTGGGTCAAGCGTCCATGTCTCATCCGACACGTCCGCAAGCACGACCTTCGCGCCCGTATACGCCACGCTATTTGCGGTAGCCACAAACGTCAAGGCAGGGACTATCACTTCGTCGCTTTTTCCGATTCCCGACGCGAGAAGTGCAAGATGCATCGCGGTAGTTCCGCTCGAGGCGGCCGCCGCATGAGTGGCTTCGCAAAACCTCGCAAATGTGTTTTCGAATCGCGGGATGTACTTGCCAAGCGACGAAATCCATCTCGTGCGGATACAGTCTTCGAGCAGATTCATCTCATCCTGCCCGACTAGCGGCTCGTAGACAGGAAACCGTTTTTTTCGCTTCATGGCGTGGGCATTCCTTTGTTCTGTTTGGTCTCGAAGCGATAAATGTTGACAGAGCCCTTCTGGAATATGCGCGTTAAGAAGGTCGACCGATCCGGGTCGAATTTTCCGAGCTTTCTTTCGTCAACCCCATGGAAGATGAAGCGAATCTTATGTCTCTTGAGGAGGTCGTAACGCTCGGATTCGAGTGTGGCCTCAGCAAAAAACTTACTCGCAAGGGCCAGACGCGAATCGTGTGAGGGGAGATCGTATTGTCCCAGCCACGAATATTTACGCGCAACTCTTGGCACATAATTGCCGATCCAATCCGCCGAGAGCACAACTTCAGTAGATTGTTCATTACGTAGAAATTCCAGCGCCGCGTACTCATCTTCCGTCAATGAGAACGTTTCCGGAGAACTCCTTAAGCGTGAGACGCGCTCAAATATATTATAGAAGGTGCTCGGAAATGTAAAGCAGATTATGAGGCCCGTAACCACCGCCGCCGCAATTGGTTTGGGGGTTCTGTCCGCCTGTCCTGCCAGCCCCATATATGGCAGGATGGCGCCAAATATGGCGCGACCGGAAAGAACGACGAGCGGGGCCTGGAGTCCGAGAACTGCACGTGCCTCCTGCGATATAAGAGGATGCGAATAGAGCATAAGGGAATTAGTGATAACCCAACAGATGAGAAAGAGGTCTTCGTAGGGCAGAGTCCGGTTCTTAAGCAGCTTGACGCAATGGAGACCACCGAGCGCAAGGAAAGGCGCAAATCCAACCACGTAA
>CAYVDS010000012.1:19183-27534 GCA_964450145.1 uncultured bacterium
GCTCGTGCTGTTCCTGCTCTACATGATCGTGGTGGGCGGGCGAGCGCACCGGCGCCTGCGGCAAAAGCTGAGGGTTGGTCACGGTAAGATACACATAATAGACGATTGACCATATCGAGACTACGCCGAAGATTTTCACAGGCCGGATTGCCGAAATATGTTTCTTGCACACAACTGAGGCAAGCGCGAATGCGGCAAACGCCGCGTAAATTATGATCAGATTTACTGCATGAATAAACCCAAGAAGAAGACCGCACAAACCTGCCAAAGTCGCAGGCCATGTCTTTCGCTCAGAGATAGCCTTCATCAGCAGCCATGAGCACAAAACTATCAGAATGAGCGCGAACGACAAATGAGGGAAAGGCATGGTCGAGAAAAATGTGCTCGCTTCCGGGGTGCCTGTGTCTGCGGGCACGAGGCCAAGCGAACCCGTCTGTCGATAGCGAATCATCTGCACCCATCCCGCGCCCGCTCCGAAACAAAGCATCACGAGCGTCGCGAGGCGCTCGTTTTTTGATTTGGTGAATCTGGCAAGAAAACAATATGAAACAGGAACAAGCATCGCTGTCGCCAAAACCCTCGCGCCGTGGTATGCCAACAGTACACTGATATTCAGGGTGTGGCTCAGCTTTCCCAAGAGAAACCAGAAAAAGCCGTGATATACTGCATCGGGCTCTCCCGCCGCAAAGTAATTCTTCAGGACAGGATGCCATCCTTCCGCCTGTATCATGAGCATGAAATAGTAGTTCGCATCGCGGACACCCGCGACAACACCCATGAACTTCAGACCCGGATGACTGTTCAGATACCCGTAAAGGAGGGGAATATTGGTGAGTAAGACTAAGGCGGCGGCAATAAGAATGAGGGCAATCGTTCCATGTTTTCTCCGCCCGGACACGCTTTCTCTTTCCACCTCAGGCTCTAGTCGGAAGACGTCTACTTGCCGCTCACCACTATGTTGCCAACGAGAATCGTCGGCGAGCCATAGCGGCTGTAAAACCTCAGGTCGTCGGCCACCTTCTCAATACTAGTGAGAATATCCTTCACGTTGCCCGCAATTGTTGTTTCCCTGACGGGGAACTTCACCTTGCCGTCCTCGATCCACAAGCCGCTCGCGCCGACGGAGAAATCGCCGGACACCAAATCGATGGTGTGCATTCCCATCGCATCCGTCACCAGATACGCGCGCGAGCAACCGCCAATCAGGTCGGCGCGCGTGATGTCTCCCGGGCAAAGATAGAAATTTGAGGCGCCAACTTCCGGAATGGAGGCGTACGATGACCGTATCCCGTTTCCCGTGGATTCGACACCATCTTTTCCGGCGGTGTACGTATTATGGAGGAATCTCTTGAGTGTGCCCGCTTCAATCAGCGTGGTTTTCTGAGACGGCACGCCCTCGCCGTCCGCGGGAGCGGGCGAAAGTCCTTTTTCAAATGTGCCGTCATCAATTATCGTCACGTTTGCGCTCGCCACTCTCTGACCAATTTTCCCTGCAAAGAGAGATTTGCGTTTTTGGACCTGATCGGCCATCAGCGCATGTCCGACCGCAGCCAGAAACTCCGAGGCGACCGGGGAATCAAGAATGACAGCGACTGTTGTCGAACCGATTTGAGAAGCGCCGAGTAGATCAAGGGCGCGGCGGGCGGCCATTCTCCCGATCTGTTCCGCGCGTAACTCGCGAAAATAGAACGAATGATCGAAATCCCAGCCCATTTGTGCTTCACCATTCGCTTCGGCGACTGCAAGCAGACTCGCCGTGCACGACGTTCCCTCGTGGCAAAGCGAGACGCCGTTTGTGTTGGCGAGACGGGCCTCGAAGGTCATATCCAAAATCGACGACTGCCGCACTTTTGTGATTCTCTCGTCGTATCGCCTCGCGGATGACTCCATCTGCATCGCGCGTTCAATTCTCGTGTCTATTCCCAGGGTGGCCAATTCCCGATCAAACCACTCCATCTTTGCATATTCGCGCGCTCGCGCAGGGAATTGATTATATGGGTCCGAAAAACTCGATTCTGCATTCGCAAAGGCGTCCTTTGCGGCTCGGCGAATCCCGGATTCGGCTAGGTCGGATGTGTGCGCGAATCCGAGCCGTGTCCCCGCAAGGACACGCAGGCCAATCCCCGAACTTTCGCGCACTTTCACGGCTTCGACCTTACCGCCGCTCACTTCGACAGTCGTCGAGCGCGTTCGCGCAAAAAAGCCCTCTGCCGCCGTGGCTCCGGCCGCGCTCGCGGCGTCAAGCGCAAGTTGGACCAGGTTTTCGTCGGATTTCGTCATGTTTTCTTCACCGCATTCACGAGGTCTGAAACGAAAGCGGAAACTCTTTCAACAATTTTTGGCGAATCGCTTTGCTCTTCAATCTTCTTGACGATGGCCGAGCCCACAACGACCGCGTCGGCATATGAGGCAACTTCGGAGGCCAGTCGCGGGTTGGATATCCCAAACCCGACGGCGACAGGGCTGCCTGAACGGGCTCTTATTTTGTCCACCATCAGCTTGATTCCGCCCGCCATTCGCTCTTGCACACCGGTCACACCCTCGCGTGAAACGTAGTAAACGAAGCCGGTGCTATAACGAGAGATAAGATCGATACGGTCGTCCGTGCTCGTTGGCGCCAGCAGATACACCGTGCAGAGTTCCTTCATATCCATGAGATGTTTATATTCTTTTGATTCTTCCGGCGGAAGGTCGAGCACCAGCGCTCCGTCAACTCCGCTTTCCTGAGCTTCGGCCACGAGCTGTTCGAGTCCTCTGTGGTGAATGGGATTGAAATATGTGAACAGGATTATCGGTATCTCGGAAACTTCCCTTATCTGCTTAACGGTCGCCAGCACCTTCCCCAGAGTCGCGCCATTTTTGAGGGCGCGTTCAGCCGCGCGCTGGTTGACTGCCCCATCGGCCAGAGGGTCTGAAAATGGCACTCCGAGTTCGACAATGTCTACGCCGATACGGTCAAACTCTATCACAAGCCTTCGCGTGATCTCAAAATTCGGGTCGCCTGCCGCGATATATGCAATGAACCCCTTCTGTTTCGAGCGCTTCAAAGTCTCGAATCTCTTAACGACGCGATTTGTCATCAAATCCCCCGGTTGTTTATTCTGAGCAACTGCCTTTAATTCGGGGACACGATGCCGCATCGTGTCCCCGAATTAAGGGAGACATCTGCAGGTTTCGCATGTGTCGTACGATTCGTTAATTCCCCTTCTTCGACAAAATCTCTGAGACCACTTGCACGTCTTTGTCGCCGCGGCCGGAGAGATTTACAATAACGCTTTCAGTCCGCTTGATCAACGGGATCACTTTAACCGCGTGCGCAATTGCATGTGCGCTTTCAAGCGCCGGTATTATCCCCTCCTGCCTGCTCAAGAGCTGGAAAGCATCGAGGGCTTCCTCGTCAGTGGCGCTCGTGTACTTGACGCGGCCTGCGTCGCGTAGATAACTGTGCTCTGGGCCGACGCTCGCATAGTCCAAGCCCGCAGAGACCGAGTGGGTCAAATCTATTTGGCCGTCATCGGTTTGCAGCACGAAACTCATGCATCCTTGAAGAACGCCGAGTTCTCCGGAAGCGAATCGAGCGGCATGCTTGCCCGTGTCAATTCCGAGGCCGCCGGCTTCCACGCCGACCATCTCGACCTGTCGGTCGTTGAGAAACTCATGAAACAGACCGATGGAGTTGCTACCGCCTCCCACGCACGCAATGAGCAGTGAGGGCAGTTTGCCTTCTTTTTCCATGATCTGCCGCCGTGCCTCGACCCCGATCACTTTCTGGAAATCGCGCACCATCATAGGATAAGGATGAGCCCCGAGGACCGAACCCAGTATGTAGTGTGTTGTGCGAACATTCGTAACCCAGTCGCGCATGGCCTCGTTGATCGCATCCTTCAGCGTCATGCTGCCTGCGTTCACGGGCGTCACTTTCGACCCCAGAAGCCGCATCCTGAAGACGTTCAGCGCCTGCCGCCGCATGTCCTCCTCGCCCATGTATATTTCGCACGCGAGACCGAATAAAGCGGCCACCGTTGCAGTCGCGACTCCATGCTGGCCTGCGCCCGTTTCGGCGATTACGCGTGTTTTGCCCATTCGCCTCGCGAGAAGCGCCTGGCCTATCGTGTTATTAATCTTGTGCGCGCCTGTGTGACAGAGGTCTTCCCTCTTTAGATATATCTTCGCTCCGCCGAGATGCCGGGTCAATCGCTCGGCATAGAATAGGGGAGTGGGACGCCCTGCAAACTGTGTGAGATAATACTCGAGTTCGCAGCAGAATTCAGGGTCTTCTTTGTATTTTACGTACGCATTTTCGAGCTCGCGAAGCGGGGTCATGAGCGTTTCCGGCACGTACTTGCCGCCGTATGGTCCAAAATGTCCTCCGCTGTCAGGCAACATATCCCTTAGCCCTCCGAATAAACTCCCGCACCTTCGCTGGGTCTTTTTTCCCCGGCGTCGACTCGACGCTGCTCGAAACGTCAACTGCTTCCGGCGATGCGATACGAATGGCGGTTTCCACGTTATTTAGGTTTAGACCACCGGATAGGATAATGGGTTTGCCGTATGCTTTCGCTTTCTCGGCAATGCTCCAGTCAAATGTTTTGCCCGTTCCGCCAGCTTTGCCTTCTACCTTGGTGTCCATGAGTATTGTCGCTGCCGAAGACCTTTCAATCAGGGAAAGCTCCGCCGTTGACGCGACGGAAATCGCATGGATGAGATTCCTGCGCTTCAATGCCGACTCCCTGAGGAAATGCCTCTCATCGCTTCCGTAAAACTGGACGAAGTCAAGTCCCACGTGCTCGAATACCTCTCTGGCGTTCGACGGGTCCGGATTCACAAAGACGCCGACGACCGAAACAAATGGCGGCAATTGCTCTCGGATTTCTTTGGCGCGATCCCTGCTAATCCGGCGGGGACTCGGCGCAAAGACGAACCCGATTGCATCCGCCCCCTGTTCGACCGCCCACAAGGCGTCTTCAATATTCGTGATACCGCAAATCTTGACTCTAGTCACCCACCAATTCCCGTATCTTAGCCGGTATATCGCCGCTTGTCATCAGCGCCTCACCGACGAGGATGGAATTGGCGCCGGCTTCCCTGACTCTCAATACATCCTCGCGGGTCCGGATTCCGCTTTCACTCACTATTATATGACCCGCCGGGACCATTGGCGCAAGTTTCAGTGTCACCTCGAGGCTCGTCTCGAAGGTTTTGAGGTCCCGGTTGTTAATTCCGATTATCTCGGCCCCCGCTTCGAGCGCTGTGTCCAATTGGGCCGCGTCATGAATCTCCACCAAAGCGTCCAGTCCCAGTTCAGCGCTCAAATCCAGGTAGTCGCGCAACTGTTCGGCTGAGAGGGCTGCCACAATCAGGAGAATGGCGTCTGCAACGCCGATAACGGCGCTTTCCCATATTTGGTACTCGTCGATGATGAAATCCTTCCGGAGCGCCGGGAGCAGTGACCCTTCTCTTGCCTCCATCAGGTGAGTCACGTGTCCCTGAAAGAACTTCGCGTCGGTCAGGACCGAAATCGCGGAAGCTCCACCATGCGCGTACTTTCGGGCTATATCGTACGGATTGAAGCTTTCACAGAGCGTTCCGCGGGAGGGCGAAGCTTTCTTAACTTCGGCGATGAGACAGGTTCGATCTTCCACGCTGATGGCTTTGCCGAATTCGCCGCGCGCATGAACTGTGGCTTGTTCTTGCAAGGCCGCCAACGGAAGCCGCCGTTTCGCCTCATTGACTTCGCCCCGTTTGTGCTCGATTATGTCATCGAGTATCAACTTGACGAGACCTCGCGGAGGCGCCACAGCTTCTCCAGAGCCGCGTTCGAGTCTATCGAGCGGGTTGCGGCCTCGATTCCTTCCGGAATATTTCTCACATGGTCGGCGGCAAGGAGCGCGAAAGCGGCGTTTAGCACGACAATGTCGCGGCGCGGGCCTTTGTGTCCCTCGAGTATCGATTTGACGATGCCCGCGTTGGTCGCAGGGTCACCGCCCGCCAGTTCCTCTGGTCGCGAGCGGGCGATACCTGCCTCGGCAGGGTCGAACTCGTACACCGTTACCTTTTCGTCTTTGGTTTCCGCAACGGTGGATGTGCAGCAAGTGGTCACTTCATCGAGACCGTCGCCCCCGCATACGACAAATGCGTGTCGAGTTCCCAGGCTCTTGAGGACATGACCGAGCGGCTCAACAAGCTTGCAGTCGTACACTCCTACGACCTGAGACTCGGCAAACGCCGGATTCGCCAGCGGACCCAGAATATTGAATATCGTCCTGACGCCTATCTCCCGGCGAGGGCCGATAGCAAATTTCATTGCCCCGTGATATAGGGGTGCGAACATAAATCCCAGTCCCACATGGTCTATGCAGCGCTCGACGGCCTTAGGCTCGGCCTCGATTTGCACACCCAGCTCCTGCAATACATCAGCGCTTCCGCACCTGCTCGAGACTCCGCGGTTGCCGTGCTTCGCGACGGCCACACCCGCTCCAGCCACTACGAAAGCGGAAGTGGTCGAGATGTTGAAAGTGTTGGCGCAGTCCCCGCCGGTTCCGCATGTGTCAACCAGCGGTCGCCGTTTCGGGTTGAGCCTTGTCACCTTCTCGCGCATTACCCGTGCACAGCCCGTGATTTCCTCGATGGTCTCTCCCTTCATTCGCAGTGAGACAAGGAAGGCGGCGATTTGCGCTGGAGTGGCGCGTCCGCTCATAATTTCGCCCATCGCGGCTGCGGCTTGCTCGACCGTGAGATTCTTCCCATCGCAGAGTTTTCGGATGGTTTCTTTCAGCATTTTCTTGTGCGATCCCCAAGATTTGAGGACACGATGAGGTCCCGCCGAGGCGGGATCCCCGAATTTTGGCGCGGTGTCCTTGAATTAAGAACCGTTTCTCTCTATTACGGCGTGTTGCCGAAATAATGCCACATTCTTAGAAAGCTGTCATTTTGCGTCATTCGCAGTTGCGCATTTGTAGGGGCGAACCTTGTGTTCGCCCGACATACGACATCCGTGAATTGGGCGAACACAAGGTTCGCCCCTACAAATGCGGTCATTCTCGCTTCTCTCGTTTCTTCCACAATTAACCCCGCCCCGCCGTGGTCGAATGCTCCTAAGAAAGCGGATATTGTTTCCCCAAAATCCGGGGACACGATGAGGTCCCGCCGAAGCGGGATCCCCGAATTTTGGCGCGCTCTATTCAGGTCTGCTTTTTCGTTGGTCGTTGCAGCGCTCGTTCCTTCGCTTCCACCGCTTTCGCCAGCGCGGTCTTGTAGCGGGCCAGCTTCGCGCGCAGACGAGAGTCATTGAGGGCCAATATTTGAACGGCAAGGATGGCGGCGTTCCGGGCGCCCGCCTTCCCGACGGCCATCGTAGCCACCGGCACACCAGCCGGCATTTGGAGCGTGGATAAGAGGGCGTCGAGCCCTCTTAAAGGAGATGAGTCAACTGGCACGCCTATAACCGGCAGGGTCGTATGAGCTGCTATCACACCGGCAAGGTGAGCCGCAGCGCCTGCGCCGGCAATTATCACTTTCGCGCCATCACGTAGAGACTTTTCCGCCAGCGCGATTGTGCGTTTTGGTGACCGATGCGCCGATGAGAGCTTCAGTTCGTAACTGACGCCGAATTCCTGCAGGACATTTGCGGTCTCCTGCATCACGGCATGGTCGTTTTCGCTTCCCATGAATATCCATACCGGCGCCATTTTCTTTGCGCCCTTCGCCATCACGTATCCTCCCGCGAAACCGGTGGCAGATTCCCTTAATTCGGGGACATCATGCCGCATGGTGTCCCCGAATTAAGGGTTGTCGTCCGACCTTCGACTTTGGACCTTGGACTTTCTTCAGTGTCACTTCCCCTTTCCCATGCGCGCGAGCGCCTTTTTCCCGATATCGGTCCTGCAATACTTGTTCGCGAACTGTATCGCGTCGGCGCATTCATACGCGCGCTTAATCGCAGACGGGATGTCCTTTCCGAGCGCTGTGGCGCCGATGACGCGGCCGCCGTCGGTGACAATCTTCTTATTCTTGATTAATGTTCCCGCGTGAAACACGAGCGCTCCGGGCACCTTCGCTGCTTTTTCCAGGCCGCTGATGGACTTTCCTTTCTCATATTTCCCCGGGTAACCCTTTGAGGCGAGAACAACGCAAACAGCCGCATCATCAGTCCATTCGGCCTCCACTTTGTTCAATTCGCCGTTCATGCATGCAAGCAGAATCGGTACGATATCGCTCTTTAATCGTGGAACAACGACTTGCGTTTCCGGATCGCCGAAGCGCACGTTGAATTCCAGCACTTTCGGGCCCGAATCAGTAATCATGAGTCCGCAATATAAGACGCCCCGGTACTCGCAGTTCTCTCTTCTGAG
>CAYVDS010000012.1:27544-50248 GCA_964450145.1 uncultured bacterium
TTCTGAGTCCGTCTATGGTGGGTTTGAGAATTTGTCTCTCGATTTTTCCCATGAGGTCATCATTGAGAAGCGGCGCAGGTGAGTAAGCGCCCATTCCGCCGGTATTGGGCCCCTTGTCATCGTCATGAATCGCTTTGTGGTCCTGAGATGAAGGCATCGTCAATATATGCTTCCCGTCGGTGAACGCGAGAACGGATACCTCCTCGCCGTCGAGGTACTCTTCGAGAACCACCCGGTGTCCCGCTCGCCCAAAAGCGCCCTGGCAGATGCACTTCTTCACTGCTGAGATCGCAGCATCCTCATCGAATGCGACCGTCACGCCTTTGCCTGCCGCCAAACCGTCTGCTTTAACGACGATGGGCGCGCCCATATCATGAATGAACTCGATTGCCTCGTCGGCATCGCTGAATATTTGGAAAGTTCCCGTAGGAATGTTGAATTTCGCCATCAACTTCTTGGCGAACCCTTTGCTCCCCTCGAGCAGGGCAGCGTCGCCGCTGGGACCGAAAATCTTGAGGCCGCGCTCTTTGAATTTGTCAACTATGCCTTCCACTAACGGAGCTTCAGGGCCGACCACAGTGAAGTCAATCTTCTGTTTCTCCGCAAACTCTATGAGCCTGTCGATGTCCGATGCCTCTATGTCGACGCATTGCGCGAGCTCCGCCATGCCGGCGTTGCCGGGAGCGCAATAGATTTTCTTGACAAGGGGACTTCGGCTAATTTTCCATGTAAGAGTATGTTCTCGCCCTCCTCCTCCGACCACGAGCAGCTTCATAGTGTCATTCCCCTTTTGAATCTTACTTCCTGATGCATATTAATGTTTGAAATGGCGCATGCCCGTGAAGATCATCGCCATGCCGTGTTCATTCGCCGCATGGATAACTTCATCATCTTTCTTCGATCCGCCCGGCTGAATCGCCGCCTGTATGCCGGCCCTAGCCGCTGCGTCGATGCCGTCGCGGAACGGAAAGAATGCGTCGGAGGCGACAACGCCCCCTCTCGCGCGTCCGTCAGCCTTGTGTGCTGCTATCATACTCGAATCAACACGACTCATCTGCCCCGCGCCTACGCCGAAAACGGTCAAACCTTTTGCATAAACGATTGCGTTTGACTTGACATGTTTGCAGATAACCCATGCGAAGAGGAGGTCTCGCATTTCCTCTTCGGTGGGTGCGCGCTTCGTGACCACTTTGAACTGCGATTTATCATAGGTGGCCGCGTCAAAATCCTGCAGTAACAAGCCGCCGACCACCCGGCGCATGTTTGGCATGCCATCGCGCGGGTGAGCGAGATCGCCGGTCGCAAGCACCCTGAGATTCTCGCCCCACCACTGCGAGTTCACGAGAACTCCAAGCGCCCCGTCATCAAATGATGGCGCGATGATAGCTTCGACGAATGTTCTTGGTTGGGCAATGCGCTCGGCCATTTTGCGGTCCACATGACGGTTGAGGCCCACAATGCTTCCGAAAGCGGAAACAGGGTCACCCAGAAGGGCGTGCGAATACGCCTCGGTTATGTCTTCGCCGACACCTGCGCCGCACGGGTTCGTATGCTTAATTATTACGGCGGCGGGCTCCTTGAAATCTTTCACCATCTCTATTGCGGCATCGAGGTCGAGGATGTTGTTGTGGGAGAGCGCGCTTCCGTGAAGCACCTTCGCGGTAGAAACGCTTGGTTCCTTCGCGCGCGGATCAACATAGAACGCCGCCGTCTGGTGTGGGTTCTCCCCATATCGCAGGTCAGCCTGCTTGTGAAGTGTGACGCTCAGTGTTTTCGGATATTTCTCCGCCGAGCCCGTTCGTTGAAGAGCGAGGTAATCCGCTATCGCGCGGTCATATGTGGCCGTATGCTCGAAGACCTCACACGCGAGCTCAAATTTCAAATTCTCCGAAATGCATCCATCGCCTCTTTTCATGTCCTCAATAATTTGTGGGTAGCGTGTCGGGTTGACGATGACGACAACATCCTTATAGTTTTTTGCCGCCGCGCGCAGCATTGTCGGCCCGCCGATGTCTATTTGTTCGACAGCATCTTCGAGTTTTATCCCGCCTTTGCTTATGGTCTCGCGGAAAGGGTACAGGTTCACGACAACCATGTCGATGAGTTCGATGCCGTGTCGGTCAACCTGTTGCATATGTTCGAGATTATCTCTGATTGCGAGGAGCCCTGCATGAATCTTAGGATGCAGTGTCTTTACGCGCCCGTCCATCATTTCCGGAAAACCGGTATAGTCCGAGACTGACCTGACGGGGATATCCGCCAGATCGAGCGCTTTTTGCGTGCCGCCGGTAGAAAGTATCTCAACCCCCATGCCCGAAAGAAATCGAGCAAGTTCGACGATGCCGGTCTTATTCGAAACGCTCAGCAATGCTCGCTGTATTCTATTGGGCATGTTTTCTCCTCACACATGGGAAGCTTTCCATCTGCCGAATGCGGAGTCGCCGCCGGCAATCTACCGACTCTCCTTGATAAATTTCACAGCGTTGCGAAATATCGCGACACCCATCCCCTCGGCCGGCACTTTCTCGCGGGTCCAACGAGGGTGATTCGTCGGGAAGAGATATGCTTCCGGATGCGGCATAAGCCCGAATATTCTTCCTGTCGAATCGCATAGGCCGGCGATATTGTTCTGTGAGCCGTTCGGGTTGTAAGGGTATCCGCTCAACTTTCCCCGTTCATCAACGTAGCGAAGCGCTATGTGCCCGCGTTTCCGCAGTCCGTCGAGGATTTCGGCGTTTTTGGCGACAAGCTTTCCTTCGCCATGCCGTACAGGCAGATATATTCTATCAAGTCCTTTTGTGAAAATGCAATGAGATTTGGGGTTAACCTTCAGGTACACCCACCGGTCCTCAAACTTGTTGGAATCGTTGTAGACTAAAGTGACTTGCTGTTCATCGTAGCGTCGGCCGACGGCGGGGAGAATCCCCATTTTCACCAGAACCTGGAAGCCGTTGCAGATGCCGATTATCAGTTTGCCGTCTTCGATGAACCGCCATAACTGTTCGCGAAGGTGGCAAAGTAACTTATTTGCAAGCACTTTACCCGCGGCTATGTCGTCTCCATGCGCAAAACCGCCAGGGATCGCGAGTATGTCATAATCATTCAGCGATTTGCCGCCAGCCGTCCTGTCAAGGAGGTCGTTGACATGGACCCTTTCAGCGCTGCCGCCGACACGGGGCATATTAAACGCATACTCGGTTTCGTAATCGCAGTTTATGCCGTATCCGGTCAGTATCAAAACACGCGGTTTCATGTAGAAATCATCCAACGCGCCAAGCCATTGTCATTCCGAACAACTCGACGCCATCTGCGACGAGCACGAGCGAATTCGAGCGGCAATCGAAGAGAGAAAACATTGTCATTCCGAACAACTCGACGCCATCTGCGACGGGGTTAAGTGTGCGAGAAACTGTCCTTAATTCGGGGACGCGATGTCCCAACGTGAGCTTATTCGGGGACACCTTGCGGCAAGGTGTCCCCGAATAAGCGGCCAGTTTCTCAGGAGCGCCTAACCCCGCTGCGCGGCTCACCATCGCAACGGCCTTTGCCACGCTTCTTTCAATGTCGATATCTCGGCAGCAATAATATTCTTTCTGCCCTCGTTTAGAATCAACATCGGCGCTGCCGTGACTTTGCCGATTCTCGCGCACGGGACGCTGCCCGTAACCCTTTCAAACTCTTTTGCCTTCCGACTGGCCACTGTAACAACGAACCTGCTCTGCGATTCGGAGAAGAGCAAGAAATCAGCGCGCAATGTGTCCTTCTTAGGAACAGCCGAAATATCCGCCTCGATACCGAGTCCGCCGGCAAACGCCGTCTCCGCAAGCGCAACCCCCAGTCCGCCGTCGGAACAGTCGTGACACGAAGCAATCAATCTGCGCTCGATCGCTTCGCCAAGCGCCATGTAGGTCTTCTTTGCGAGTTTCGCATTGATCTTCGGAACATTGTTCCCGACGAAACCGTAGTGCGCGAAGTATTCACTCCCGCCTAGTTCGTCCTTTGTGACGCCGACCACATAAACGAGGTGCCCGGGACTTTTGGCGTCCATCGAAACCGCCTTGCGGACATCATCCATTCGCCCGAGAACGGAGAACAGCAGAGTGGGCGGAACAGATATCTTGACGTCGGCTATCATGTAGTCGTTCTTCATGCTGTCTTTTCCGGAAATGCACGGGAGATCGTAAACAGTGCAATAATCGAAAAGAGCCATGTTCGAGCGCACAAGTTGTGCGAGCTTATAATGGCCGTCCGGCGTCTTATCAGATTGCACCGGATCGGGCCAGCAGAAGTTGTCCAGTCCCGCAAGTAAGCCCAGCCGTCCGCCGACGCACACTGCGTTTCGAACAGCCTCATCGATAGCGCACGCTGTCATGTGATATGTGTCGATGTCGCTGTAGCGCGGACATATCCCGCTCGAGACAACGATGCCTTCGTAAGAATCCGGCAGCGGCTTCAGAACCGCGGCGTCACCCGGTCCGTCATTCACGGCGCCGACGAAGGGTTTGAGAGCGCTCATCCCCTGAACTTCGTGGTCGTATTGCCTGACGAAGGACTCTTTGCTGCATACGTTCAGCCGCGCAAGCATCCTCTCAAGAGTAACATTGTAGTCGTTGGGTTCAGGGAAATCGGGCTCATTGTGCACCGGCGGCGACCATCGGGCGTGCAACTTCATTTCCGGGAGACCCTCATGCAGGAATTCCATGTCTACATAGGCCACAGTCTCGTTATTGTGGAGAACGTGGAATTTGCCGCTATCGGTGAAGTTTCCTAATACCGTCGCTTCGACCCCTCGCCTTTGCGCCAATTGCATGAACTGGTCGAGTTTGCTCGGGTCAACGCCAAGCGTCATTCGCTCCTGCGCCTCCGACAACAATATTTCCCACGGCTGCAGGCCCGGGTACTTGAGAGGCGCTTTTTCAAGCCTTAACTGGCATCCGTTCGACATTCGCGCCATTTCTCCGACCGACGAGGAGAGGCCGCCGGCCCCGTTATCAGTGATGGCGCGGTATAACCCGAGGTCGCGCGCTTCAAGCAGGAAATCGGTCATCTTTTTCTGGGTTATAGCATCGCCTATCTGCACAGCCGATGTTGGAGATTCACCGTGTAACTCCTCGGAGGAAAAAGTAGCCCCATGAATGCCGTCTTTGCCGATTCTGCCACCGGTCATCACGATGTAATCGCCGGGATTCACCTTTTTGACGTGCGCGGGCTCGCCGAGGATTTCCCTCGGCATAATTCCGCCGGTCCCACAGAACACGAGGGGCTTGCCAAGGTAGCGCTCGTCGAACACGATGCTGCCGTTTACGTCCGGAATCCCGCTCTGGTTCGCCCCGTCCCTCACCCCGCGATGCACACCCTTGAATACGCGCTTCGGATGCAGCAGCCTGGGAGGGAGCGGCTTCGAATAGTCGGGTGGCGCAAAGCAGAACGTATCCACATTGAATATGAGACGGCATCCCTTGCCGGTTCCGAAGGGGTCGCGATTGACTCCCACGATGCCGGTTATCGCGCCGCCATACGGGTCGAGCGCCGACGGGCTGTTGTGGGTCTCTACTTTCATTACGAGGTTCCAGCCCTCATTAAATTTTATGACGCCCGCGTTGTCATGGAAGACCGAGACCAGCCAGGGCACACGCTTCGAGACATTATCAGTTGCCCGCTTTATAAACTTCTTGAAGAGGCTCTTTATCTGTTGCGTGTGTCCTTTTTCGTCCTCGTATTCTATCAGAGCGTTGAATATCTTGTGTTTGCAGTGTTCCGACCACGTCTGCGCAAGGCACTCGAGTTCGACGTCCGTGGGTTTGTCGGCGAGTCCTACGAGAGAGCGCTCACGGCTGGTTTTTCTGTCGTGGAAGTATTTCCGAATCTCGTGCATCTCCTCGAGACTTAGCGACAGAATTCCTTCCTTACTAATTCTGATTAGCTCACCGTCGGACACATCGAGGTTGAACGTCTTAACGACAATATCCTCTTGTTTTCCTGCGATTGGCAGAGGAAGTGATATCCCGTTACTTTTCTCGAGCTCCTTGTGGTCGGCGGCTTGCCATTGCTCTATCAAATCGTTGGCCAGTAGTCCGCTTGCGATAGCCTCGGCCTGTGAGCGGTCGATTTTCCCTTTGATAACATACTGTTTGGATGTAAAGACCGTGCATTCGCGCAGGCTGTCTCCAAAGATGTCGGCCACAGCCTCTCGTGATGTCCGGCCCACGTTGTCAGTCACGCCGGGTTTGAAGCCAACCTCAATAATCCAAGAGAAATCGCGGGCCAGTGGTTTGTCAAGGGTCGAAACTTCGATGACAGGATCAGTGAAAAGTCTTTGCTGCAGTCTTTCGACATCTCTGAGGGGAAGGTCAGTCAGGATTGAATAAACTCGGACTACTCTTACGCTCTCGACGGGAACATGCAGGTCTTCGACGATGTTCTTCTTGATAGATTCTCCGGCAGAGTCCGGAAACTCGAACCTGAGGCCGACTTCTATCCTATATGTTTTCAACGCGCCCATTCTTCTCAAACGTACTTAACGACTCCCTTTCCTCGCACAATGTGTCCGATTATCCATGCGTCCTCATCCCGGTCGCGAAGGTTCTTCAGGGCGGCGCTTTCATCGCTCGGGGAAACAATCAGCACCATGCCCACGCCCATATTGAAAGTTCTCAGCATTTCGTCCCGCTCGATATTGCCCTCCTGCCGGATGAGTTCAAAAATCGGCAGCGGACGCCATGTGCTCAGTTGAATTCCGGCGTCAAGGGTTTTTGGCAAGATGCGCGGGATGTTGTCGGTCAGACCGCCGCCAGTGATATGAGCCATGCCCCGTATTGCGAATTCATCCATCAACTTCCGCACCGGTGTCGCGTAACACTTGTGCGGCGAGAGTAGTTCATCTGCCAGTGTTTTGCCGAGTGCATCAACGTATTGTTCGAGCCTGTATCCGCCGCGAGCAAGCAGGAGCTTTCGGACGAGCGAGTAGCCGTTCGTATGCAACCCTGAAGACCTCAGCGCGATTATTGAATCGCCTTCCTCGATGTGCGAGCCGTCTATCACCTTATGTTTGTCCACGACTCCGATGATTGTGCCGGCGAGGTCGTATTCGCCCGCCTTGTAGAAATCGGGCATCTCGGCCGTCTCGCCGCCGATAAGCGAGCAGCCGGCTCTGCGGCAGCCCTCGGCAAGGCCGCTCACGACCTGTTCTGCGACTGCTACATCGAGCTTTCCCATCGCGAGATAATCGAGAAAGAAAAGCGGCTCCGCGCCTTGCATGAGAATATCGTTGACGCAATGGGATACAAGGTCTATGCCCACTGTATTATGGCGGCCGGTTTCAAAAGCGATTTTGAGCTTGGTGCCGACGCCGTCGACGCTCGCGACAAGGACAGGCTCGCGAAAACGCGAGGAGTCCAGCTTGAACAAACCGCCGAACAGGCCGATATCCTGGAGGACTTCGGGTGAAAAAGTCGAGCGCACGAGAGGAACGATTCTGCGTTTGAGCGAACTGGCGGACTCGATGTCCACGCCCGCCTGTTTGTAAGTGAAGGGGCCTTCTGGCATCTTACACCTTAAGGGTGACGGCGCTTTGCTTGCGGTCGTGATAATACTTGTCGAAATCGACCGCAAGGCTGATGGGATACTTGCCCGAAAAACACGCGAGACAGAACTCTTCGGGGTTTCCGCCAGCCGATTTCACAAGGCCTTCCTGACTGAGATAGTGGAGTGTGTCGACCCGGAGATACTTGCGGATTTCCTCAAGCGTGTGCGTAGACGCGATAAGTTCCTTGCGGGTAGGCGTGTCGATCCCGTAAAAGCATGGGTATGTTATCGGAGGCGAACTGATCCGCATGTGGATTTCCTTCGCCCCCGCGTTCCTTATCATCTTCACTATCTTGCGGCTCGTTGTCCCGCGCACAATTGAATCGTCAACAACGATGACCCGCTTGCCCTTCAGAGCAGTCTTGACCGGGTTGTATTTTATCTTTGCGCCGAAGTCGCGTATCGTTTGCGACGGTTCTATGAATGTCCGGCCGATATAATGATTCCTGATGAGCCCCATCTCGAATGGTATCCCCGACGCATGGGCATAACCGAGCGCGGCCGCATTTGATGAGTCGGGAACCGGTATCACGAGGTCCGCCTCGACCGGCGCCTCGTTGTGGAGAGCCGCGCCGAGGTTGTGCCTCACGCGGTCGACGTCGCGGCCGAAGACGACGCTGTCTGGCCGAGCGAAATAGATAAGCTCGAAAATGCACAACCCGTTGCCCGGCGCCTTCGCGCCACCGACCTGAAACGAATGCATGCCGGAGCGATTTATCAGGACAAGCTCTCCGGGCTCGACGTCACGGATATACTTTGCGTCCACGATGTCGAATGCGCAGCTTTCGGATGCCACAATGAACGCCCCTTTGAGCATTCCGATGCATAACGGTCTGAACCCGCAGGGGTCTCTTACCGCTAAAAGGTTTTCTGTATCCATGACCAGCAGCGAGTAAGCGCCCTTCACTTGCCGCAGGGCATCAATCACGGTGGCTTCGATTCCCTCTTTCTTCGAGCGCGCTACCAGATGAACGACGACCTCGCTGTCGCTCGTCGACTGAAAGATGGAGCCGCGGTTCTCAAGGTCGGACCGCAGCCCGCGCGCATTTATGAGGTTGCCGTTGTGGGCAACTGCCAGCGCGCCTCGCGCATAATCCACGAGGAGTGGTTGCGCGTTCTTCAGCAAGCTCGAACCGGCTGTTGAATAGCGCACATGCCCGATCGCCATGTCGCCGGGAAGACTGTCCAAAACCTCTTTTTTGAAAACGTCATACACCAGGCCCATCTCGCGGTGGCCATGCAGGCGGCCCTCATGGCACGAGATGATACCCGCGCTCTCCTGGCCGCGATGCTGCAATGAGTAAAGCCCGAGATAGGTGATCTTGGCGGCCTCCGGATGTCCGAACACACCGAATACGCCGCATTCATGTTTCATGGAGTCTTCCATTTATATCAAATATCCTTCCCTGTTAGCAGCTTGAAAGCTTTCTTATATTTTTCCTCCGTCCGGGCTACTACCTCCGGCGGAAGGACGGGCGCAGGTGGAGTCTTATCCCAATCCAATCCTTCAAGGTAGTCACGGACTTCCTGTTTGTCGAAGTTTGTTTGTGGTTTGCCGGCCTCGTATGTTTCGGCCAGCCAATAGCGGGATGAATCGGGTGTGAGCAGTTCGTCAATCAATATCGTTTTGCCGTCATAATCGCCGAACTCGAACTTGGTGTCGGAAAGTATGAGACCGCGCGAGAAAGCATACTCGCTCGCAGCATTGAATACGGCGAGACTCTTTTCGATGAGCAGATTGGTTTTATCCTCGCCCAGAATATTTGCCATTTCCTTGCGCGTTATGTTCAGGTCGTGCCCCGAATCCGCCTTCGTGGCGGGCGTGAATATCGGTTCGGGCAATTTCTGAGATTCTCTCAAGCCTGGGGGCAACTTGATTCCACAAACGGACTGGCTCTGCTTGTACTCTTTCACGGCGGAACCGGCCAGATACCCTCGCACGACGCATTCAACAGGATACGGATTCGCTTTCTTCACCAGCATGGATCTCGCACGCAGCGTTTCTTTAAACGATCTCGCGGAGGCAGGATACTCATCAACGTTCATGGTTATCACGTGATTTCCAATGATTTGTTTCGTGAAATCGAACCAGAACATTGACAAGCCGGTCAGCACCTTGCCCTTGTTGGGAATACCATTCGGAAGCACCACGTCGAATGCCGATATGCGGTCAGTTGCGACAAGCAATATTTTGTCGTCAACCTCGTATATGTCGCGAACCTTGCCCCGGCTCTTAAGTCTCAGACCGTCGAAGTTGGTTGTCGTGACAACGTCCGCGTTTGCTTTGTCGTGTTCAGGCATCTTTGAGCCCAGCTCTTTCGAAGATTTCGTCCACAAATCTCAGGTGGTGGTCCATATCCAGACACTGGTCAATTTCCCTCTCCGTCATGCGCGAGGTGATTTCGCCGTCCGATAGCAATGCGCTTCTGAAATCGGCGCCATCCTCCCAGACCTTCATTGCGTTTCGTTGAACCAGTTTATATGCCTCCTCGCGACTAAGCCCTTTCTGAATAAGTTCGAGCAGGACGCGCTCGGAAAATAGCATCCCTTTGGTCTTTTCAAGGTTCGTTCGCATATTTTCGGGATAGACAAGTAGTTTCTCGATTATATTGGCAAATCTCGACAGCGTGTAGTCCACGAGGATGCAGCTATCAGGAATTATCACCCTCTCGACCGAGGAATGGGAGATATCGCGTTCATGCCAGAGAGGGATATTCTCCAGCGCTGCCATCACATTGGCGCGCACAACCCGGGCCAGTCCGGATATCTGCTCGCAACGGATTGGGTTCCGCTTATGCGGCATCGCGGACGAGCCCTTTTGTCCTTTCTCGAAGAACTCCTCAGCTTCGAGAATCTCGGTGCGCTGCAGGCTGCGTATCTCGGTTGCGAATTTGTCGAGCGAACTTGCAATCAGCGAAAGCGTCATCATGAACTCCGCGTGGCGGTCCCGCTGGATTACCTGGGTCGAGACCGGCGCCGGTCTGAGACCAAGGTTGGCACAGACATACTGTTCGACAAACGGGTCCAAATTGGCGTATGTGCCTACCGCGCCGGAAACCTTTCCGAAAGCCACCGACTCGCGAGCCCTCTTCATACGCTCAAGATTCCGGCCCGTCTCCGAGTGCCAGAGAGCCATCTTCAGGCCGAAAGTTATCGGCTCGGCGTGAACGCCATGCGAGCGCCCGATCATGCAAGTGTTCTTATGTTCGAGGGCCTTATTCTTGAGCACTTGCATGAGGCGCCGTAAGTCCTCGATAATAATATCGCTTGCCTCACAGAGGTTGACGGCAAGAGCTGTGTCCAGCATGTCGGAAGAGGTGAGACCGAAATGGACGAACCGCGACGCCGGGCCCACTTTCTCGCCTACTGCCGTAAGAAATGCAATAACGTCATGCTTAGTAATCTCTTCGATTTCCGCCACTCGCTCAGGTGAGAAATCGGCCCTTGCCTTTATGGTTTCCACAGCTTCGGCCGGAATCTTTCCCAGCTTGGCCCACGCCTCGCAAGCAAGAATCTCGACCTTCAGCCATGTGCGGAGCTTGTGTTCTTCGCTCCAGACGGCTGCCATTTGTGGTCTGGAATATCTTCCTATCACAACCAGAACCCCGAGTCTTTTTCATCCCCGCAAAAGCGGGAATTCATGTGACAGAGATTACGCAACTTATTGAGGAGTGTAGGTTTCCAACACGATGACATCGGCAAGGGTAAAACTCAATTACAAATATATCATATCAGGTTGCGCCTTCTCAGTCAAGCTTCTTGCGAGGCTTTCCTTGGCGATATAAAAGACTTCTCGAATCTGCAGGCCGCACTTATTCGGGGACGCCTTGCCGCAAGGTGTCCCCGAATAAGTGCAGCCCCGAACAAACACTATCTGAGCGCCTGCATCGCCGCGCGAACCTTTTCCATCAGTTGATCCTTCGTCTCGTATGAATAGACCTCGGTGTCGATGGGTTTCCCGAACGTCGCCCTAACTGGCCCCGGACATATTCTCCAGGTTGTCTTCGGGAGCACGTGAAACGTCCCTTCTATGACGACGGGAACAATCGGAACTTTGGCCTTTGTCGCAAGCACGAAGCCGCCTTTTTTGAACGGGCCGAGCGAGCCGTCCGAGCTTCGAGTGCCCTCGGGAAAGATGAGAAGCGGCATGCCTGAGCTGACACTTTCGACTGCTTTGTCTAAACTCTTGAAAGCCTGCTTCTGGTCCGCCCGGTCCACACTCACGTAACCGGCGACCGACATTACCCAGCCAAAAACCGGAATCTTGAAAAGTGCTTTCTTCGCCACAATCCTGAATTGCCTCGGTATTTCCTTCATCAAAACGGGTATATCGAAGTGACTATTATGAGTGGACATGATAATGAAAGGCCCTTGGCGCGGCATATTCTCGCGTCCTTTGACCTCGACTCTCACTCCGCACGTCCACAACAGCAAACGCGCCCACGTGCGTATGAACCAGTAACTCGCCTCCCCTCGCGGCTGGAAAAGAGCGAGCGTCAGACATGGAACGCCCAGTACAAATGTATACAGGAATATCAGTCCTGCATAAAGAGACGCCAGAAATATACCGGTGCGCTTTGTATTTTCTCTATGAGCCATTTTCCCTCTAGAAGATTTCAACAACGACTGTCATTCTGAGTGAAGCGAAGAATCTCGCTGCTTCTTTTGTTTCTATCAACCAGAAACCAGGAACTAGGAACCAGGAACCATTTTCTTAGGTGCGACCAGCAAATACTTGTGATTCTGGTACTTGAAATCCCTGTACGCAACGATGATCTCCAGGCGTTCTTTTCCGACGAGCCGGCTGAAAGCCTTCTCCGGAACAATAAGATAGGATTTAGTTTCTCCGACTGAGAGAAAATCCTCCGCTTCGGCTGCATTCACCGGCTTTATCTCCCGACCCACATAATACAGAACATGAGGGCGTACGTCGTCAAACATCCCGAGCAACCCGTCTGCAGGCACGCGTCTTGCCACCTCATGAGCAAAAGGGCGCGGCGACATTTCCGCGTTCAGCAAGGGAACAACAATGGCAATGGTCTGCATGAAAAACACAAACATAAAGACCACACCCGTGCAGATCGACTCGCGCACCTTGCCTCTCCGGTAAACAGCAACGGCGGCGAGTGCGAACACAACGCTCGTCGAGCATACGGCAATCTGTACGGGTGATGCAGGCAATCTGATCGCCATCGCGACCGGCTCAGCCACTGAGACGGCCACAATCCCCGCCAGAAACGCTCCCATGGTGTATCGGCGCAATCGACGGCTTATGAACCCAGAGTCGGTTCGAACAAGCGCAGGCAGCGCGCCTCCTATAAGTATTGCCAGGGGAGGGTAGAGGGGCATGACATAATGCGACTGTTTTGTCCTCACTATGGTAAAGAAGGCAAGAACAACTGTCACCAACACTGCAGGCAATAGGGCATCGGCGCGCTTGTTTGCCCGCCAATGCCACAAAAGAGCTACTGGCAGGAAACAGACCCAAGGGAATGTCCCGGCGATAATCTGCGGCACATAATAAAAAACCCAGTGACGGTGCGCCTCCGGGCTGTACATCTTGGACATGCTCTCATGAAAGAAGAAACTTAGGGCCGACGGGAGTCGCTCCATCACTGCGGCCGGCCACGGGATAACCAGCGCAAGAAAGACGCAGAGCCCAAGCAGGACCCCCCCTATGCCCGGGACTATTCGTTCACGCTTGAGCAGGAGATACGCGATGACGGTTAGCAACACCACAAGAACGCCGGGCGGCCCCTTCAGCATCGCCGTCGCCGACAGCGCCGTTGAGAAGAAAATCGTCGAGAACAGCTTTTGCCTCGATGTGGTGGTGTCGCGCAAGTAACGGAATGCGAGCATGCATAGCACAATGGAAAACGTCAGCGTCATGTCTATCTCGCTCACCCGTCCTTGCCAGAGGAACCGGGGCATTGTGGCGAGAGCAATAGCCGACCACAGGCCTGCCGACGGGCCGAACATCCTTGCGGCGAGCCACATCGTCGCCCCGATGCACCCAATCGCGGACAAAGAAGCGGGCAAGGTCGCAGTTTTCTCCGAAACCCTCCCGCTGTTCGCGCTGAGCAAAGCGACCAGCCAATGATAAAGAGGCGGCTTAGTGAGATATGGTTCGCCGTTGATTCTCGGCACAATCCAATCGCCTGAAGTTATCATGGACTGTGCAATGAGCGCCGTCCGCGCCTCTGCCGCTGTCCAGAAATCCTTCGAGCCGACGCGGAAAAGAAAAAGCGTGAAAACCATCAACATGACCGCCGCAAAAATCTTTGGCAGATTTTCTGGGGTTGGCGAATCGGTTACGAGTTTATTGTCTGTCATGCCACAGCAAGGTTGAAAATTTGGCCTTTTCCCCGCATTCGAAAGTGCGGAGATGGAAGGGGATTGCGGAATGGATTCTCAATATACTTCTTTCTTTTTCCAGGCGCCGCCCGTGAACGCATACACAAGTTCGCGTTTATTCTCGCTGTTGAGAATGAAGTGAGCGTCTTCTCTGCCTTCCTTGCTGCTAGAGTGAGGCCGTGTAAGATAAATTCTCTCCTCGAAAACGAGCGTTGCTATGTAAGGAGTGTCAATCGAATTGGTGCGCCTCATGTTTACAACGGGGTCGACTCTCTCATGAAAGATACGGTAAAACTCCCCTCCGCTCTCATACACGTTCGGTTTTATTTCGCGCTGATGGTATTTATTAAACTGCTTGATCTCCTTGTGAACGACCCTCTTCAGAGCCCTCTTCGCGCGCGCGTCGGCGCTGCACCCCGCCGCAACCACCGCAAATCCGCACAAGAGCAGAAATAATAGGACAAACTTCTTTCTCGAATCCATGCTAATCATGGTAGATTTCTCAAGTTTTCCCCTCACCCTGCAGAACTCCTGTTCAGTTTCTCTTTCTGTGTTTTAATCCAAAATCTAAAATCTAAAATCCAAAATCGGATGGCCTTTCCCCTCACCTTTCACATTTCTCTCTTCGTCTCATTTCCCCTCGTCTCCGCTCACAAGAATTTCGATCCTCTCGTAGAACTTCGATTTCTTAAGCCTGAACGTCCCGCTCTTCTCGGGAGAACCGCCGTAATGCTCGCCGATGAACCCTAGGCGCGCTGTCCCGAAGTCTATCCGGCGGTCAAATGCGTCCCATGCCTGAAAATCTACCCGCACGTTTCCATTCCAGTTCCGCGAGTACACGACAAATACGAGGTCGGGGCCCTTCACGTAGACATCTTTCAAGACCAACATTTCATTGGCGCTGCGCATGATTATTTGCGGCTGAGGAGCGGGTATTTCAGTGAGTTTGTCATAGATGAAGTATGCGGCGGCCACGCCAACGAGAACGACGGAAATAATCATCGCTATTCGCTCGCGCCTGCGGAACTTGCGGGCCCGCTCGAGGGCTTCCTCCCTGTACCATGCCTCACGTTCGGCTTCTTCTTCGGTAGCCGGCTCGCCGACCTCGATATCGCCGTCCACGAGCTTTTGGACAAAATCCTCTTGCATCGGTTCGGCTGGCTGCGCGGACTGCTTTACGCGTGACGGAGAGGCCGCCGGCGCCGAAACTTTCTTGCTGGGGACGGAAGGTTTCCCGGATGGCGGAATTTGCCCGGCATGCGCTTTCTCCTCATGGACTCGCACGTTGCTGAATCCAAATTTCTTGAGCTGAGCCTTGACCTCCTGCTCGTTCGCCGCTGCGGTCGAGCCAGTCACGGTGCGCCCGTTCTTGTCTACTCCCTCATAGCTGAACTTCTTCATGTCGATCTTAAATAATCAAAACCTAGTTATCCGCAGATTTCGCAGATTCTCATTGATTGACGAACCGTGTCATGCATGGATGCGCCGCTCCCATACTCTCCGTAATCAGAATCCCTTTTCTTCTCTTTAGTCTTGTCTCTTCTTCAATCCAAAATCCAAAAGCGAAAATCCAAAATGTGATTCTGTTTTTCTGTTTTGATGATACCATAGCGTTCAGAGGGTGTCAATTAACGGAGAATTCCGAAAAAGTCAGAAATCTCTCAATACTTTGGCAGCGACTTTAGCCGACGGGGCGTGCACGATCGGGTGCGGCGACAGTTAACCATCTCTTCTTGTAGTTCTCTGGCTCCATAGGAATCACATCAAATTTCCATCAATCAGGGACGGTTGACTTCGGTTGGTCCGGGGGTGCGTGGAGTCGCACTCGTACTGCGATACAAATCAAATCGCGGCTGCCTATTCGGGCGCGGGCGATTTGTTCCATATCATAAGCTGGGTCGAGATCGAGCGCGCCTCTATCTTTGTTTTGAAGAACGAGCAAAGCCCTCCTGGTGGTCCCTAGGGCTTTGACTACTTCAACCCCTGAATCAAGCCGCGGCATACGGCGGCCCATATAGAAATGAACGTTGGGGCGATACACTTTGTAGAAGAATAAGGCGTCACCCTCTTTTGTTGTTGCCAAGACATCGCTGCAGAACGGTCGCGCAGAATTATACTTGTCGACTACTGGCGCGACATAACCAAATAGCAGCGCAACAAGAAGAATTGTCGCGCCTATGAGAAAGGCCAAGGCAGTTTTCGGAGGACGATTAAGACAGTAACGCAGCACAATCACAAAGGCGACGGCGGAGACAAGTGCGGCCACCAGTGCGACCGGCAAATACTCCCTTGCACGCAGATATGCGCCAACAACTGCCGCTATGAGACTTCCCGCAAAGCCCAGCAGAAGCAGCAAAAAAGGAATCGAGAAATCTCTTCTTTCGCGCAGTCTGCCTGTGTCCAAATTAGAGTTTATGACCGCCCAACCGAAAATCAATCCCGCCGAGGGAAAGAGCGGCAGAATGTACTGGCTTCTTTTGCCCGAGATAACCGTGAAAAAGACAAACACACTCAGAAACCAGATGACAAGGAATCGAAGCCCCATGTTCTCTCGCAGATCCCCCTTCTGCTTGACCGTGTAGATGCTCAGCGGCAGAAACACGGTCCATGGAAAGAGCTGCCAAAGTATTTGCAAAAAGTAATAGTATATCGGCTGGCGATGCGAGTACGACTGGAACATTCGCCCCTCGGTCTGTTGTTTCAGGAGTGAAAGCGAACCATACGCGCCGCCGCTCCGCTCATAGGCCGCTTTCCACCACGGAACAACAAAGAGAGCGATGATGATTAGGCCGACAATTGTGCATGCCCCGAACCACCCTAGTTGTCTCAGGCTGCTTTCCTTGCTTGTGGCGATCTCGACAACCAGAAATATCAACATTACTATTACAGGGATAGCGATTCCCACAGGCCCTTTTGATAACGCGGCTGGAACCAGAAACAGGAATCCGATCACGTAGAGCAGAGATCGTCTTTTTGCGTAACCTAAATAGAAGCAGATGACCGAGCCGAGTATCGAAAGCGCCAGCAGCGTGTCAATCACGCCAATGCGCCCGATCCAGAGGAACTGCGCGCTTGTGGCTATGATGAGAGAGCCAAGGAACGCTTCGCGCTCGCCCATGGTCTTTCGGCCGAAGAGATACGTTGCCAGGACAATCAAAGTCGCCGCCGAGGCGGAAGGAAACCGGGCCGTGGTCTCGTTCACGTCGCCAAATGGTTTCGAAAGTAAGGCGACGAGCCAGAAATAGAGCGGCGGCTTTTCCTGGTACACCTCGCCGTTGAGATGTGGGACTACCCAGTCACCGGTATCGAGCATCTCACGCGCCACCTGTGCGTACCGTGGCTCGTCAGGGCTCCACAGATCATGAGCGCCGATTCTGAAGAAGAAAAGGAAGTAAGAAGTTGCGAGCAACAGAATGAGGTTAAGAAAAGGTCGGGTTCTTGAGTCCAGAGATTTCCCCCGCGCGGAGTTCAAGGAGCGTTGCTACCCACGTCAGCCCGAGACATCCGCCTTCTATTTATCAGCATCAGATTGCGAATGTAGACGACGAATCCGAATGCCTGGCCCAGCATGAACACGGGGTCTTTTCTATACGTTGCATAGGCGAATAGTAGCGTCGTCCCAACGAGGCTGATATACCAGAAGGCTATCGGGATAACGCTTTCCCTGCGTCGTTCTGAGGCTATCCATTGAACCAGAAAGCGGAGTGAAAAGACTATTTGTCCGGCGAAACCGATGCCCAACCACACTCGGTTCATCGTTCCTCCTTTATCTCAAGTTTCATCATCCGCGTTCATCATTCAACTTACCGCTGCTCTTCGATCTCGTATCGGATGTAGCGTTTTTTCATCCACCTGACGGCCAGCAGGTCGCCGAACGCCTTGAAGACCCTGTTCCAAACGCCGTATTTTGACGTGCCCAATTCGCGTTGTCGGTGGTTGACGGGTATCTCGACCACCGTGTAGCCCGCCAGCTTAACCAGCGTTGGAAGAAAGCGATGCATGCCCTCGAAGAGCTTCAGATCGTCCACGCACTTTCTTTTGTAAACCTTGAGCGAACATCCGACGTCCACGATCTCTTCATTGCTCAGCCTGTTTCGGACGTAGTTGGCGACCCGACTCGACACACGACGCACAAAATTATCATGCCGCTTTTGCCGCCACCCGCACACAACATCGTACTCGTTCAGCTTTTCCATCAAACGCGGAATATCATGCGGGTCGTTCTGCATGTCGGCGTCGAGCGTGACGATGATATCGCCTTTCGCGTGCTTGAAGCCCGCGGCCATTGCCGAGGTTTGTCCGCAATTTTTCTTGAATCCGACGAAGTGAACCTCGGGATGCTCCTTTGCGAGCTGGCGCATCAACTCACGAGTGCCGTCCCCGCTTCCGTCATCTACGAACAGAATCTCAAATTCCTGTCCCATCCCGCGCATCACGCCGAGCACTTCATCGGTCAATGGCCGCAAACATTCAACTTCGTTATAGGCTGGGATTACAACCGAAATCATGTGTTTTCCATGCAACTCCGTGCGAATAAATTCGCACCCACAGCCGGACTATCTCCGACCCTGTGGGGCCGAATTTATTCGGCCATGCATGCTCCGACACTGTCTTACTTGCGAGCAATGCAATTCTGTGCGAATAAATTCGCACCCACACTATTGCCTCAATCTTTCAAAATCTCACAACTTGCACAGTGTTTCAGCCCCCTTTAACAAAGGGGGAAGGGGGGATTTTACATTTACGGTTGCATCAGTTTGCTTCCGCATACCGGGCACCACCGATGCCCGTTCTCATACATTTCCCGATTCTGAAAATAGCTGCGCTGTATTTCCGGCAGCAGCTTCTGCATAGCTTCGTGGTATTCTTTGGAGCCGCGCCGGGGCATCTTCCCTTCGCGCTCGCTCATGAGACGAAAGGATTCGAGCTCGACGTAGTATTTGGGGACTTCGGGGGAAACCTGCGCGCCGCAGGACGCGCAAGTGGGCGACTGATCAATTGACATACGTGCTATTCACCTAAATTAGGAAGGCGAAAGGCGAAAGGAACAAGGAAAGCCATGTAGGCATCTGTTTTTCCTGTTCTTGTTCCCTTTCGTCTTTCGTCTTGCCCCTTTCGTCTTCTTTTCGCCTTTTCCCCGTTTCCCCGTTTCCCCTTTTCCCCCTCCGTTACTCCCATTCAATAGTGCTCGGGGGCTTCGAGCTTATGTCGTAGACGACCCGGTTTACACCTCTGACCTCGTTGATGATGCGGTTGGAGATTCTTGCGAGGACTTCGGGCGGGAAGCGGAACCAGTCAGCCGTCATGCCGTCCAGACTCGTAACGGCGCGGATTGCAGCGACGTTCTCATAGGTCCTGTCGTCGCCCATCACGCCGACGCTTCGAACGGGCAGCAGCACGACGAACGCCTGCCATATTTCGCCATATAACCCGGCTTTTTTGATTTCCTCGATGGCAATATGGTCGGCCTCTCTCAGCACATCGAGTCTCTCGCGGGTGATTTCGCCGAGCACTCTTACCGCGAGACCGGGGCCAGGGAACGGATGCCGCCAAAGAATCTCATCCGGAATTCCTAATTGTTTGCCGACTTCGCGCACTTCGTCTTTGAAAAGTTCCTTCAACGGCTCGATGAGTTCGAAGTTCATTTTCTCGGGCAGTCCGCCGACATTGTGGTGGGTCTTTATCGTCGCCGATGGCCCGCGAGTGGAGCGGCTCTCGATGACATCAGGGTAGAGGGTGCCTTGTGCGAGGTATTTGAACCGGCCCAGCCTGCCCGCCTCCTCTTCGAAAACCCGTATGAACTCGTTTCCGATAATCTTCCGTTTCACCTCGGGGTCCTCGACTCCTTTGAGTTTCTTGAGGAACCAATCAGCGGCGTCAATGGCGTCGAGATTGATCGAGAAATGTTTCCGGAACACTTCCTCGACGAGCTGAGGCTCGTTCTTGCGCAAGAGCCCGTTGTTCACGAAAATGCAGTGCAATTGTTCGCCGACCGCGCGATGAAGCAAGGCTGCCGTCACCGAAGAGTCAACGCCGCCACTCAGCGCGCATAGCACCTTTTCGCCGCCCACCTTCCCGCGAATCCGGAGAACCGTGTCTTCGATAAACGACCCCATGTCCCATGCGGGTTGACATTTGCACACACGGAACAGGAAATTCCGTAAAATTTCAGTCCCGCGGGGGGTGTGGGCGACTTCCGGATGGAATTGCAGGCCGTATATAGGCCTGTTCACGTGTTTTATCGCGCATATTGGCGAATTGCTCGAGACCCCGATATTCACAAAGTCGGGCGGCAGCGCGCCTATATGGTCGCCATGGCTCATCCACACGGTCAGTTCCGACTCGATTCCATGAAACAGTCCTTGCGGATCGAAATGTTTCATGACGGCTTTGCCGTATTCCCTGCGTGCGGCATGAACAACAGAACCGCCCATCATCTGTCCGATGAGTTGCATCCCGTAGCATAGCCCAAGTATCGGGATGTCAAGATCGAATATGCCGGCGTCGGGCATTGGTGAGCCATCGACCGGGACACTGGACGGGCTGCCCGAGAGGACGATTCCTCGCGGCTTCATTCTCTCGATTTTCGCCGCGGAGAGATCGAATGGATGTATCTCGCAATAAACGTGACACTCGCGTATCCGCCGCGCAATCAATTGGCTGTATTGCGAGCCGAAATCGAGTACGAGAATGAATTGTGAATGTGGGTCAGGATTCATTCTTTCTGAAATCTTTGGTAGTTCGGCGCTTCTTTGGTGATTGTAATATTATGCGGGTGGCTTTCGAGCAAGCCGGCATTCGTCAGTTTTATCAGCTTCGCCTTGTCCTGAAGCTCCTGTATGGTTTTAACTCCGCAGTAACCCATCCCCGACTTCACGCCGCCGATGAGTTGGAACACGAAGTTCGAGAGAGGTCCGCGATAGGCCACCCGCCCCTCGATCCCCTCGGGCACGAGCTTGTCCATATTGAATTCGTTTTCCTGAAAATAGCGGTCTTTGCTTCCCTTACTCATCGCGCCCAAGGAGCCCATTCCACGATATATCTTGTAACTGCGCCCTTCATATATCATTATCTCGCCGGGACTCTCCTCCGCGCCCGCAAACAGGTTGCCGATCATGACCGAACTTGCGCCGGCCGCGAGCGCTTTCGCGATATCGCCCGAGTAGCGGATGCCGCCGTCGGCAATGACCGGAACGCCATGCTGACGCGCGATCTTCGCGCAATCGTTGATGGCGGTTATCTGCGGCACACCCGCTCCCGAAACAATTCGTGTGGTGCAGATCGAGCCGGGGCCTATGCCTACCTTGATGGCGTCGGCGCCCGCCTCGATGAGTTCGAGCGCTCCTTCCTCGGTGGCCACATTGCCGCCGATTACGTCGACGCCGTCGAATTCCAGTTTCAGTTTTCTCACAGCCTCGAGCACGCGGGTCGAGTGCCCGTGAGCCGTGTCCACCACAATCACGTCGACTCCCGCCTTGATGAGTTTCTCGGCGCGCTCGAATGCGTCCGGCCCGGTTCCGACTGCCGCGCCCACGCACAGCCGCCCGTATTCGTCCTTGCACGAGCAAGGATATTCTATTGTCTTATTTATATCCTTTATCGTGATGAGTCCGCGCAGATAACCTTCGTCGTCGACGAGGAGCAATTTCTCGATTCGGTTTGCGTGCAGGATTCTCTTGGCTTGCTCCAGCGTCGTGCCGGGTGGAGCGGTTATCAGGTTTTCCTTCGTCATCACATCAGAGACCGGCCCGTCGTAATTCTCGTGGAACCGCAGGTCGCGGTTGGTGAGAATTCCCACCAGCTTGCCGTCCTCGGTCGTTATCGGAAAACCGGAGATATGATAGCGGTCCATGATATCCATCGCTTCGCTGATCCGGTTCGCCGGCCTGAGCGTTATCGGGTCGGTGATGACGCCGTTTTCCGAGCGCTTGACCCTGTCGACCTCGAGCTCCTGGTCCTTGATTGTCATGTTCTTGTGAATGATACCGATGCCGCCCTCCTGCGCGATTGCGATCGCGAGCCGGGCCTCGGTCACGGTGTCCATCGCGGAACTGACAATCGGCATATTCAGCGAGATGTTGCGGGTGAGTTTTGTTCTGAGGTCCACCTCTCGCGGCACGATCTCTGACCGCGCCGGAACCAGCAGCACGTCATCAAACGACAAACCTTCACGAACGTTATTCAAGTCAACCATATATATGCCTCACGCTTGTGGATATACCTATTCATTGTGCATTATTATATCACGCACCGCGTCATTGAGTAAAGAAAGAGACAGGTCTTCTTCACCGCAAAGGCGTAATATTCTGATAATGAGCGGGTCGTCAATGCCTTGAAGCAAATCTGTCTACCAGGGGAACATCCCGCTGAGGGCGGGATTTCGGACGCCTCAGACGGGAGTCACTGGGGAAAGAAGACAAGACACTTCGGAAATCTCCATCTTCCTGTCTCCAGAATATTCAAGTCTCTTATTTTGGACAGGATTCACAGGATTTTTCTCCCGAATCTTGTCCATCTTGTCAATCCTGTCCATTCTGGCGTCACTAAGAAGTGTTCCGCCTGCCCTTGGGTTTGAAGAGTTAACGCAACCATGAAACCGCCGACGGGCGCGGAGGCGCGAAAAGTGAATCCAAACAGCGAACTAAGCCGACAGATAGATGTACAGGAAGGAAGGAAGGAAGGAAGGAAGGAAGGATATACGGCGTTCTTCGTGTCCGCATTCGAGTGACCTTATCGTTTAGTTGGGGCGGTTGCGGAAGCCTGAAG
>CAYVDS010000013.1:0-2711 GCA_964450145.1 uncultured bacterium
AGATTTATCCCGCCTTCCTGCCCGATTGGGTCTTCGCTTATGAACCTGCCGATTCTTGGATCGTAGAACCCGCGCGATAGTAGTAGAGGCGGCTGCGGGAGTGGCGCTCGCGGGCGGTGTAGGTGAAGCCGCGGTTGATGGTGGGGCCGGTCTCCTGCGTGATATTTCCGAAGGCATCGTATTTGTAGCTCTTCATATTCCGTTACGCTGCCTTGATGGTTCTTGTGGTAATAGCAAGTCGGAACCATTGTACCGGATCATAAGAGGGTCGTCAATGCCTTCGCAAATCTGTCTACCATGGGGAATCACGGGGGCGGGAGAGACAAAAGCGGCAAGACGAAAGGGGAAAGAGAAAGGGAATGATGAGCGATGAACGATGAAGAAACTGCAAAGGGACGGTTTACAGTTGTGATAGTGAAACAACTACCGTGATATCCAATGTGTAGACCCCTTTGCTTTTCCCAACTGATTTATGTCTCCTGCGATCCCGCTACCTTGGCGCGCGACATCAAATCCCTTCTGGCGACGGGCGAATACTTTCTCAGAACAATCCAGCCGCTTGATATGTTCCCCCACACATCACACATCGAATGCATTTGCAGCTTCACGCTAAAGTAACGCGTAAAGATTTGACCCTCAAAGGCCCCCATGAATTAATGTGCGTATTGATTAAAATAGTCCCAGGAATATTCAATGACCCTTGTTCTTCTCCCTATCGGCTCGAACAACTCAGAATCTCCTTCTTCAGATGTTCCATTAAGAGGAAGCTACCATAGTCATCCATAATCACAATCCTATTCTTTGGCAATATGCTGATGCTTATTGCCAGACTGTCGTCGGCCTTCTTCTCCATGCACAGCTCAATCTTTCTCAAGGCTCTTGAGGAGTAACCAGGAATGAACCTATCAATTATCTTCCATAGGATCTGCCAGTCTGCGACAGGGTTTCTTTCTTTGCCGAAGACCATATGAAGATAAGTTGAGGCTTCGGCGACAAACGAAACTGGAAAGTCCTGAGTGCAGCTAATTATCTTACATCCCGTCTTCTCTAGGCCTTCAACAAGACATCTGTACCCTTTCTCTTGGCCGCAAGGCAAGATTACCCCTCCATGTTGCACTGCGTATGGATTGGGGCTACTGTATTTTCTCCTTAGAACAAAGCCGTTGAAAGAATTATTGGCTGCGATGATGAGGACAGCCACGAAGCTTCCTCCGACGCCGTAAAGAACTGGATCCTTCCAATGCCTTGCCCAAAGTCCAAGTAGAACATTTGGGAGTCCTTTCACTACCTCGGGGGTGCCGTGGAAATATAAACCGACACCCATGCTGATAACGACGGTAGTTGCGCACAAAAAGAAAAACAGAATGTAAAAGCTCAAAGCGAATCCAAATGCGACTAATGTAAATAGCTTCAAATAGTTAATCATCTTCCAATTCCCCAAGGAATCAATGACGCCACGGATTGCGTAAATCGGTGCCATTTCTTATTTCATCAATGTTTGAAACGCCGTCACCATCATAGTCAGCATTGGCATCCATGTTGCCCTTATTCTTGTCATACGGGAAATCATCATCCTCGTTTGAAAGCCCATCGCCGTCAAAGTCATTTGCCGTTTCCGGCGCATCTTGAAATAGGTTCCCTAGAAAATTGCCAACCGCACAACCGACACTATCTCCGATACCCTCACCGATGGCTCCTCCTGCTAGAAACCCGGCAGCGCCCAAAACAATCCCGGTTACCCCTCCAGGAGATCCGAGTGCTACACCCCCAACGGTTCCAATGGCCGCACCTAACCCTGTTCCAAGACGCAACCCTATTTCACTCCCCATATGGGCTCCCGTATATGGGCCAAACAACCCGTATGGGTCGCTCTCATTCACGGGATTGCTAGCCACATAGACGTAGAGATTTATCCCGCCTTCCTGCCCGATTGGGTCTTCGCTTATGAACCTGCCGATTCCTGGATCGTAGAACCTTGCTCGATAATAGTAGAGGCCGCTGCGGGTGTGGTATTCGCGACCGGTGTAAGTGAAGCCGCCGGGGATTGTCGGTCCTGTCTCAAGCAAAATATTGCCGAAGGCGTCGTAGCGGTAGGCCTTGACGATGCCGCCCATTATGTTCGCGACCTCGGTTACGCTCCCTTGATGGTTCTTGTAGAGGAAGTAGTCGGCGTTATTGTACCGCACAATCAGCGGGTCGTCAATTCCGGGGCCATGCGTGACGCTCGCCACTAAGGTGTTGCTTCCGTTGAGCAGCGCAATCGGGTCAAGTCCGTCATACACGTACCGCCATTCAGCGGTTATTTGCCCCTGCCCGTTCCTCTCGATCGTTTTCAGCCTGCGTCCGAGCGCGTCATACACGAACTGTGTCGCGCCGAGGTTCGCCGGATACGTTATCTCGATGAGCCGGTTCTCGTAGTCGTACTCGAGTGTAGTCGTGCCCGCGCTCGTGGTCTGGCCGACAGTGTTCCCATTCAGGTCAAACGAGAAAGTCGTGTGCGGGTCGTGGCCAACCTCGTATATCGAGGTCGCTTGATTGAGAGAGTTGATAGTATAACCCTCGATCATTCCGTTCGACTTGCCAGTGCGATTTTCTGCGAAGTCGTGATCGTAACCGTATGTGTAGAGCAACTGGCTCGCCGTATCAAAAGAATACACACTTGTCAGCCGGTACTGAGCGTCAGACGCGTGTTCCTAGGAGTAGTCGTCTGG
>CAYVDS010000013.1:2721-16160 GCA_964450145.1 uncultured bacterium
TTGTCGTCTGGATACGTGATTTTCTGGATCAGGTTCGAGTCGAAATAGTCATACGTGAACGGATAATCCCCGCCCGGCCCATGTGTCGTATACGATTCGAGCCGGTCGAGATTGTCGAAATCGTAATCCGTGTACGTGTTGTTCGGGCGAGTGATGCGGGAGAGGTTGCCCGTATACTGATTGTATGTGTAGCTGATTGTGCGATCGTTCGGATTCGTAATGCTCTGAAGGGCATTCCAATCATTAAGGACGTAGCTCGTCTGCCCGACACCGGAGGTCATATAGTGTGTCTGCCCGCCGTCGTAGTACTGGTAACTCACTTGGTCAACGACGCCCGAAAGCGCGCCATTGGCGGTGGTGAGGCGGTTGATGTCATCGTACTGGTAAGTCACAGTGCCTGCGGCGTTCTGAGCAGAGTTGAGAAGCCCGTTTGCCTCATAGCCAAACGTGACCGTTTCCGCGACAGTTTGCCCGTCCGGCTTGTACACTGTCTGCGACAGGCGATTGTCGTTATTATAGCTATACTCCGTTAAAGCTCCATTTCGATCAGTGCGGGTTTTCACGCTGCCGTCGGGCCAATAGGTGAAGGTCGTGGAGTGGCCCTCGGCATCAGTGATTGCCGTCAACCTGTCCAGCGAATCATAAGTGAACGTGGTGACATTTCCCTTTGCGTCTGTGAGTTTCTTAAGGTTTCCTGAGCAGTTATAAACAAATTCCGTGACTGCATTTGCATCGCCCTCCCCGTCGCCCCTGTCCTTGACAATCATCCAGAGTAGATTGTGCCAATCGTACACATATTGGGTCTTCACCCCGTTTGTGTCAACGACATTGATGCAGTATGCAGCGTAATCGGCGCCTTCGTACCAGTCCCATGCGTCATGATCGTAGTAGGCGCTTAATCGCGTGCCGCCTTCTTCCGGATATGTGATTTGCGTGATGCTACCGGCCCAGTCACGGGCAATATCAGTGACGCGGTCGTTGCCTGCATCATCCTTCTGTATCGTCCGTGTCAGCCGTCCCGCCGCGTCGTAGACGTGCTGAGTTTCAGGTAAAACTCCCGGCGGGTTGACGGACATGGAGGTCAGGACGCCATTTTGGTCGTAGGTGTACGAATAATTCGTCGTCTTGCCATTGGGGTCGGTCACATAACTGAGCGTGCCGTTGGCATTATATCCCATATTTGTGATTTCGTACTGTGTCCCTTGGCCTTCTTTGTACTTATATGTCTGTGTGATCCTGCCGTCAGGATTAGCGTAGACGAACTTGGTATTGACGCCTCTCTGGTCCAAGACTCTTGTGAGGTAATTGGGATTGTTGGCGGTGTCCTCATAATACATCCGGACGGGAGTCGCGGTCGGGTTGGCGCCCTCATTGGGAACTCTGCCCTCTGCGGTGTCGATCAGGTTGAAATTCGCGTCGTAGTGGGAGATTTTCTTCAAGAAATAATCTGCGCCGGAATTCGTAATGAGTTTAGTAAGCGTCGAGGTTCCGCCCGGCACGATGTCATACGAGTATTTCTCGATCACACCCGACTCAACGTGCTCAATTTGCGTGATGTTCTGACCGTCATGCGTATAAATGTCCACGAATTGCTGTGACTGCTCTGCGCCGCGCATTCGAGTGGCCACGGTCTGGTTAGGATTCGAGTAGTCGAATTCCGTATGGTAGTATTCCGGCTCTTCTTCCTCATGCCAGTTGCTTTCACCGAATACTTCTACGCACCTGCCGTACTCGTCGGTGAAAAACATAAAGAAGGACGTCTCATAGAGCATTCCCAAAGGATCCCCTCTCTTCTCGTAAATTGAAAGGAGGTACCCGAACATGTACGTGTATTTATCCCCGAACATCGTATCTTCGTCCACAGGTTTGCGTACCTCCTCGAGTTCTCCGCCACTGTAGTACGCGTATTCGATCAGTTGATTGTAGGGCCGACGTCCCGGTTCGTCGATTGAAACTATCCGGCCATTGGAATATTGGAGATAGATGTGTCGTCCGTACACATCGGCGATTTCGGAGCTTATTATATCGCGAAATGGCGGTAAATCCGGATCGTCATCAACGACATAGCTGTGGGTTATTCGGTTTCCGCTCTTGTATTCAATTGCCGTCAGGTAATGGAAAGAGTCGGTCCCAGTGCAAAACGGGTACTCCACATAATCGACGCACTTGGTCTGATGGACGGCGTCGAAATGACACTTCTTTCCGTCCTTCTTTATCCATGTGTAGGCGTCGCCCGTTTTCGTGACATATGAACCATCGTTGCTCGTGGGAGCGTAAAGGCCGCCTCCGACGTCATGGAAAAAGTGGTACATGCCTTTCTCATCCATTATATCTATATCCGAGTCGTTGCTGTGCGATGTCAGCACGAGGTTGAAATTGTGTGTCCAACCTTTGCCAAAGACGCCATCATAACTGGTCTGGCTGTTGTAGGTTCGATAAAACTCAAGCGGCTCGTCAATTCCCGAGAGCGTGAAGTCAACCTGCGGGAAAGTCTGCATGTTGCCTGTAACCACGTCAACCGGGTCGCCACGATAGCGGTCTACGAACTTTTGCAACTCTTCCGGATTGCTCTCAAGCCTTTCTTTCTCGGCCGGGTCCGGCGCAAAAGCCACATCAAATTCGCCAACAAACATGCAGGTTTGATATGTCCCAGAACATTCGAAGCAATATGTGTTGCTGCATCCGGGGCATTTATGCAAACGGAAGATCACTTTTATATGTTGAACCGTGTAGGCGGCGCCGGTTGACCAGCCCGCATTGCCATACCAGAAGGCTTCATTGCCGCAACTACTGGGATTATAAGAATACACTGGTTTTATCCAATTGTATGCCCGTTTGCAGGGAGGGGTTTCCTCGCAAGGAGGGGGATTGCCTTGGTATGCATATCCTTCGCAACAAGTGGGGTCATCAAATTCGTAATAAATGGGAAAAGGCCCGCCGCTGCCCGCGTGATACTCGTCGGTGACATCCACTTGCACTGGAACGTCCTTGATGTGCTGGCCTGTCAAAAGAACGAAAGTAGACTGCGCGGGAACAAGCTCGACGTGTACATCGCAACAGTCGCGATCAGGGCAAGATGGGTCCGGATAACAATGAGCGTTTGCATTGCCCTGAAATGCGACCAGCGCCATGGTGAGAATCGCTGCGAGCACAAGTAGCTTTCCAAATCTCCTCATATTTCCTCCCTTATTCTCGTCGACCGACAGACCAACCTTTCGTCCGGGAGATTCCAGTATGCTCTTGCCCTCTGGTGAGGGCGCTGCTCACTCCGGACTTCCCTTGTCTGACAGAAATTATCGCTCGATCCGCCCTTTGCTGGGGTTGACGAATCGTGGTGTGTCTCAAGACCTCGCCAAACGGATGGGGCGCCACGGGTAAGCGTATTGCCCCTGCGAGCGGGCACAAATAAGACATATGCGAGCAGAGAACTGCCGCGCGCAGCAAATTCAGCCGTTGAACTAAGCCAACAAATAAGCAGATAGGAACGAAGGAAGGAAGGAAGGAAGGATATACGGCTTTCTTCGTGTCCGCATTTGGGTGACCTTATCGTTTATTTTGGGGCGGTTGCGGAAGCCTGAAGCGTTATGTGTGAAGCATTGTGCGCATATATATACCACAGGCGGGAACGTTTGTCAAGAGAAAAATTCATCAAAGGTGTATTAGTTTCGATTGGCCCTGCGGTTACTGATAGTCACTAACAAAAGCGCGAAGTGACACAAGTGAGTTAAAGTATCTAAAGTGTAAAAAGAGTTTCGGGTTTCTGTTTGCGAGTTTCAAGGCAAAAGAAGCAAGAGGCGAAAGGGTGCAAGGGAACCGCGCGAAGCGCAAGACCAAAGTGAGCTAAAGCGTGTGAAAAAGACTGGCGAAGGATGAAAGGGAGCGCGCAAGGCGTGGCGTGCAGCCAGCGAAGACCTTATGGGATGACGTTGAAGGGGTTTGCTGGTGAAACTACTCTCTTACATCAATCCGCGAGAATCCGTGCAAATCTATGGATAACAGAACTTTTCCCCCGCGTGCTTCGTGCTCTCAGTGGTTAGCACGACTCTTGTTTGGGTCTGGTTTTATGATCTTCTTTGGGGCAGGAACGTGTATATCAGAAGGGAGAGCATGAGCAGAAGGCCGCCGGCGGCAATCGTGAGGAGGACGGCCATGGGAGTGGGATGGAAAAGCCAGACCGCCGCGAACGTAAGCAGGGTGAGGGGGACGAGCATCCAAACGAAGCCGTGCCGGTCGTTGGCGAGGTTGTAATTCACGAGAATTGTAGTCGCAGCTACGGGCGTTATCGCGACGCCGAACATGCGTATGAGAGCTACGAGTTCGGGCGCGTCGGTTTTCGCGAGAAACAACGCGAGATAGCGGCCAAGCACAATACAGGCGGCTATTCCGCACAGGGAAAGCACTATTTCAATTGCCAAGCCGCGCATGAGAATCGGAGTTGGGTTTTCGCCGACAGCCTTCTTTCGGGCGACCTTCGGGAAAAGCGCCAGTATTATTCCCATCGGAAGGAAGAGAAAACCCTTTCCCACGATTGAGGCGGTCGCGTAGTAACCCGCCAGCCTCAGTCCTTCGCCCTGTTCGCCGTAGAAATGGCGCACCAGCGCGATATCGAGATTGCAGAAGAAGCTCAAAGGAAAAAGCGCCACAACCACGGGCGCGGCGAATTTATAGATTTGGCGCATATCGACGCTGTCATCTTCCGACGGCAGCCCCAGCACTTCGCGTATCGGCCAAAAACCGACGACGAATGAGAGGACGAACGACAGCGTCACCCCGAGAAGCACTCCGCCGACGCCCCATCCGATAACCGCGAACAGTATTCCAAGACCGCATTTCGAGACGAAGCCGGTGAAATAGGACATCCCGAGATAGCCGAACTGCTCGTTGCCCTGAATGACCGCCCAGAATACCGGCATTGTGAATGTGAAAAATACGAGGATGCCCGCCACAATAATGGGGGTGTTCTTCTGGATGTTGAAGAAGTCGCCTATGAGCGGAGCGCCAAGTATTGTGAGCGACATGAGCGCAAGCGCGACAATACTAACGCGTTTGAGACACTCGAGGAATAATCGTCTGACTTTGGGATACTCCGCGCGCGCTCCGAATTGGGCGACAAATTTCGTTATCGTTGTCTGAACAGTGATGATGGGTATCGCGGCTACGTAGAGTAGAGACATCAGCGAGTTGAGCGAGCTGTAGTCGTCGGGGCCCAGGTTCCGGCTCATATAGATGTGGAAATAAAATGTAAAGACATTGCCCAGGCCGGTGATAAGAATGAGAAACCCTTCGTCGAAGAGGGTTTCTCTTCTTCGGGGGAGCGTTTCGGCAACAGGAGTTTCTATTTTGGGTTTTGAGTTTTGGATTTCGGATTCCTCTATCCGCAGATTGTGTTTTTCTCTATCCACAAATTTCGCAGATTCTCACTGACTAAGAAAGATTCTTCAAACCACGGGGATTACGGGGAAAGACATCCTTCATATTCTTCTTAGAGCGAAACTTCTCCGTGCTCCCCGTGTCCCGTGCAACCAGTGTAATCTGCGGTTCTCAATTTCAGTCTTTTGCTTCTTCCGCAGCAAAGAGAATCACCCAGTTCTCTTACGGCAGTATTCTGAGGGCGACTTCGTTCGCTAAGTGCCACCCTTTGGTTGACGCTTTAATTGTGTGGCCGTCACACTCGAGCAACCCGAGCCCTTCGAGTTCGCGCAAGGAACTACTGAGCGCGTCTTCCGGTCGAATTCCGAACCGGTCAGTGAAGCTGGCACAATCGATCCCATCACGCAGGCGAAGCCGCTGTATCATCGTTTCGACAGCCTGCATCCATGGAGGAATGAGGTCGGTCTCGCAAACGGCGCTCCCACGGGTTTCCATCGCGCGAATATAGGCTTGGGGGTCGCGCAGGTTCGTTATCCTTTTGCCGTTAAGGTAGGAGACTGCGCTCGCGCCCAGTCCCAGATACTCCTCGTTTGACCAGTATACCATGTTATGGCGTGAGCGCCTGCCGGGCAGCGCAAAATTGGATATCTCGTAGTGCTCATATCCGACATCTGCGAGTATCTCCCGCGCTATGTCATACAACGCGAGTTCTTCTTCGTCCGATTTCTTTTCGATGTCGCCCCTTTGGAGCATTTGCGAGAACCGTGTCGAAGGTTCAAACGTGAGGCAATATGTTGAGATGTGTTCCGGTTTTAACTCGATTGCGCGAGCAAGCGAATACTGCCAACTTTCTACGGATTGATTAGGAACCGCATATATCAAATCGATGCTGATGTTCTCAATGCCGGATTCTCGCAATAGCGAGTGGGCCTCGAGAATATCTCTCGCGTGATGTGGCCGTCCTAACAGGGAAAGCTCCTCGTCAACGAAGCTCTGTGCCCCGAGGCTCACGCGGTTGACGCTGCTCGAAACCAGAGCGCTGGTTTTTTCAGCGGCAAGGCTGCATGGGTTCGCCTCAACCGTTATCTCGGCGTCGGGCGAAATTTCGAAAGTCCGATGGAGGCTTTCAAAAAGGCGGTAAATCTGGGCGGGATTCAAGGCTGTCGGTGTTCCGCCGCCGACGTAGAGCGTATCGACAACAGAAATAGTTTTGGAGGCGTCTTGAGCCTCGATTTCGAGCGCGCGGAGGTATGCGTTGATGCTCGCGTCGACCTGAACCGAGGCAAAATCGCAGTACGGGCATTTAGAGGCGCAATATGGGATATGTACGTAAATCACTTTCATGAAAATGGCCTGAAGTTTAGAATTTGCGCCCTAACTGGCGACTGTTTCGCTTAGTTCGGGGACACGATGAGGCATCATGTCCCCGAATTAAGCGACGCATCCCCGAATTAAGCGACGCATCGTGTTCCTGAATTAAGAGATGATTCTCAACGGACTAACCCTATCCTTTTCGGCGGCCAGTAAATCGCGACGGCTTTCCCGATGACGTTTTCGTGCGGCACGAAGCCCCAGAACCGGCTGTCGCGGCTGTTGAGGGCATTATCGCCGAGCATGAAGTAATGGTCGGGCGGTATAGTTATCTCTGACGAGCCGTATTCGCCCGCCGGATAATAGAGCCGCTCGGCCACACTGACAGGCTCTTTGATCGCGTTTCCGTTCACATGAATATGGCCGCCGCCCCTGATGAGGTCGCTGCTGTCGGGGTCCCAACGCGGATTGTCGGGCGCTATCTCTACTCTTTCGCCGCCAAGCCCGATGACACGCTTGATGAAATCCTTGCCCTGATCTAAACCAGTGATGCCCTCGGTCTCAAATACGACAACGTCGCCGCGCTTGGGTTCCGTCATCGCAAACACGCGATGCTTCGTGAAGGGTATTCTGAATCCGTATATGAATTTGATGACAATGATTTTGTCGCCATGTCCGTAATTCATTGCGCCGCGAAGAGTGGGCTCCATACTCCCCGTGGGAATCTTGAAGGTCTGCAAGAAAAATGCGCGAATGAAAAGAGCGAGCACAACCGCATATAAGATGGTTTTGACCCATTCCCATAGCACCGACTCGCGCGGTTGCTCAAAATCAACTTTGTCTTTGGTCTCCGATACTACTTTCGACATTCCTTAAGGTCCTTTCCGAACATTAGCGATCAAGGGGGTCGCCCGGCATCAATTTTCGAGGGAAAAATCCTGTGCCGAGATTGTCCCGTAATTCTGTAAGTGCGAATCCCCGACCGGAGTCGAGGACAGGTTTATTCGCAGTCGCGGCGTATAAAAAGGCCAGACATGTTGTGCGAATAAATTCGCACCTACGAGAGTCATATCAATTCTCCACTTGCAGGGTAGGCTCGGGGAGGCGCTTCACTCAATCTGGAACACCGCCATAAAAGCTTCCTGCGGCAGTTCGACGTTGCCTACCTGCTTCATCCGCTTCTTGCCTTCTTTCTGCCGCTCGAGCAATTTTCTCTTTCTTGTTATATCGCCTCCGTAGCATTTCGCGATTACGTTTTTTCGAAGCGGTTTGATGGACTCGCGCGCTATCACTCTGTTGCCGACCGCCGCCTGTATGGCAACCTCGAACAATTGCCGGTGAATTATCTTGCGCAGCTTCTCGGCCAGTTGCTTTCCTCTCGTATAAGCTTTGTCCTTGTGGACGATGCAGGAAAGCGCGTCGACCGGGCTGCCATTGAGCAGCATGTCGAGCCTTACGAGGTCGGATTGCCGGAAGCCCACGAACTCGTAGTCAAGTGAAGCATACCCGCGGGTCACGGATTTCAGCCGGTCATAGAAGTCCATGACGGTCTCGCTCAGTGGAAGGTCATAGTTGATCAAGACCTTCTGCGGATTGAGATAATGTGTGCGCTTATGCTCGCCTCTGCGCGACGAACAGAGATCGCACACTGTACCAATGAACTCCGGCGGCGCAAGGATGCTCGCGTAGATGTACGGTTCCTCGAGGTACGCGATACGCGCGGGCTCGGGCATTTTCGACGGGTTTTCGATATCAACAAACTTGCCGTCGGTCGTATGAATGCGGAAGACCACCGAGGGGGCGGTCGTCACAAGCGTAAGGTCGAACTCCCTCTCGAGGCGTTCCTGAATGACTTCCATGTGTAACAGGCCGAGAAACCCGCACCTGAACCCAAAGCCAAGCGCGCTGGAAGTTTCGGGCTCATAATAAAAGGAGCTATCGTTGAGGCTGAGTTTTTCAAGCGACGACCTGAGCACATCAAAACCGCCCGGGTCGGCCGGATACATGCCGCAGAAAACCATCGGTTTGACGGGTTTATAGCCCGGCAGAGGTTCGGACGCTGGATTTGCTTCATCGGTCAGCGTATCGCCTATCTTGATATCGCGTATGCTCTTCATGTTGGCGATAACGTAGCCGACCTCGCCGGCACGAAGTTCTTTTGCCGGAACCATTTCCAGCCTGAATATGCCAACTTCCTCCACTTCATACTCGTGGCCTGAAGCCATCGCTCGTATTTTCTGGCCGGGCCTCAAGTAGCCCTCCATTACCCGAACGTAAGCGATTGCCCCGCGAAAGGAGTTGTAAACAGAATCGAATATCAACGCCTTCAACGGCGCGTCATCGTTGCCTCGGGGAGGAGGAACCAGCTTCACGACCGCTTCGAGAATCTCCTGTATTCCGACGCCGTTCTTTGCGCTGGCCAGTATCACGCCTTCGGCATCCAGTCCGATTATCTCAGCAATCTGCTCTTTGACTTCGTCCACGCGCGCGTTCGGCAGGTCTATCTTGTTTATTACCGGGATTATTTCAAGACTGCGGTCTGCCGCCAGGTATGCATTCGCCAGCGTCTGAGCCTGCACCCCCTGCGAGGCGTCCACAAGCAGCAATGCGCCCTCGCATGCACCGAGGCTGCGGGTCACTTCATACGAGAAATCGACGTGGCCGGGGGTGTCTATCAGATTTAAATAGTAGTCTTGACCGTCCGACGCCTTATAATCTACCCGGATTGCCGCCGCTTTTATCGTTATTCCGCGTTCCCGCTCGATGTCCATCGTATCGAGTGTCTGTTCCCTCAGGTCGCGCTGGGGAATCGCATGGGTAACCTCAAGAATTCTGTCGGCGAGCGTAGATTTGCCGTGGTCTATGTGCGCGATAATACAGAAGTTACGTATTCTATCTCTTATCATACATCCGTTCTAAGCCTTCCAAGGGCTATACAGAGCAAACATTTAATTATAGCAGAATATCGGCGGGGCTTCAAATTGATTTGGGATTACGGATTGCGGATTTTGGATTGGGAAGAAGAATCTTTATTCCCCCCTTCCCCTTTTCCCCACATCTTCTCATAGCTCCATCTGGCGGACGGAGATTATGTTGGGCAGATTGGCAATTTCGTCGAACGTTTCTTTCGATATTGGTGAATCTATGTTCCAGAGCGAAACAGCGTGGCCGCCGGCGGTATCGCGGCCGAGATACATTGTGGCGATATTGACACTGTGTTTAGCGAGCGTTGTCCCGATGTTGCCTATCACTCCAGGCCGGTCGTAATTATGGAGAAAGAGTATATTCCCTTCGGGGACCGCCTCGATCTCGAAATTATTAAAGCGCACAATCCGAATCTCTTTCTTGCCAAAGATCGTGCCTGCGACATGATTCTGTTTGTCACCCGAGCGCACGGTAATTCCGACGAGGCTCACGAAGTCCTCCGAGGTTCGGCTGGTAACTTCGCGCACACCTACCCCGCGTTCCTTGGCGATAGCCGGCGCGCTGATTATGTTTATGCGGTTGCCGACAATCGGCGTCAGTATTCCTTTCAGCACGCTCGAGGTAATGGGCGAGACTCCGCGCTCAGTCACTTCGCCATGGTATTCGATAATGATTTCCTCGATCGCAAAGTCGGATAGTTGCGCGAGGAATTTCCCCATCTTTTCGCCGAGCGTCAGGAAGGGACTGATGTAAGCCAGCAGTTCAGGGCTCACTGATGGCACGTTCACCGCATTACGGACCGTACCGTGAAGAAGATAATCCGCGATCTGCTCCGCGATGGCTACCGAAACGTTTTCCTGCGCCTCGACCGTGCTCGCCCCTAGATGGGGAGTGCAAATGACGTTATCAAGTTTGCACAACGGGTTATCTACGGCGGGCTCCTTCTCGAATACGTCTAATGCAGCGCCGTTGAGACGGCCGGATGACAAAGCCTCATACAGATCGCGCTCGTTCACGATTCCGCCTCGCGCGCAATTGATGAGCATCGCGTTCGGCCCCATCTTCTTGAGTGCGTTTGCGTCTATCAGGTTGCGGGTCTCTTCAATGAGCGGCACATGAATCGTAACGAAATCCGATCGGGAGAGCAGTTCATCGAGCGAGACGAGCGGAACACCTCTCTTAGACGCTGTCTGCGGCGGAATGTGCGGGTCGTAGGCGATGACTCTCATTTTCAGTCCAGCCGCGCGCTCTGCCACAATCCCGCCGATGTTCCCGATTCCTATGATTCCAAGAGTTTTATTGAAGATTTCGGACCCTACGAATTTGTTCTTGTCCCACCGGCCAGCCTTCAAAGAAGCAGTGGCCTGCGGCACTTTTCGGGCCAGCGCCATCATCAAAGCGATTGTATGCTCGGCCGCGGCGATGGCGTTCTCTTGTGGCGTGTTCATCACAACGATTCCGCGCCTTGTGGCCGCCGCGACGTCGATATTGTCCACTCCGATGCCTGCTCTTCCGATGACCTTGAGGTTATCGGCTGAGGCGATCACGTCGGCGGTCACTTTCGTGGAACTGCGCACGGCAAGCGCGTCGAATTCAGGGATAATTGCCTTGAGCGCATCCGGCGCCATGCTTTTTTCCACTCGCACTATTAATTCCTTGTGGCGGGCGAGCACTTTGAGACCCGCCTCAGACAATTTATCCGCAACAAGAATCTTTGGCATATATTTTCCTTGTAAACAACGATACCTTTCCCGCCGAGTATACCGAAAGACCGCAAAGAATTCAAGCGATTGCAGTTATATTGACTTTCATGCTGAAAATATGATAAAAAAGTAACAACCTAACCAAAGCGCATGAGGAATCCACCGGGGGCCAAAACTAATGATTGAAGGGGTTAAGCTGGTCAAACTTGTGGCGCATGTGGACGACCGAGGGTATCTTATAGAAATCTTAAGGGCGACCGACGAGCATTTTACCCGCTTCGGGCAGGTTTACATCGTCGGCAACATGGCGCGGGGCACCATCAGGGCTTTTCATAAACATCAAGCGCTCTGGGATTGGTTTTTCATCAGCCACGGTTCAGCCAAGTTTTCGCTCAGGGATGATCGCCCCGATAGTCCCACATATGAGCAGATGGAAACATACGTCATCACTCAGAGGAATCCGTCGCTGCTGGTTGTGCCGCCGGGGGTATTTCACGGGTGGATGTCGCTCGAAGATGATACTCAGCTCATAAGCACGGCGAGCGAGGTCTATAGTCGGGAAAAACCGGATGAGGTTAGGGTCGCCCCTGACTCCTTCGGCTATAGATGGGAAGTAGTGGGCAGGTAGGACCGGAGAGGGGAAACACATGATTCTTGTTACGGGTGGCGCTGGATATATCGGCTGCGTGTTGGTAGCAGAGCTTCTCGCCAAGGGCGAATCGGTGCGCCTCTACGACAAGCTTTACTTTGGGGAAGCAGGACTTAGCAAGCACCGCGAAAAGGTCGATCTTGTGCAGGGGGATCTCCGATACTTTGACGCCAAGGCGCTCGACGGCATTGATTCAGTCATCCATCTGGCTGGTCTTTCGAACGATCCGACCGCGGAATTCAACCCCAAAGCGAACTACGAAATGAACACAGTCGCAACCGGTGTCCTCGCCAGAGCGTGTAAAGAACGAGGCATAAAGCGGTTTACGTTCGCATCCACATGTTCGATATATGACCGCGGCCTGTTCGCCGAAGACGTGCTCTACGACGAGGAAAGCGAGGTTGCGCCGCGCGCGGCCTACGCGGTCTCAAACTATGAGGCCGAGAAAATACTCCTGGATATGTGCGACGATAAATTCTGCCCCGTGATACTCCGGCAGGGAACCGTGTACGGATTCAGCCCGCGTATGCGCTATGACCTTGTGGTTAATACCTTTGTGAAAGACGCCCTGACGAAAGGGATGCTCACTGTTTTCTGCGGCGGTGAGATGTGGCGTCCGCTCGTGGATGTGAGCGACGTCGCGAAAGCGCATATCTGTTGTGTTGAAGCGCCGGAGGACAAAGTTCATGGCCAGATTTTCAATGTCTCATTCAAGAACTATCGCATCCTTGAACTTGCGCATTGGGTGCGCGAGGCGTTGAAAGACAGGATGAAGCTTGACATCCACGTCGATTACTCGCACTTTAAAGCCCGCAGTTATAGGGTATCCGCGCAAAAGATAGAGACTGTGCTCGGCTTCAAGCCCATTGTCCCCGTGAAGGAATCGGTCGAAAATATGGTTCAGAAGATTTCCGAATATGGATTCACCGATTTCCTGCACCCGCGCTACTACAACATCGAATGGATGACCTTGCTCCACCAAATGGAGCAAACGCTCGCAAAGATCGGGAGTGTGTTCTAGGCAGCCGGGCGCCGTTCCTCCTTTCTTAAAGGCAAACCGTCCGTTCAGCGCGGCCACAGAGTATTCCCCATCGCCATAAATAGAAGGAGTCCCTTGTCATTCTTTACTCGCCCGTTCGGGATAAAGTATAATGAACGCGTTCAGAGATTGAGCAGCATGGGGCGAGAGAATTGCGTTTTGAGTTAAGTATGATCGAAGATGTTCGTCAAGAGGATTCCGAGTTCCCCGTGTGCGCTCTTTGCGGCTCATCCGACAGGAAAGCGATGTATAAACCGAAAAAGGACTACGTCGGATTGAGCAATACGTTTTCTGCCTCACAAGGAGTTCTGGGCGCCCAAAATGTGGTTCGTTGCGCTCAGTGCGGCCTGATATACGTGTGCCCCCGCCTGAAGTCTGAGTCGATTATTACAGCCTATGCTCGCTCCGTTGACGAACTGTATGTCTCGCAGTGCGAAGCTCG
>CAYVDS010000013.1:16170-25145 GCA_964450145.1 uncultured bacterium
CGAAGCTCGCATGAAAACCTTCAGGAGGTGCGCCGACCTGGTGGCAAAATATGCCAAGCCGGCAGGCAAGCTGCTCGATGTGGGCGCTGCCGCCGGTTTTTTTTGTGAATGCGCGAAAGAGATGGGATGGGAGGCCCAAGGGGTTGAACCAAGTCGATGGCTGAGCGAGTGGGGGAAAAAGAATTTCGGCCTGACAATTAAAGTGGGAACCTTAGATGACGCCGAGTTCGACGAGTCTACCTTCGACGTACTCACGATGTGGGATTCAATCGAGCATATGCCGAATCCCGTGAAGGCGTTGGAGAGCGCCCACCGCTGCATGAAAACCGGCGGCATTCTCGTGATTAACACCCCCAATATCGGCAGTCTCTGGGCTCGGCTGTTACGGCAAAAATGGTGGTTTCTGCTTTCTCATCACTTGTACTATTTTACGCCGCAAACATTGACGGCCGCGTTGAATAAGTGCGGATTCGAGGTCATTGCCATCAGGCGTCACTATCAATCACTCGAGTTGGGGCATTTGGTGAAAATGGTCGGACTGTACAATAAGAAGATATCCGGCCTCATGGGTTCGGCGCTCCGCGTTTTTCGCCTCGAGTCAGTGAACATTCCTTACTACGCGGCCCAAATGAATGTGATCGCCAGGAAATCTTAGGAGTTCAGTTTTAATGAAAAGAAAAGCGCTAATTCTGGGAGCGGGCATCACGGGTCTTGCCGCGGGGTGGCAGCTTGCAGAGGCAGGTTATGACGTGGTCGTCGTTGAAAAAGAGGACGCCGCAGGCGGGCAGGCGCGCACCATCAAACACAACGGATTCATGCTGGACCTTGGCGCGCACAAGATATTCACGGTCATGGAACATGTTCAGAAAATATTGGAAGATCTTGCGGGAGATGAACTCCTCGTGAGACCTAAGAAAGGGCGGATTCGCTACGGGGAAAGGTATTTGCCTTTTCCTGTCGGCGTGAAGGACATGGTCAGCAGCATGCCTTTCAAGAAGCTTATGTTCCTGACACTCAGCCTGATGAAAGCCAGAATATCGAATATATTTATAAGGAAGAACCCGACTACCTACGAGGAATGGTTCGTTGTCAATTATGGTCGCGCTATCTACGAGGAGTTTGTGAAGGAGGCTACGGAGAAAATCTGGGGGGTGGCTTCCAACCTGAGCGCCGATCTGGCAAAACGACGCGTGACTTCGCCCACATTATGGGAGTTGCTCAAGCAATATCTGCTCGGAGTCAAGATTAATCGCGTGACGAGCGCCGATACATTCTATTATCCGAAGCATGGTTGTCAGATATTTGTTGACCGCCTGCGAGAGAGGATCGAGGCGCGCGGCGGACATGTTCTCCTTTCCACAACAGCCGCAAAGGTTACAACAAGAGCGGAGCGAGTCACGGATGTGGATCTGAGCACTGGCGAAAAGGTCAGTTTCGGCGAACAAGATGTCTTGATCACCACCATACCTAAGCGCAGTTTTGCGAAAATACTCGACCGCGAGCTTCCGGGCGAAGTGGACTATGCTCTGACGCTGCTGCGGGAACGCAATCTCCTGCTTGTATACATTATGCTGAAGCAAGAACACGTGATGGAGGAGAATTGGATTTTCTACCCTGAGCGAGAGTTTCTTTTCAATCGCATATTCGAGCAAAAGAACTGCAGCCCATACATGGTCCCCGAGGGGCATACCGTCTTGTGCGCGGAAATGACGTGCCATGCGGATCAGCGCTATTCGGCCGCGAGCCGGAAATACATCGTTGACCGCATGATAGACAGTTTGCACCAGATCGGCCTTATAAAGAAGGAGAATGTGTGCGACACCTATACGATCTTCCTTGAACATGCTTATCCCTTATGGGATGTGATGTACAAGGAGCGCCTGGAAACGGTTCTCAGACATTTCGACCGCTATTCCAACTTGTATTCAGTGGGCCGCCAAGGAGGGTTCGTATATGGGGGCATTGCCGATTGCATGGACATTGGCCTGGTGACGGCGCGGTTCATAGCCAGCGGGGCTCCCCATGAAAAATGGGCTGAAGAGCGCAAGAAGTTTGACAGGTATGTGGTAATAGACTGAGATAATTCCACCATGCGCGTTGCTCTCATAATACCTCCGCTCGTTTCTCGCGCAAACGACGTATTGGGCAGTGGTATCTACTATATGCCCTTCACAATGGCCTCCCTTGCCGGCAGCCTGCGCGAGGCAGGTCACCACGTGAGCGTGCATGACATGTTTGCGCTTGCGCCGCATCGGATCACCCATGTTCCACCCATGATCTACCAGGGGATTTCCGCGGATGAGTTGATGGAACATTTTTCGACGGGTCCCGATGCCGCCTTCGTTTTTGCCTGGGGAGTCACTTCTTTCAATGTCCTCGGACGGATCGCAAGACGAATCAAGGATTCGTTCCCCAATGTCCCCATAATCGTGGTCGAGAACTCCCAGGCAGTTACTTCCATGAGCCTCGCGTGTGTCGCGGAGAAACTGCTCCATGAAGGAGCGGATTACCTAATCCTTGGCGAGTGCGAAGACAGAGCGTTAGCGCTCCTGAATCATATCGAACGGGGCGAAACTCTGCCAGCGGACGGGTTCGCTTGCATGAAAGACGGACGGGTGCAGGTGGCGCCTGCGAAATCTGTGATTTCAGATCTGGATAAGCTGCCGGTTCCGGCGTGGGACATGTTTCCTTTGAAAGCATATTGGCGTCTGGGATATGCGCACGGGCCTCAGGAGGGGGAATATCTGGCGATCCTGACCTCGCGCGGGTGCCCTTTCAGATGCAAGTTCTGCGTCATACCGTCCACGAATCAACACAAATGGCGCGCACGGTCGGCGCAGAATGTCTTCGGGGAGATGAGGCATTGGCACGACACTTTGGGGGTGAGGGAGTTTCATTTTGAGGATGTGAACCCAACTACGCGTGAGGAACGGCTGGTGGAGTTGGCACGGCTCATTCGAGAGCATAACAAGCCCTTTATTTGGAAATTCGCGTCTGGCACGAAGATCGAGACCATTTCGCTTGATGGATTACGCGCCATGGCGGCCGGAGGTTGCAGCTACGTTTCCTTTTCGCCCGAGACCGGGTCCGATCGCGTGCTTCGGCTAATGGCTAAACCATTCAATCGTGAACATGCGCTCGAACAGACGAGGGAAATGAGACGCTTAGGCGTAACGTCGCAAGCCGTCTTCCTTTTGGGTTTCCCGGGTGAGACGGATGAAGACCGCAGGCTTACGCAGGAATACATGTCGGAACTGGTACGCGCTGGGCTAGATGAAGCGCTCATTCTCATTACAACGCCTATTCCGGGCTCGGAGATTTTCGAACAGTTTTCCGGCTATGGCGATTACAGCGAATTGACCTTCTCGCCCGCATGGCGACAGGATTACGCGGATTTATCTCGATGGCAAAGGCGATTATATCGGCGCTTCTTCCTGCTCAAGATGCTTTACCAGCCTCGCAGATGCTTTGCGCATCTCTGGAACCTTCTCCGGCGCCGGTTCAAGACGAAAATGGAGATGACCTTCTGGCGGCTGGCAATCATCAAGTGGGATATGCTATTTGCCGAGAAGTCGGCCGGTTTCGATACCGCGGACACTTCGCATGCTGAAAGATAGAACAAGGAGATTATTATCAAGCCCATCTGCACTGGCGGAGTCCTTCGGCGCAATAGTCTTCTTTAAAGAGATATACTCGTTTGTTGTCTACTCTTTAGACCTTCATTTTCTGCCGGGCTTTCTGTATTCCTCATCGAATCATCTGAATTTGTGCGTTCTCCTGCTCAGCTTTTGGCTCATCGCGCTCGGCCTATTATTGGAAAGAAATCAGCGCAAATTCCTCCATGGCGTTGCAGCTCTCTTTGTTGTTCTTTCGGCAACATACTTCGCCTTCTGGCTCAATCATGGAAAGCAAGGCTTCTATTTCGGGTACTTAGCTTTTGATCTTTTCAGTGGAGAATCCCCCAAAACGCTGTTTGGAATCGGCGCGGTTGTGTCGTTTTGGATTTTGATAAACCCGTTTCTTCCACCGGCATTTCTGGAATTCAGAGAAAGAAAACTGAACGGTATCGCGGCGAGCTACGCCACGCTTCGTGGTTCCTTTACGCTTCCCGCTTGTGCTCTGCTCGCGGTCTCTGTTTCCACCGCCCTTTCATACCATGATTTCGCAATCCATGGCGCCTCCCGCTTCAGGGGTTTTATTTTTTTTGCGATTTCTTTCGTCTTCACTTACATTGCCTTGACCGGCAGCGTGCTAATTCACAAGAGGTTGATTCAGCGTCGCCTCGTCTGCGGTGCGGAGCGGAAGCTGGAGTCGCGCTCCGGCACGGTCCTGATTCCGGGGATATGTGTCATTCTTCTCCTTGCCGGCGGTATATTCGGCGTTAACGGATCATCGATAAATGTTCTGGCAAGGATGGTTCAGGGGCCTGAAGCTCCTCAAATAGGAATTGCGCGCAACGAGAGATCGGACGAGTATCTCTTGTCGACTCCTGAGATCATGTATCAAGCTCTAAAGAAGAACCGGTTCGATGCCGAAACGTCGCTGTTGGGTCCCCATAAGACGGCCCTGCTTTTCAACGTTCCAGTTAATCATCCGACCACTGTCTTGCGTCCCCAGTTATGGCCTTTCTTCATATTCGGGCCTGACAGAGCGTACGGGCTCTATTGGCAGTACAAGAATTGCATCCTACTCGCAGGTGTCTTCTCGCTCCTTCTGTTCATTACTCATGACTCTATGCTTTCCGCGTTGGGCAGCTTATTCTTCTTTTTTTCCGGCTATACTCAGTGGTTCTTCTCGAGCCCGCAAAGCCCGCCCGAACTTGTGGGCACAACATGTTTCATAGCGCTTGCGTTTTGCGTGCTGTGCGTCTCGAAAAGATGGCTGCACGCCTTGGCGCTCGGAGTCCTGCTCGCGATTCTCCTGATGAACTTTACTCTCTATCTTTATCCTTCTTTCCAGATTCCTCTCGCGCTTCTTGCCCTTGCATTGGGCGCGGGATGGGTGGTCGGAAATTGGGAAGAGGTTTGGGATTGGAAATATCTCGGGATGAGAGTGTCGGGGTTGGCGGTATCAGTCATGGTGGCCGGCGCACTCTTGGCATATATCTACGTTGAAGTTCGAGATGTAATCGGTCTGTTGTCAAACACAAATTATCCTGCCCTCGTCAAGAGCCCCATTGAATCGGGCGGCAGCTTAACGATTTGGTGGCATGTTTCGCACTTTTTCGACCCGTTCAAGAGTGAGCAGCTATTCCCGAAATCTCAGGGCAACATTTGCGAGTCGAGCGGCTATCTCTGGCTGGCGCCTCTTATGTTGTGCGCGGCGACAAGCTGGAAATCACTAAAGAAACCGCAATTGTCGATGCTCGTTGCGTGTTATGCCGTGTTCTTCATCATCTTGTCATGGCAAGTGTTGCCCATTCCACACACGATAGGCTCATTTTTTCTTTTGAACTACGTGGCGCCGAATAGGGCCTGGCCGGGCCTCGGTTTGGCCAACGTTCTTGCAATGTGCATCGCTCTAAGCTCATCGCTAAGAAAGCGCTGTGGTGTTCCCGGCAAAGACAATGGTCCACATCGGGAATATGGATCGGGGCGCATATTCCCTCTGCCAATGTTTGCCGCGGTGTTTGCCCTGCTGCTGTTCAGTAACGCGAAATACGAAACGTTTTGGAGCATGTGGCAACTTCTTGCCGCGAGCTTCATACTGGTTTCTTTTCTTGTGCTGGCATCGCATAGAATGCCGAAGACCGCGTTGCTTGTGGTTGTGGCGCCTTTGGCGATTAACAACGCCTTTGTGAATCCGATTACCATCGGAATGAGGCCCTTTACAGAATCGCCCGTCCGCCGTTTTGTCGAATCGAACGACAGCTTGCGCACCGGGAAGGTCGTGGTGTTTCAGGAATCATGCAGCGCACAGTTTCTGGGCGGGTGTGGGGTAAACGTTCTCAACACCTTCAAGTTTGTTCCAGACCTGGAAACGTGGTCGAAGCTCGACAGCGGCGGGAAATATGCAGACGTCTACAATAGGTGCGCATGGTCAACGGTTTTGATCGACCGCACAGTCACTGGACCTGTTTTTGAGCTGGATCCGAAGCTGGCTTACTCATTCAAAGTCAAGGTCAATCCGGATGCTTTTCCTTATAGAAAATGGGGAATAGACTCTGCCGTTTTCGCGTATGGAGCACGGAAGGATAACCCGGAGCAGTTGGAACTTGTGAGCGGTGGGGAAGTCTGGCCGTTTTGGTTCTACACGGTAGAATCAAAGGCTATCTCGCAAGCTCGGTAAGCGAATCGCCAACTCTGAAAATCTTATAGTCGTATATCTCGGCAATTTCCCTCCGATATCGCCAATTCGAAAACAGGATTGGGTGCTCATTCTTGCAAACGACAGTTGAGAAATGATGGAGCTTGAGGAACTTGTTCAGCTTTTCGCTCTCCATATTCCACAGCATGAATCCTTTTCGGCGGGCATAGTAGAGAATAGTAGAGTCCCAAGTAAAGTCTGCAACAACCACACGTTCATCTTCCTTTGTCGCATTTCTTACAGCAAGGCCAATACGGTACAGTGAATTATTGTAGTCCATCTTGTAAGGTATGAACATGTAATCTCGGATTTTCTTGGTGTGAAACGGGAGAAGAATCAAAACAATCGCGGCAACTATCAACAACGGCATCTTTCTGAAACTAACTACTAGCAGATGGTATATTCCCATGCCCGCCGCAATGCTTAGCGCGGGCGTTATTGCGATGAGGTAGTAATCATGAATGCAATAAAGATTAAAATAAGCAAAAACGGTCACTACTGCGCCCAGAAACATGATGTACACAAAACCTCTTGACCGCGCGGTGTACTTTCGGGCAAACAAAAGGCCTGCCGCGGCGAACAGACAACTGATTCCCGGAAGAATATAGTCTTTTATACGGCTTAAGATTTGCATCCAGTTCTCAAGACTTAATCTCTGCGACCATGTGCCATAGACCCATTTTGTGAGATGATAGGAAACGTGCTGTGCGGTCCATGGGGAAGCTCCGGCTATCCGATTGCGATGTAAGACCCACGCGTATGCTGCCGCCACGGGAAGAACGATAGCACAGGTGAGCGCGACCAGAAACAGTTTCCGTTCTCGCGCAAAACCGAGGAGCCGTTCTAAAAGACCGGCATGAGGCGTGTTTGCGCGAAGGCTCTCCGACACATGCATCAGAATGAACCATCCGATCGGGATAGTTACGGTAAGCACTGTAGTGATCTTTGTGAGATAAGCCAGACAGCCAAATGTGATCGCAAACCAAAATAGGCGCATGAGTCTGTAATTGCGGAGCCAGATCAGGAGAAAGTAACAATAGCCCAAGGCAAAGGCCACCGCAGCGTAGTCGATCATAGACGTGCGGCTCCAGAAGATCATGTAGGGACTCCAGAGGTAGAAGAGAAGAGCGCCGATTGATGCCCATCGCGATGGCAAATGCAGTTCGCAGAGAAGAAACAGGAAGACCGCGGAAATATAGAAATACAGGATACCTGTCAGCCGGCAGGCAATATCAAGATTCCAAATGCCCGCTTTGTACAGGAGCGCCGCGGTCGCCTGGAATATCGGAAACTCGAACGGAATCTGCCATGGCGGGCCAAAGAGAGGCGTCTGGTATCCGCAGAAGGTGATGCCCTCCTCAACGAAAGTCCAGACGGTGAATGCCGTTTGAGTTTGTCGGAACCCGAACATCTCAAGAAGTGGGGAATGAATATTCACGAATCTTACGAGGATCGAGAGGACCACGAGGCACGAAACCAGTAAATACGATACCGGCCCCGGCGGGCTGCCGGTAACCTTTGAAGCGTATTCGTCATTTTGGCTATCTGTGGGTTTCATCAATCCACTTCCACGTTTTCTCTATGCCTTCTTCCAAAGATGTCTTCGGGCTCCAGCCGAGCACCTCTTTTGCCGCGGAAGTGTCGAGTTCTACTTTCTTAAGGTCAAACTTTCTGGCGGAAACGTAGTTGACAACCACTCTCTGCCCTGTCACTTTTCGGATGGTGGTTATCAGGCAGTTGATTGAGGTCGTTTTCCCGTATGCGATGTTGAAGATTCTTGTTGGAGAATTACTTTCAAGCGCTTTCACACTCGCTTCGGCCAAATCACCGATGTAGAGAAAATCCCTCTCTACGGACCCGTCTCCCCACACAGTTATGGGTTCTCCTTTTTTCACGCGCCCCAGAAACACCGGCACTGCGCCCTGAACGGAATTCGGGCTTTGCCTTTCCCCATAGGGGTTTGAGAACCTGAGAGTTACGTAGTCGAGGCCGTGGTGGTAACGGTAAAGATGCAAGTATTTCTCTATCATTAACTTCGAAATGCCATAGGCGCAGATTGGGTTCGTGGGATCGGTCTCGGTTATGGGCATCTTGTCAGCCATTCCATAGACAGTGCCGCCGGAGGACGCAAAGAGAATCTTTCGTATCCTTTTTTTCACGCAAAGATCGAGTAGATTCACAGTCGGTATCACGTTCGTTTCAACATCGAAAACCGGGTTCGTCTGCGAGCTTTGGGGGACGGTTGAACTCACGAAATGCAGAACGATGTCCATGCCTTCAAGCGCTTTTTCGACGTCGTGCATGTTCACGAAGTCGCCCTCGAACACCTCGACGTTTCCCAGAAGATGTACGACGTTCTCCTTTCGTATGTTCAACCGGTCAAAGATTCGTATTTTGTATCCCTGCCTCAAGAGAGCGTCAGCGACATGAGAGCCTATGAAACCACAACCACCGAGAATCAAGCACCGCGCGTCAGTCATTTACTCTTCCTTCTTCAGACTGCGATAAATCTCTTCCAATTTATCGAGGTTGCTGTTGATTGTTTCAACTGTTCTCCCGCACGTTTTCAGTTTGTTGATGGCTTCTGGTTTGGAGAGAAGCCTGATTTTCTCCGCGAGTTCTGCGCAGTTGCAGTTCTCGAATAACAAGCCGTTCTCGCCGTCGCGCAC
>CAYVDS010000013.1:25155-45265 GCA_964450145.1 uncultured bacterium
CGCGCCCTCACTGAGGCCCTCCATATTTGCGGCTATGACCGGAATCTTGAGGGCCAGCGCCATGAGGACCGTCAAGGGCGTGTGCTCTCGCCACGTGGAGGGAAGAACGCGAACATCCACGTCTTTGAAGACTTCGCCGATTCTTCTGTAAGGGAAAGTTCCATTGAACGCGATCCGCGTGTCGCCGCCAGCCATTGCCCTCAGTTTCTCAAAGTATTCAGGGAAGGTATCCAAATCGCCATAGATGTCGAGCCGTATATTCTTCAGGTCATGCAACCGGCGAAATGCATCTACTAGCAAGTGAACTCCCTTATGCGGACCGACCAGGCCCATAAACGCGAAACGAATTGTCTGCGTTGACTCGACCGGTCCTTTCGCCGAAGCTCCGTCGAAGTTTATGCCGAACGGCATTCGAATGATCCTGCGAGTCGGGACAGCGCGCTTCAAGAGGTTTTCATGGATGACATCTGAAGGACACAAAATCACGTCGACTTGATTCAAGCGCTTATTGAGGAAGCTTTTCCGGGCTCGAAGCGCTCGAATATTGTCTCTAACGAAGCTGTTGCGGAAAGGATAATATGAGAAGAGCCAATAGTAGAGAGGGTGCGAAAAGCGTGGAAGCCTCTTTGCTCGAGCAACTGCCCACTCCCAGTTGCTTGCGTTTACGAAACACTCGACGCAAGATGCGGAAAACCTCGAGGGGCCCGCGCACATCTCGTTTTTGTGGTTTCGGAGTTGGCAATTGAAACAAGAAAACCAAAAGTCAGTAGCGGTGAACACGATCGGTATGCCGAGACTCTTTGCGGCATCGATAATTACGGAGGTTATCTTCGAGCAGTGCAATATGTGCAGAATGTCGGGGCTGAATTCGCGCAATTTTCCCCGCAAAACATCTGCGAGCTCGCGCCAATAATACTCGACCCTCATCGGAACCTCGGACAACGACTGATTGTGGTAAAAGACAACGAGATCGATGCCGTCATAACTATCGTGACAGTACGTTTTCTTGAGAACGTCGCGAGACTCGGCAAACTGGCCGGAGAAAACCAGCACTTCATGCCCGCGGTCACGCATTCCTTTCGCATATTCGTACATCAGGACTTCTGTCCCTCCGAACAGCTTATCCTGAAGGAATGCCTGACCCGAGTACAGAATTCTCATACCTTCTGCCTGCAATCCGCTTTCTTTTGATCCCTAACGGCTCTATACTGCGCATAAGGACAGAAGAAGTCCCAAAGCGGCAAGGTTAAGAGATCATGGATTCTTCTCTTGATATTTTTCTCATTGCGCCATATATAGAGAGCATCGTCTCTCAGCGCCGGTTCGTAGCCGTCCAACAAGGCGCGAATTGAAGGAACGCATTGCAATCCGAATATCCTATAGAGTTGCCTGTGGCACTTATACATGTCGCGAGATTCCTTGAGAAAAGTCTTGTTATGTGAATGGATGACCATGGCTTCGGGCTCATAGACAATCTTGTATCCCGCCAGCAATACTTTTCTCGACCACGTAAGGTCCTCGGCAAAATCGACCTCGTCATATTTATAGGTTTCCCACACGTTTTTCCGCAGGCAAGAACAAACGTCGTCGAAGGCGCAGAACTCAAACTTTTCCTGAGGGGACATCTGCTCATAATCCTTGGGATTCTTGAGGGATTTTACTATTCTCTCCGTCCTAGGTCCGAAGTAGGACTCAATCCGCCGCTTAATCAGGGCGCGCGCGTTGTCGTAGGGCATCTGGCGGCAGTACACACCCGCGACCTTGGGGTCTTCAAAGTTACGTAGTATTTTCTCCAGCCAATCCTCTCGCGTCGGCAAGGCATCGGCTGACATGAGCAGTACATGCTCGCCGTGGCATTTCTCGACGCCCTGATTGCGTGTTTGTCCGTGGTTAAACTCTTCTGGAGGAATCTGATAAACCCGAACGGCATATTGCTTCAATATTTCCAAAGTGCCATCCGTAGAACCTGAATCGATAACAACAACTTCGAATGGCCGATCGGTCTTTTGAGAGTAAATCATCCCGAGAAGTTTCGGCAAGTTCTTCTCTTCATTCTTCACAGGTATGAAGACGGAGACCTCGGGCTTTGTGGCGCTGGAGCTCATGATTCCACAACCGTGATATCGCAAATCCTGTAGAATTCGCGCAGGTTTCCTGTGTCGTCCAGGTATGACAAAGCCGGAATCCCAATTTGGTCGTTCGGCGACTTATAGTTCCTGTATCGAAGTCCGAGACTCGCTTGATATTGCCCCAGCTTTGCATTCTTCGGGATGAGGACTCTAATCGACTCCACAAACGAGGTTCCGGGAGCGTGGAAGTATAGACGTCCGTCGCTTTTCGTGTATTGCAGAGTCGAGAACGCCAACTTGCCGTTGGAATCATGGAAGAAGATTCCTGTGGACAATCTGTCGTCCGGGCGGACAAGCGTATGCCATTCGAGCGTAACATTCCAGACGGTCTCCTTCGGCACAGTTGAAGATGACCGCGCGATGCCCTTCAATAGAACCCGGCTCTCGAAGTTCGCCTGCACCGGCTGAAGACGTTCATCTGACAAAGGAGCGCTCATAGCTTTGCGCAAGGCGTCCTCATTCTGTTTCTTATTTACTACTTCTATTTCGCCGAGCCTCGCATGTTCGTTGTGTTTCTTGGCAGGGCGTGGTGATGTTGCCTGAGTTCCCGCGCACAAGCGCATGCCAATTTCGTATATCCCTGTGGGAGCATCTTCCGGGATGTGGATTGACGCCGTTTGCGTCTCATTCACGAGAGATAGTTCGTTGGCTGACAAATACTCAGCCTTTTCATTCCTGATATACACAACTGTTTTTTCTTCTGCATACGGGTTGCTCCCGCCAATCTGCCATTGAAGCGTCAAGCTCAGCGATTCTCCCGAGATGAGCGCGTTTTTTCGCGAAGGCTCGAAGTCAAGCAAACGCGCGTGTCCCAGTTCGATCCGGTTCTTTTTGACGGCTATTCCACTCACTCTCTGGCGAAGAATCCTGATATCTCGAAAGTCAGCCTCTTCATACCACTGATACACTTCTTCCTCGCTCTGATAGAATCTGTACTGCGGCGAGTACCAGTCGAAATTCAAGAAGGAAGCGATTTCAATGTCCTTGTGCATGCGGACTGCAAAGAGGCCCAACAGTCTCTCGATTTTATAGCGGCCTCGCAGGTTGGTGGTCATGAGCTTTGCTCTCAGCAAGACCATCGCGCCAAGGAGCCGGCACACTTGATACAACGCCCTGTGGGGGAGCCGCCTAAGAATCGGCCTCAGCAGGTCATCCTGAACAAGACGTCCTAACGCCTCGTATCTGCTCAGCGCAGAAGGGTAAACCCAAGCCGACATTGTGCCTCCCGGCTTGATGAGCGAGGCCATTTTCTTGAATGCCGTTTCGGTGTTGGGCGTGTGATGCAGTACACCTAAGCTAAAACCGAAATCGAATATTTCTTTCCTGAGAGGCGGGAAGAAGATGTTGCCCTGTATCAGATGCACGTTCGGTTTGTGCCGTGTTTTCTCACGCGCGCGTTCGAGCGCGAGACTCAGGTCCAGGCCGACTACCTCCGCGCCATAATCGCTCACGAGGTCAGTATATTTGCCCATTCCACAGCCGACATCCAGGACGAGCCTGGATTTCAGAAAGGAAGCATCAATAGCAGCGATGTCTTTTGCCGTCGGGTAATATGTGAAGGTATCAGGGTACTCATGATTCTCGTAAAAACGAGGGTCAATGCCAGTAAGTCCGAAGAAGGTCACGATATCTTCTTCTTTCGGAGTGACCTTATACTTTTGCCATTCATATCCGAAGCTCTCGGCGGTAGGCTGAAAGGTTTTCTTATATTTGCTCAACACAAACCTGATGTTCTCCGAAGTCTTGATATTCTCGAGAGTCGCTCGATGCCTCGCCATGAATTCCGGATTCTCCATCAGCGATGTCTTGAGCATTCGCGGAATCCCGTTAACCACCGGGTACGCCATCCCGCATTCTTGACACAGGAGGAGCCCTTCGACGATATCTTCGTAGTACTCGCGCCTCCACTCAAGCGGGATCATCCGGATTGCGCCTCCACATTCGGGACAACATATGTAATTCAGGAACTTTTCCTGCATTGGGCGATTCGGGCTCCTATTATTTTCCTTCCAGCAATTTCATAAACGGTTTCTTGAGCGCGTGATACATATTGTAAATGGGCAGTCGCTGGACTCTTTTCTCAAAGGCTTTCAAGCGCTCAAGTTCATTCCACTCCGCCACGTGCCGCGCTCGTTCCGACCACGCCTTTTCGAATTCATGAGATATGCTCAGGATGACCGGCAAGATTTGCTCCGCGAGGTCGATCTTGTCTGCCGGGATTCCGATCTCACTATTTAATATGTCGTCGTAAATCCGCTCGATTTCTGAGACATAGAGGGGGACGTTGAAGTTCGTTTTGACACGCTCTTTCCCCAGAGCGCCCATATTCGAAGCGCGCTCGGGATTCCCAGCAAGCTCCAATATGTGATTAGCAATTGCTTCGGAGTCACCCGGCTCGACGACAAACCCCGTCTGATTGTCCAATACACACTCGCGCCCGCCGCCCGCCGATGTCACGATCACCGGCTTACCTGCCGCCATGGCCTCCAGTACAACCCTTGGGAACGGGTCGTTAAGGGATGGCAGAACGACGAGGTCCACTGAGTTCAACAGAGAGGGGATGTTCTTCTCAAATCCGAGAAAATGAAAGTTCTTTCCGAAAGTTCCGTTTTCCTTTTTCTCCATCATATACTGATATAAGTTTGCGTCTGCAAGTTCGCCGGCAGCGAGGGATGCGATCTTGGGATTCTTTCTCACCACATGTTCCGCAACTTCCATCAAGGTTCTGTATCCTTTTCGTTCGGAGATGTTGCCGAGCGTGCAGACTTTGAAAAACTGATTCTTCCCAAGAACTCTCGCAAAATTATAAGGTCCCTTGGCCGCGTCTTCGAAATGTTTCGTATCGACGCCGTTGTACACAACTGCGATCTTGCTTTCATCAACAAATTGTGCGATATCGGCTTTCACCGCATTTGAGACCGCGATTATCTTCCGCGAGAAGGCCGCTATGATCTTGTAGGTAATTTCTGCGCCGAGAATGCAAATAAGTCCGGAGTCGGGCTGGCCGAGCATCTCACGAATGTGCCAGACATGCGGAATACCTTCTTGATACGCTGCCAACGCGCCTTCTATCACGGGAGCGCAATTTGTGTGGACTATGTCAATCTTTTCCTCTCGTATGATCTGCTTGAGCAAGGAAACGTTCTCCGAGAGTTCTCCGAAAAAGTCAAAAGGGTGCAAGGCGTGAGCCAAATATGCGGGTATCCACCAAACACAATTATGTTCACGGGTTGCTACTGTCTTTTCTTGAAGACCCGCCCGTAGTGGGCCGTCTCCCGGCAAAACTACCACCGGGCGATATTTCTCCTCCGATAGGTTCGTGACAAGGAGTTCAAGGCTCACCTCGGCGCCTGCGAGCCCGGAGCTGTGCGATATGTAGAGGATTCTCTTTTCTGTCATTGTGTCACCCGTCCGCAGTTTCAAGTTCCTCGATGGAAAAATCGGGAATTGTCGCGCATCCTCTCTCAATGTAAACCATGTGCCACAACTGGAACATCAGGAACGCCCAAAGCTGCCATGTGTAGTCGCATTTCCCCGAAAGGTGCAGTTGGATGTGTTCATTGATGAAATCCGGGTCGAAATACCCCTGTTCGAGGAGTCTTTCTCTATCCGCAAGGCGAAGCAAAAGGTCTCTGAACTCGTTCTTCAACCACAATCGGATTGGAATTACGAAACCTCGCTTGGGCGCGTTCAGATTTTCCTTGGGCACGATGTCCTTCACGGCTCTCTTTAATAAATATTTGATGTCATCCGGATGCGAGCGCACTCTGCCCGGAATCCTGCAGACGTATTCAACGAGTTCGTGGTCCATGAAAGGCACGCGCGCCTCGAGCGAACTGCACATCGACAAGCGGTCGGTGAAAAACAAGAACTCGTCGGTGAACTGAGTTTTGAGATCGGTATAGCAAATCTTGTTTATTATATCTTTCGAGTGGGACGTGGCGTACAGTCTCTCGAGATAGTCGGCGGTATTTGCCGATGAATCCATCATGTCCGCAATGGCGCCATTAAACATCTTCCGCTTGGTCTCCTCGGAGAAATAGTACCATACCTTGAGATAAAAGAAATTTGCGAGGTTTTCCGAATACAAGGGGATTTCCCGGGCTTTTCGCGCCCGCTCTCTTCCGAGAATCTGAATGGGCAACCGCGAGAGGAAATCGAAGATTTTTCGCTCCGCTTGAGAGAAGTTGTTATACATCAATCCCAGTTGGGCCGCGCGGGACCTAAGGTACGTGAGATATTTGCCGTAATTACCAAACAGTTCATCTCCGCCCATACCGGACAGCCCGACGGTCACGTGCTGTCGCATGAATTTAAATACATAGTATGATGGCAGCCCGCCCGCATAAGGTTCATCGAGATACCAGACCATGTCGAGAAGGTCGTCTTTGAGTTTCGGCGGCGTGAGCACCAGTTCGTTGTGGTCGGTCCGGTATCTTTCCGCCACTATCCTTGCAAGCGGCAGTTCGTTCCATTCCTCTTCTTTATCGCCGGTGAAGCCGAGGGAGAAGGTTTTCACCTTGCCGCTCGCCAGTTCGCTCGCCAAACCCACGACGGTACTCGAGTCTATGCCGCCGCTCAGCAATATCCCGATCGGGACATCGCTTATCAGCCGCCGCTTCACGGATTTCTTGAGCAGGCTCCTTATGTTCTCGCCATATTCTTCCTCCGACGCATGAATCGTGGGCGCAAACTTGATTTCCCAGTATTGTCGGATGGTTATTTGGCCGTCCTTGAGTCTCAACCAATGGCCGGGTGGCAATCGCTTCACTCCCTTGATGATTGAGTTCTCACCGGGAACGTAGAGAAGGCTCATATAATGTGACAAGGAGGGAAAATGCACTTCTCTGGGAATTGCCGGATTCTGCAATATAGACTTCAGTTCGGACGCGAAAACGAAGTGATTCGGCCCCGCCCAATAATAAAGAGGTTTTATTCCGAGGCGGTCTCTCGCAATGTAGAGTTCTTTTTGACGCCCGTCCCATATCGCAAACGCGAACATGCCGTTCAGCCGCGTCACGGCATCGTATCTCATCTCCTCGTAGAGGTGAATTATCACTTCCGTATCGGTATTGGTAAGGAACTTATGGCCTTTGTCCTCCAGTTCCTGCCTCAGTTCGGGAAAATTATACGCTTCGCCGTTGAACACGATCCACAGGGTTCTGTCTTCATTGTGAATCGGCTGATGACCGGTCTGGAGGTCAATGATACTCAGCCTTCGCATTGCCAGGGCTATGCCGTCGGCGACATAAGAACCTTGGTCGTCGGGCCCGCGATGGGTCAGCACGTCATTCATTTTCGTGAGCAGGGATTCTCTTTCGTCAACCTGCCCGACGATTCCGCAAATTCCACACATGAGTCTTATTGCACTTCCTTAAGTATTCCTTTAAGTTTCCTGTATAAGCGAACCGGCCATTTTGAGAGAAGGTTATTGATGACTTCGTCCCTATCCCTGATTTCTTTGTCCTTGGCGAGGATAACGGCCTCCCGGTTTTCCAATTGCAGCATGGTCTCGCGGAGCAAAGCCTCGTTATTGCGAAGGAAATGCATCGTCTCGATATATGGCAGAGTCCCCAGCGCCTCGGCGAGATCAGCGCGCGCATCGACGCCTTTGGAACAACTTTCCGGATAGAGAGTCTCAATTGTCGGTGGCGTCGCATCTTTTGAGGCCACGACGATATATCGATAGCACGGTTCACGGTTGTCGGCAACATAATAATTTCTGTTGTAGAATTCATTCAGTGTCCGAAGCAGGTTTGCGCTGTCGGCCACCTCAATGAGAACATAATACATTCCCATCAGCAGCATCCAGTGTGGCAGGTAGCCGTTCGGCAGAGCGGAAATCGAAAACCCCGCGTCCTCGAGATGTCTTGTCGCTTCGGCCAGTTCCGGCAATTGATGTGCGATATGTTCAGCGAGCCACGGGTCTTCCGAGCCGCGGATGCGCTTGTGCAACTCATTGATGATAACTTCGCCACGCTCGGTCAAAGCGGTCCTGAAGGGTGCGCCTATGATGATTCCCCGGCTCGCAACCCTCCCGAGTTCGCCAAGAAATTTTATTCTCCCTTCGCGAGGAAGATGCTCGATGACGTCCATGGCCATCGCAAAATCGTAGGCACCGTCCCGAAACGGCAGTGTTTGGCAGTCGGCGACCGCAAAAGTCCTTGTTGGAAAATAGCGGGTGCGGTCAACAGTGACAGCGCAGTCATCAGGAAGAAATTTAAGCAGGTCGCCTCTGCCGCCGACGTCGAGCACTTTCATTCGGCCTTTTCTCATGAATTCAAGGGCATCCGCCGCCGCCTTATACCTCTGGAAGATGTCAAAATTTAGTTCCCACTTCTCGCGGTTCAGGCGGTCAAGCTGCTTTAGCTTCAATGTTTCGGAGCTTCTTTCAACAAACTCTACGAGTTTCCGTCCTACGATTTCCGGCGTGCACGTGTTCCTGATGAATTCGGGACCATTGTGCGCCAGCTTCCTATAAAGGGATGAATTCGACATCAGTTTGCAGATGCACCCGGCGAAGTCTTCGGCAGTGTCGGCCACCATTATGTTTTGTTCGTGAACGAGTTCAAACCCCTGAGCGCCGATACTGGTCGTGACGACTGGTAATCCGTATGCCAAAGCTTCTCCGACCTTTCCTTTCATTCCCGCTCCGAATCGAAGCGGCGCGACCGATATGTAACTCGCTCGCAAATACGGTTCCATGTCAGGAACGTGCCCGAGAATTTTCACCTTGTCGGACGCCAGCGCTTTGATTTTATCCGGCGCACAATCGCCCACGATGACCGCTTCCGCGGCAGGATACTCTTTGTGCACCAACGGAAGAACTTCGGCGCACAAATAGCGGACGGCGTCGACGTTTGGAGCATGCGTGAATCCGCCCACAAACAGCAGCTTCGACTTGTCGCGGCGTTCGATGCTTGTCTTATCGAACATGATTCGATGGATGTTGGGGACAACCTCAACATCCAAACTCGAATCTTCGCGCAAGAGAATCTCTTTGTCTAAAGACGTAACCGTGAATATTGCCTCAACGTTTCGGCAAGTCGCCAGTTCGCGGCATTTGACTCGGCCGGCTTCCTCATTGTCCTCCACGTCTCCGGTGAGCTCAGCCTTGGTCTGTTCGCGGGCGAAATGCACGTCGATGGTGTCGAGCACTACATTCAGGTCGGGCTGCAACTCCCGGATTTTCGGAAGAACGCGCTCTGCAGTGGTATAGAATTCGGTTATAGCGAGCTTGAAGCGGTTATTCAGCAAGATTTGTCTGAGATCGTAATCAGGAATGAACAACCGCACGCCGTGCTCTTTCAGAAACGAGGTATATTTGTCATCTATGCCGGTATAGCCGGTATGCCGGTATTCGGCCACGAAGAAAACCTCGTAATGACGAGCGAGTATTTCTACAATTTGATGTAGCCTCACCCAGCCTGATAATTTGTCAAATTCAGGAACTTGGGGGGAGACAATCAGGATTTTCTCTCTTGGCTTCACAGGATTTCCTCGAGAAATCGGGCGTGTTTCGCCGATATTCTTCGCCAGTCTCTTTCTCTGGCCAATTCGAGGCCGTTGCGTATCAAGCGTTCGGCAAGGATATCGTCGGTGAATAGCGACAAAACGAGGCGGGCGAACTCTTCCGGCGAATCACTTTGCGAAATAAGGATGTTTTTTCCATTTTCCAATTCGAGTCCTTCGCATCCTTTCCGCGTTGAAACCACAGGTCGGGCTGACGCCATTGCTTCGAGTATCTTTATCCTTGTCCCGCTGCCGCTGAGTATCGGAATCACAATGACGTCGGAATCTCTCAGTGGTACTCTCATGTCCTGTACGTCACCGGCGACCCTAACCCCAGCATATTTTGACAGGTTGTTTACCTCTTCAACAGGCATTTTCCCGGCTACTAACAACTCGGCGTCGGCACGTTCCCGTTTGATTGTAGGAAGCACTTGCTTGACAAAGAATATGGCAGCTTCGATATTTGGAGGATAGAACAGTGTTCCCATGAACAGCATCCGTTTCTTGCGTGTCTCCTCATTCCGAGGAAGCGGCAGAAAGTAATCCGTGTCAACCCCGTTTTCGACAACGAAGATCTTGCACTGTCCGGTCAAATTCTCGATAATCTTCCTATCATTTTCTGAGACTACCACTACTGCGTCAGAAATTGAAGACAGCGAATTCTCTATCCTTTTTATGAAGAACAACTGTAACTCATGAACCAGTCTGTTTTGAAGTGTGCCGGTATTGCGCTGAACATAGTCTGTGAACTTGACCGAGTCAACATCCGGCAAGCTGACAACCACCTTCATGGGCCTCAAGAATCTTGCATATTGGCACATGTAGAGATGATCGATATAGGCGAGGTCAAATTTCCCGGAATTTGCCGTTTTCACGAGCGCATCTTTGAGAGCGGCACTTACAGAATAGTTTGTTCCGTAGGGGTTCTTCGACCAAAACCTGCTGGCGATGTTCCTCGATAGGCCCGGATATGGAGCAAGCACAACATTATCGACGCCTGTCTGCTCTTGAAATTTGGAAATCCGATCGCCGTCTTTTTCTGCGTCGCCGAAACACACAAGCGAAATACGAGAATCATTGCCAAGATGCTTGATGATATTAAAGAGCCGGATGTCGCCTCCACTATTCGGTGGATAAGGGAGACACGGCGCGATAAATAGAATCCGTTTACGCATGAGTTTCCCCACTCAGACCTTTCGCTCTCCTCCGGCGAAACGAGAAAAGGAGGTTTTCCTTTGTGTAACCTAAGTAGTATGCAATCATAATGAGAACATCAGTCGAACATGTCCGCGTCTGCCAGAGTTCGCGCACCGCGAGGGCAACTCTCGGCAACAACTCTTGTCTTGCAGTTTTCACAGCCTTTCTGAGATAGAAAGCGCTTCCCTTTTCTTCCTTTCGCCTGTTCATACGCATATCGGATATGCCTTGCCAGTAGAATCTCTTCCATGCGTAGAATCTTGTGAATTCATTGGCGGAAGCCTTATGATAGACCCTTGCGTTGCTGAGTACATCGTCTTGAATCCGCGTTCATGCATCCGGTGGAGAAGGTCAAGCTCCTCGTTGCTGAGAAGGCAATTCCCAATGTGCCCAAGGTTTGTGTTGAATCCGCCAATTTCTTCAAGCGTTTTGCGCAAAATCGCAAAATTACAACCTATGAAATAGCTTGGAGGGGTGATCTCTCTATCGCTATCTCCGAGGTCATGCTCGAGGACGCCCCTTACCGTTCCGACAAACCAATGCGGCTCTTTCCTGTCCCACTTGGCGAGCACTCTTCCTCCGACGCATGATATGGAAGGGTCGGACTCGAATGCCCTCAACAGTTCACGGAGCCACTGCGGGTGCGCCTCGGCGTCGTCGTCCATGTAAGCTAATATTCGACCTCGTGCCGCACTGGCGCCACTATTCCGCGCAAAGGAAAGCCCTTGTCGCTCTTCGCGAACATACGCTATGTTGCGAGTAGGATGGAGACGCTGAATTTGTTCAGCGGTCCGGAGGGTGTCGTGGTTCGAGCCATTGTCAACAACAATGATTTCATAATTATTTTCCGGAAAATCCTGCGCGAGAGCACTTTCCATCGCAGTTCTCAGTAACGCATGGCGATTATATGTGCAAACTATTACCGAAAATATCATCGCACTCAAATACTCTCAAGCGCCACGGGATATCATTGATTTCGGTCTAAACCCCTGTCTGTCGACTTCCGCCGCGCATCTCCGCAGTGATTCTAACTAAATGCTTGGCGCGTCTCTCCTTAGAAATACGCCGAAAATTTCAGTTGGACGAAGTGCGTTCTTCCTAACCTGTTCCAAGTCTAGCTGAAACAGGTTGCGCAAATATTCCCTGTCCTCCACTATGTCAAGATTGAAGTTATTTCCCAAGATCTTGTTTGTGCAGACAAGCCTTACGAACGAACCATATTTGAACAGTCTGGCCGGAATGAAATACCTGAGGATTTGCTCTTCCAGTTCTTCCTGGCTGATCCCTTCCATTCCCTGTTGTCCAGAGCGCTCGACGTAAGGAGGAATTATTTCGTCTACGCTGTTAGCCCCTTTTTTGTACTTGTCTGGCATTGTTCTGACGATTTCCCTAGCGAAATCAACGTTCTCCTTCCAGAAAAGCCCATTGTTCTTGCCGATGATATCTAGGACAATAAGGTGGCCTTCTTTCTTTAAGCCTTTATGAATCTGGGAAAATAGATTCTCGAAATTTAGTAAGTGGTGAAGCGAGGCATGGGCAAAGACGATGTCAAAACAGGATTGCTTAAGCTTAATGAAATTTAGGTCGGCGGCCTCAAACATTATATTCAGGCCCATTGCTTTCGCGCGTTTCTCAGCTTCTCGGAAGGTCTCAGCGGCAAGGTCCAAGGCAATCATCGCATAAGGCTTCGTTAATGATCTCGCGATAGCTAATTCATGTCCTTCATGCCCGCATCCAAGGCTTAAGATTCTGGGTCGTGGAACGCGGTTGGCGTAATGTATCACTTCGTTTGACCAATTTGTCTTCCATATCTCTCGAGTAAGATATTCAAACCAATAATGCCAAGGCCTCAGGTCGTGAACTCCGCCTATCCGTAAGTCTTTCGTGACCTCTATGTTATTGTGTTCGTGAATCTCCTCCTTCAGCAGTCTCTCATAGTCGCAGTTCTTCGTCCTGTCTTGACAGACATTGCCGTACGCGAGAAAATAGTTATGATGTTCTCTCTCGGGCTGAGCTTCCCTTTGATCTCGCTCAGTCACCGCTTGGTTTCGCTGAGTGGCAATTTGGTCTCGCTCGTATTTGAACTGCTGTCGCTCGGAATACACCCTTCTCAAATAGGGCAATCTGCTAAGAATTCCAACCACAAGCCTTTTTATTAATCTTACTCCGGCGAAGGACACGATTAACTCCTCTAACTCTACCCTCTAAAATTGCAGTTAAGCAATCGGCAAGTTTGTCTGCACTGCTTGATTTTCTTCCTCTGTCTCTTTGCGTTTCCCGAAGTCCAGATGGCTTGCGGATCGGAGCGCAACATATTCCCGATCGGCTCCATGTTAAAGCAGAGCCTGACGTTGCCGTATGGGTCTACGCTGAAGTTTGACATGCCGACTTTGCATTCAATCTCGAGGACACCCTCTGGGCTGTCGAAATAGCGCTTCATCCACTCGAGTTGTTCGTAAAGGTTGTAAATTCGATAACCCTGTCTCTTAAGGCGGATTATCTCATCTATGACTTCACACATCCGATTCGCGTCTTTCGGCCAAAATTCATTCGTCAGAAACCAGTTTCGGTTGTTGTGGCTTACGCTGTCGGGGTTTCCCCAAGAGTAGAACGACGACGCATTGTCTAGCGCCTGGAAACCAATTCCATCAACATTATTGTCGTGGACCCATCTAACTAGGTCCACGACTTCATTCTGGTTGTAGCCCATGAGAATCGCGCTGATATCGAGACGCATCTTGTCGCGTGTCTCGTTCAAACACTTGATCGCCCTTATCGCTTTTTCGTGGCTCCCTCGTACGCCGCGAGTGTAATCGTGAGTCTCAGCCTTAACTCCGTTCAACGAGACCGCCAAGGTCACAATGCCTGACTTGGCGATTGCCTCGGCGCGTTTTTGATCAATCAGATAACCATTCGTGGTCACCCACACTCCGATATCGTTCTCAGCCGCGAAACCAGCGATCTCCAAAAGGTCTTTTCTCATGAACGGTTCGCCGCCGCTGACCGAAAATGAATATTGGGCGAGCCATTTCTTGAGCTTAAGGATTATGTTCTTCCATTCTTCCGTGTTCAACTCAGGCTTTGCCGCCTCTTGTCCCCATTTGGAGCATGTCCCGCACTTAAGACAGCATTTGTCGGTGATGTCGAACGTGATGGCGAGCGGCTTCACAACGCGCTTTTCGCTTTCCGGTTGCCGGATCAATTCTCTCCAGTCCGCGCGAAACGCCAGAAGCCTGTTTTTTAAACGATTAACCACTCTCATAAATGAACGCTATCTCAAGAAATATGTTAGCCACAAGACCCCTGATAAATACAACGCAACGTGGCCGCAGGTTCAGAGAGGCTTTCTCCGTGTGAGCCATGGTTAGGAATCAAAGTTCTTTCCCAAGTCGTATAAAACCAGTTCCAAATCCGGGCCGTAACGTGCCGTGAAGACTTCCTGGTAGTTCGTCCCAAGAAACTGCCTCAGGAACTCCGTGCCCTCCTTCGGATACGGGCTGCTGTAAACCATCCACAGTCTGTCATAATGCCCGATTGCGCCGGTTATGCCGCCATAATTTGGCTCAAACTTTGGATAAATTCCAAGCGGAACATAGTTGTAATGTCGCCCCAGAAGCGCAGAGCGTTCCTGCAGCGGATCAGTTGTGCTTCGGGGGATAAAATAGTACTTCTGGTTCGATAGCCCGCGATCATAGTAGTCATATAGGTACTGCGTGTAACCCTGATAGAAACCGATGGCGTCATTACCGCCAGCGTTTTCCTTCACAAAGGCGACACATTTGTCCCATGCCTCGCGTCCTGGATTGTTGAAGAGAGAGTTCCCCGACTGATAGTACTGGCTGAGGGCCGGAGCTGGCAGAGCCACAAGGATCCCGCATACGCCGGCGCAAATGCCGGCGAACAATCTTTGATTGCCCGACCTCAGCAGTTTTTGCGGTGTCTCAGCCAGAAACACAACACCAGCCGCCACGAAAACGAGAAATACAGGGAGGATCATGATCAAATACTTGGGAGCGAAATAGCTCCTCTTATGGAGATAAAGGTTGGCCAGCACAGTTGTAATTACTGCGCAAGTGAACAGCAAGGCTGTGCCTCGCTTATCTCTCTTGAATCCGGCCATCAGTCCAATCACGAACAAAAGGAAATAGGGCCACATCGAGTGGGGATTAACGGTTGAGAAGTCGCTTAACAGGTTTTTGAAAAATGTCCAATTGAGGGGAGGGCCGAAGAAATAAGTCCCAATCTCGCCCTTAGGACGCAAGACCGTATTCGACAAAGGAATGATTGAAATCGCCATTGGGAAAAGTGCGAACACCAATTTTCTTGCGGTCGAGCCAATAGGTCTGGCTGAGCTGGCAGCGCTCCATTTTCTCGCAATATCCAGTGTCATCCAAAACAACTGGGCGAGAAGAAGCAGCACAGCAAAGAAATGGGTGTAGAAGTTGAGTATTGTGGCGCTGCTCCATAAGACCCAATGTCGCCCCTTCCCCTCGGCGAGAATCCTCAGGAAGGCCAACAGCGAGACAATCGAGAACAGACAGAAGAAGGCGTACATCCTCGCTTCTTGGGAATGATAAATGTGGAGCGGAGAGATCGCCAGGAGAAATGAAGAAACCAAGCCGACCCGTTCGGAAAACACGTACTTGCCCAAGTAATAGATCGCCGCAACACCGAGCACGCCAGCTATCGCCGATGGCAAGCGAAAGACCAAGGTGCTCTCAGAGACTTTCAGGAAGGAGTGCATTAACACATAACTCAACGGTGGAGCATTGTGCATGTGCGAACTCAACAGAATGAAAATGTTCTTGACAGGCGCGACCGAGATAAAATACGTACCCGCCTCATCGAGATGCACGCTATACGCGCCGAGCCTATGCAACCGCAACGCAGCCGCCAAAATGACTATTCCCAACATGGGATTTCGCGGAAATCTCGAAGTCATCAAATTCCCTTGTTCATTTTTTGAAACTTGATTTGCGATCGTGGGCCTTCTTGCTAATAATGCGTGCGCGAAATAGCTTCATTTTATTGGTCAATTTTTAAACAATGATATCATCAATCTCGTTCAAAGTCAACTAGAAAGAGGCAGGAACAGTCCCACGGCTATAACGGCTGAGAGTGGTGCGTTAAGTGTTTGCTAAACAGTTATTTGGCGCGCAACTCGAAACTCCTGCTTTTTAAAAGAGCCTATGTGGCGCGTACACTACGTCTCAAAAGTCTTTCTTGAACGGATTTCCCTGTTCGCGACCTAAATTCCCTAAACATCTGTGGCGCAGGTCGGGTTGATTAATGAATCCGACTTCATGTATAATCATATTTATTCTACTTGGGAAAAGACGCCGAGATGAAAGGTGGCCGCAATACCCCATGAGGCCGCTTTGCAATAGCTCAAACGCTTATCTGTTAAGGAACGGAACCGGCGACCGAAAAAGTCACACCCCAGACAATCATAATCATCGGTTCGCATTTGTTCCAACTCGAATGGCCGTCTTGACGGCGTGTTGGCCGAAAACAATCGTTATATGTCATTCTGGGCGAAGCGAAGAATCTTTGTTTCCAGCCGCAAGAAAATGAGAGATTCTTCGTCTCTCCGCTCCTCGGAATGACAGTTCTAATAAAGTTGTCACATTCCGTAATCAGGAGGAAGCCCAATGGAAATTTTCTTGCCTATTGCAGGAAAAAGCATCAATGTGTTCCTGGTGGTCGGTATTGGCGGAGTGGTCGGTTTTCTTTCCGGTTTGTTCGGAGTAGGTGGGGGGTTCCTGCTGACGCCGCTTCTGATGATGATCGGGATTCCTCCCGCGGTGGCGGCCGCGAGCGATTCCAACCAGATAGTTGCCTCAGCCTCATCGGGAGCAGCCACGCATTACAGAATGGGACACGTGGACATGAAAATGGGCATCATCATCCTCATAGGCGGCTTGACCGGCGGGACCGTGGGCGTGCAAGTCGTCAAAATATTGCGATAAATGGGCAACTTTGATTTTTTTATTCGCGCCGTTTACGTAGTGATTCTCGGGGTTATCGGGGGACTCATGTTTGTTGAAAGCCTGCGAAGTCTTCGCCGTTCCGCTATGGCTGGCCCCGTCGAAGCGCATGCACCGGGCTCGCGCAAATTTTCGGATTGGTTCCAATCGCTGCCGCTCCAAATGGAGTTCAGACATCTCGGCATGAGAACCTCGGCTGTTTTCCCGTTTGTCGCAGGCGGCGTCGTGGGCTTGCTTGCGGCAATCATGGGAGTCGGCGGCGGTTTTATTATGGTTCCGACAATGATCTATATTATCGGTATGCCGACAGTGATGGCGGTTGGAACCGACCTCTTCCAGATCGTTTTGACATCAGCAAACGTCACGCTTCAGCAGGCAATGAGGAACCATACCGTTGACCTCATGTTTGCGGTGATTCTGTTCTGCGGTTCTGTTTTCGGCGCTCAATTGGGCGCGCGGGTGAGCAAGAAACTGAGAGGTGAGCAAATCCGGATTCTCCTGGCCGTGATCGTTCTGGTTGTAATGGTGAAACTGCTGTTCGATTTGATCCTGACGCCGGACAACGTGATAGCCTTTGTGACGGTGAGCGGAGGACATTGACAATGCTGAAGGGGCTTATCTCAATCACCCTTGTCTTGATGGCTCTAGGAGCATGTAGCGTCTATGCAGATGATCCAGTTGATGATTCAGATGCTGACACTGTTGTTGATATTCCTCTCGTTGTTGAACCCAAACAGATCAATGTGAGCGTCTGGTATAACGGCGGGGAAGTTACAGTCTCCGGAGAGGCTCCATCGGGGACAGAAGCCGTCATTGTAGTGTTGCGTTCGAGCGGAACGCCTCCTATGGCTCTAGCGCGCAAGGGCCGCGTGGTGCTGTTCTGGATGACCGTCAAGAAATTCAAAGTCGAGAATATACCGGGCGTCTACCAGATAGCTTTAAGTGCGCCGCTGCGCCACATCATGGAGTCATTAAGCATAGAAGAGGTCGAGGCGAATCAAATCGGATACGCGGCTCTCAAGCAGGGCTGGAAAGTTGAGCGCACCTCCGGCGCCGAATCCAGCGACGATATTGACGTCTTATTCAACGGCCTCGTGAAACTCAAAGAAAAAGCCGGCGTTTACCGCGTCAACGAGAATGGGGTTCAGTTACAGGCGAACGGCTCGTTCTCCACGGTGTTCCCAATTTCTGACGCGACCACCGTCGGGGAATATGCGATTATCGCATATTCCATACGAGGTGGTACAATAGTTAACAAGGGGCTGAGCGAATTCGTAGTGGAGAAAGTGGGTCTTGTAAAATGGCTGAGCGATATGGCGACGCACCACGCGGGCGCTTACGGCGTGATCGCAGTCGTCATAGCCCTCTGCACCGGAATGGTTGTAAGCTTGATTTTCAAGGGTAAGGGAGGACATTGAGCGGGAGAATCTCCACACACGTTCAAACCAAAGGAGCGCTGCCATGGCTATCATAACCATTTCGAGAGGGACCTTCAGCGGCGGGGCCATGCTGGCTGAGGATTTGGCGAAGAGACTCGGATACAAAATCCTGAGCCGCGAACTTATTCTCGATGCCTCCAAAGAGTACGGCATTCCGGAATACAAACTGATGGAAGCAATTCAAAAAGGGCCGTCCGCGTTCCAACGCTTTACCCACGAACGCGAGCGATACCTCGCGTTGTACCAGGCGGCGTTGTGCGAACACGTCGTGTCGGATAACGTCGTATATCACGGGCACGCGGGCCATTTCCTCCTTAAGTGTGTACCGCATGTCGTTCGAATCCGGATCATCGCCCCCATGGAATTCAGGATTAGCCAGCTCATGGAACGCCAACAAATGAGCCGCGAGGACGCCGTCAAATACATCAGCAAGGTGGATAAGCAGCGCATCAAATGGACGCGGTTCTTGTATGGTGAAGATTGGACTTCGCCGGCGCTGTACGACATGGTCTTCAACCTCGAGAACCTCACCATTCCTTTCATAAGTGAAATGGTGGAACACGCAGTCAAACACGAGCGCTTCAAGACTACTTCAGAGTCGCAGAAGGCTCTCGAAGACCTCCTGCTCAGCAGCCGCGTAAGGGCTGCGATCGCTCTCAGTCCATCCACTCGCGATGCGGGCGTAGTTGTCACGGCCAGCGGGGGTGTCATAACCATATCAGGGAAATTACGATCGCAAGAGGAAGTTGACGAAGTGATTGCCGTGGCTTCAAAGACCGCCGGCGTGAAGAAGGTCGTAAACTCGGCTGACCTCAACTATCGGTACCAGGATATTGATATTTGAGACAAGGGAAAGACGAAAGTAATAAGACGAAAGGGTTACCGCGCTAAGCGCGGGGGGTTTCGAGTCCTGAGTTTCGAGTCGCGAGTTGAAAAAGGAAGAAAAAAACATAGAGACAGGGAAATTGATTCGTTCGCAGTGCATTCTTTCAGCGAGCGCATTCGAGTATTGACCTGTGTGAAGGGTTGGGAATGGCTGATCAAATACGAGTTCTTCTGGCTGACGATGAGGAAGCTTTCCTCCAGTCGATCTCGAAGGTACTGACCAGACGGGGAATCTTCCTCCGGATGGCGCGGAACGGGCGAGAGGCCATTGATATGCTATCCCGCGAACAGTTCGATGTGATTGTCCTCGATGTGCGAATGCCCGTTATGGATGGTCTGGCTGCGCTCGAGGAAATTCGGCGCAGCGATTCTTTGACGCCGGTTCTTTTCCTGAGCGGACAGGCTGACCTCGGGCGCGTAACTGGGGCTCTCAAGAGCGGCGCTACGGATTATCTGCTCAAACCATGCGACGTGGACATGCTGGTCTCCGCCATAGAAAATGCGTTCGAGCGGAAGGCTATTAACATTGAAGTCGCGAAGAACCCCATCGAGAAGCGTCAGCCCAAGAAGCCATAGCGCTAATCTTTTTTCCCTTCCATTCCATAATCACCCTCAAGAAACGCCTCTTGAATTTGTCTTGCCGATTCATCGGTCGCCATGGCAAGGTCCATCTGTCTCATAAATTGAAGCAGCCGTCCCAGCATCTCGAGGTGGTCCACGGTTTCTTTCTGGGAGGCCTTGTTCAGGCGTGCGTTAACGAGGTCGCGATTGACCGAAACAGAGAAACCGTTTTGTCTCAGTATTTCGCCGATGGCCCGTGCTCGGCGGCTTCGTCGAACAATGTCCGCGGCGCCACCGCGGAACAGCAGATTAATGTAGTTCTTGTTCGCCGTCTCGCCACAATACGCATCAACTACCCCGAAGTGGTAACCGACTCTGGATGTGTAGTTGAGATAATTTG
>CAYVDS010000013.1:45275-49756 GCA_964450145.1 uncultured bacterium
TCTCGAAATGTGCGCTCTTTCTCGGGATTATCCAGAGCGTGGCGCATCATCATCGAGAATAGGCCGCCGACGTCGATTTGTTTGGGGCCGAAGCGCTGTATCTTCTCGTGGAGCATTCCTTTCAAGATCGCTGCCAGCGGGATTGATATGACCTGCGACCGCTTGACTTTACGCCCCTTGTCCGGAGGTTCGACACCGCCGCCCAAATCTACGATATAGAGATCAATCGGCAGAAAGACATCCAGACAATAACTGGCGGCCCGGAAATCGCCGAGAGTCTCGCCCATGCGAAACATTTCTTCGTATGACTTCTCATGTATGAAGCGGGCAAGATCGTGAAGCGTGCGGCAGTTCGTAATCGTGAATTTGGGTGAATTCGGATTGGTCAGTCTCAGCGGGACGACTACCTCCGATATTCTTTCCATGAGCGCCGAGAGCGGGGTATGGGGCCGTGGTCGACCGTTTGCATTCACCACGGTTTCAGGCGTATCCTTGCGAATGATGTTTTCGATCATACCCGCATAGACGCAACCGCTCGTGGCGTCAACCGTCACGAGTGTGCCCTCCGGTATCTGCCGTGTCGCTGATTTGGTATTCAACAGCGTCGGAACGCGAAACTCTCGCGCAAGTGAGGCCATGTGGCCGGTCACGCTGCCGGCATCCGTAATTATGGCGCGCGCTTTGGCCATGAGTCGCACGAATTTCGGCGACGAGCGGCGAGCGACGAGAACGCCTCCATCGGGGAAGGAATCGAAATCGCCGTCCTCATCCATATGAATTGCAGGCCCGGCGCCGACGCCCGGGCAGGCTATGTCGCCGCCGCTCAACAGAGCGGCATTTCCCTCGATTAGCGGACAGCTTCGGAGCGCCTGATTCAGCACGCGCAGCGGCCGCGATTGAAGCAGCACAAACCGGCGCTTTCCATCCATTGCCCATTCAATATCCTGTGGTCTGCCGAAATGGGTTTCCAGATCGAGAGCCCAGCGCGCGAGCTGGAGGGCTTCCTCATCAGTGATGGTGGCCGCTCCCTTCATCGCCGGCTCAAGAGGTCTTTCCACTACTCCTGATTCGGGCATGCACGATAGATAGCTTGTCTGGGTGGACATCGTCCGCGAAAGTATCCGAGGCGCTGCTCCACGTGTGACAACGATTGTCTCGGGCGAAGTCCTGCCATCGACAAGAGTGACCCCTAAGCCCCACACTGCGTTGATAAGCACGTGGTCGGGCTCGGAGCGGTTCGGACTATTCGAGAAGACTACCCCGCTTGTGACCGCGTCAATCATGGCCACGCAGCCGACTGCCATCGCCGCAGATTCGTCGGATATGCCGTGCAGAAGGCGATAATGAATAGCCTCAGGGGAAAAGAGACTTGCAACAACTTCCCGATACGCCCTGAGCAGACCTTCCCGATTCACATTGAGAATTGAAAGGAATTGACCCGCGAAGGAAAGGTTTGAGTCTTCTCCAAGCGCGCTCGACCTGACTGCCAGCCGTGCCGGCGGACCCAGCCTTGAAGTCAGCCGGTCATACGCTGCATAAATCTCGGATTCAAGGCCGGTGGGGACAGGGGCGGCCAAGATCGCCCCCCGAAGTTCATTGCTCAAGTCTGCCGCGTCCGTCGGCGATAATAATCCAGCCTGTCCTTTTTGGATAAGCGTCTTGAGTTCACCGACGGCGAAAACAAGCCCGCACGCGTAAGTCGTCACTGCAAATCCATCAGGCGTAGGCAGCTTGAGTCGGTTGCGCATCTCGCCCAGATTAGCCATTTTCCCGCCGACAATGTCGGAATGACTGCCGGAGATTTCCGACATGTCAAAGACGAGTTCTTCAGTGTATTGCGCTATCGGTTGATCCATCAATTTGGTCAGTTGTGCGGTGGCCTTGTCGAGGGCAGGCTGAAGCGAGTCGTATCTCCCGGAAGAGATCGTGTTGATGGCATTTGCCATGAGGTGAATGTCTGCCACAGCGCGCGCGACCTTGCGTTTGAGGTAGGGGAGGTCGAAGAAATCGCCCTCATGCTTCTTTTGCTCAAGCTCGGCTATGATTTCAAGGAAGCTGTTATTTGCGGAGAGAAGTTTTCTGAATTCGGCGTGATACAGCTTGAACCTGGCGAGCTGGGCTTCTTGCTCGACGTTTCGCTCCTGACGGAGGCCGATTATTTCCAGGAAGACAAGAAAACCTTTCCACGCCGAGCGTATGAAAGGAAAAAGACCGCTTTTCGCTGGATCGCACCGCATGGACAGCAGTTTGAGGTCCTCCAACAAGTTTTGCTTGGTCGCATCAGAGGCGTTCCACCGCCATTCGCTCTTGAAGTGTCTTCAGGAGTTTGCGAGCGTTCTTCGCCCTGAGACCGTATATTTTTATTATATCATCTTCCGATGAAAAACCGGCGTGGCTATCAATCTCAATCCACTTCGTCGGCATCAATAGAGCATGGAGAATTCCCAACGCTCCGAGACCGAATAGTAAGGTGCCGGTCACGAGCAGCCAAGAGCGGAATAGGAACGCCACCGCGCAGATTACCGCCCCTGCAATGGCCTCGCCGATTCGCAACTCCTTCTTCAGACGCAAGCTAATGATGTCTGATATACGGACATGGTCGACTATCGTTTGATCGCTCGCATCTCCCCGGATTACTTCGCCCGCGACCACTGCAGACCGCAAACGCAAAAGGCGGCGATCGGTCAGAAAGAGACTGATTGCCGCCTGCTCAGGCTCTTTGAGCACGGACTCATTCAGTTTCATGTGGGCGCGCACGATGTGGTGCTCGGCGAGAATCGTTTCATCATGCGCCAGTTGCGCGCCGACGATAGCGGGGTAAAGGTCGATACTTTTCTCCACCTGCAAGCGCTCAAATTTCCTTCTCGGAATATCCCCACGCTCGCAGGCGACGCTGAGATTACGGAGCTCTTCCCGTAGTTCTTCAACCTTATCAGTCGACGTCATAGGGGAAGGCGCCCGGCGATACGCCCTTCGCCCGCAGCCCCGGAATCAGGGAGATCGCAAGTGCGAGCACGAGGACGAACGCCACAACGAAGGCAAACCACGGGTCCCACTCGCTAATCGTGGAGTCATAGAGCAGCCACAGAAGGAACCCGTAAAGGACGAGATTGATGAGTATCTGCCATGTTTTATTCATAACATCTTCCTCGCTCAGATTCTTCCCTTTAGCCACACTTCGTAAATCACAGCCGCGCAGCTTAGCGATATCGCAAGCAGCAAGACCCAAAATCCAAGCATCGAGTTAATGAACCACTTCATAATATTATCTCCTTCTTTCGTTACACCACGAGAGGCGGGACCCAGGCGGGTACACTCTTGCCGCGCCGATGCCGCAAGGCAAAGAGCACGAGCGACATGATGAACAGGCAAAGGAATATCATCTCGCCCAATGTCAGCATCACTGCGAACAACGAAAGCCATTCAATCGACTGACCGCTCAGGACGTACGCAAGGCGCAACACCGCCCCGCAGGTCGCCAGAATCAGCGAGTAGCTGAGGATATAGCGGATCGCTGGCCCTCGTACGAACGCAGTAGCCATACTTCCAATCTGAGCGCCAAGCATTGCTCCGGACAGCATGAATACCACTGCTATTATGTCCACGTGTCCTTCGATGGAGTGTCTCAACGCCCCGTAACCTCCGGAGAACACTATCTCCACAAGGTCAGTGCCGACCGCGATGTGCGTGGAGGCTCCAACGATGTAGACCAGCGCGGGAACCCTAATGAACCCGCCGCCAACGCCGAGAAATCCCGCCAGGACGCCGGTCACGAGTCCCACGATCACGATGACCCACATCGACACTACTACCCGCGCCGTCCGGCAAATCACTATGGGCGTAAGCGGTATGTTCTGAAACAACGCCGGCAGAGAGCTGGTTTGAACCTCGCGCGCAATACTCTTGCCCTCACGGGTCATATCTTCGATCTTCTTGTGAGCGCGCCGCGTTTCGATCTGAGTGTAGAGAAACAGGAAGAACATTACTGCCACCGACGTCATAAGAAGAACGATGGTGGACAGTCCCAGATGCTTAAGATAGACAAGCAGCCTGACTCCAAGTTCCACGCCGAGCATTGTGCCCGCGACCATGCTCAAAGCCATAGTCCAGTCGATATTGCCAAGCTGTCGATGCCGTATGGTGGAAACCACGCCTTTGCCGGCTATGTGCGTCATGTCAATCCCCGAGGCCATATATCCGGGAAACCCGAAGACTATGAGCGCCGGGGTGACCATATAACCGCCACCCACACCGATGAAACCGCCTACGATGCCGACAGTGAAGCCGACAAGCACGAGCAGCGGAATCGGCGCCTCAATGCCTGCAACCGGAAAATTGAACATATCTTATCTCCTTAATAGTCAATGGCCCTCGAAATGACGGATTTTCTCGAGCTTTATCCCCATCAGATCGGTCAAACCTTCCGTCTTATAGACACGGCGGCCCCCGAGACCGATGACAATCAGCACGTTATAGAGCGC
>CAYVDS010000014.1:0-9105 GCA_964450145.1 uncultured bacterium
CACCATCCGGTACCCTTCGGAGGCGCCTTTATATGATTATCAAATCTTTATTCTTTACCGTCTCTTTCGAAGCCGAGAAAAGAAAATAGGCAAGCAAAAAGGCAAGGGTGAACACAGGATAAAGACATGGAGAAGTGATCCCGCGAAAAGCTGGTATGAGAACTATTGCACTCACCTTTTCTCCATGCTTCCCTGCGGCGAAACGCCTCTTTCGCGCTTATTGACAATTTTCCGGATATTCCGTGCACTTCGTGACACTCCGTGGATCACTCTTTGCTTCCCAAAAGCCGTTCTCGACCCTCAACCCTAGTGTCTAAACTCTGAACTCTGGCCATGAACCATGAACCACTTTTGTCATTCGCACAAAAGTTAACAAAAACTTCCTTGACCAACTTTCCCTCACCGCCTACCATATACATCAGAAACGAAGCTATTTGCCACAGAGCTTCACCGAGCGCACAGAGGAACAGAAAATGATTGATATGCCAACAGAACAGATAATTGGGGCAACAGCCCGATTCAAGCGCAACCCGACCAAAACGTGGCCTGCCTGTCAGCCTATACAGATCAAGTCCGCTCAATGTCAAGAAGATTTCTTGGTGAACTCTGAGCCCTCTGTGGCTCCCCTCGCGCTGTCTTGGCATTCGTGTCTTTCTCTTCCTGTCAATCCCGCAATCCGTAATCGGAAGTTGCGCCTTGCGCGGTTCACCTATCGCCTATATCTTCCTCCTAAGGGGATTTCTTGTACGGATGCCCTCTTTGCGTCACTTGCGTCACAGCCTTCTGCGAAAAGGACTTACAAAGAATGATATGGGAAGGAAGCCTTCCATTCGTGATGTTTTTCTCGCGCCTCGCGCGATTCGTAACATTCGTATTCCCAGAGTTTCTTTTTCTCCTTGGCGGCGAGTTAACTTAATTGCGATCGAGGATTGCGTCGGCGGCGCAGCTTTCATCCACACGTGTTTTTCTCAGCGAGAGTTCGCGCTGAATGTCCTCGTGCTCCTTCTTGTCGTAGTGGAAGAAGCAGAAGATGATGACACCGGCAAGATTGATGACCGCGGTCAGCGGGCCGAAGAACAGTTTTATGTAGAATAGCATCCGGGGAGTCAGGGCGACGCCTTTCTCGAAGCCAATAAGGTCGAGGTAAAACCCCGCCAGAAACGCGCCAATCCCGAAGGCGGATTTGCTGAACAGCGTGTAGATGCCGTAGTAGGCGCCCTCGCGCCGTTTGTGGCTGGCGTATTCGTCATAATCCACTATGTCTGCGATGAGCGACCACAGCATCACGTAGGCCCCGATTCCAAAACCGTTGAAGGCGAGCAGAACGACCACGCGCGCAAGTTTGCCCTCGGCCATGAAGAAAGTGACGAACAGGCCGATCGTCAATATCAATTGGCCAAGCAAATAGGCCATCTTCTTGCTCGTTCGCTTTGAGAATTGAACCCAGAAAACGGCCGCGGCCATCGCCGCGAATACATAGACCGCGTAGAAAAGCGAAACGAATGCCTCCATCTTGAGCCAGTATTTCGCAACATACATCATCATCGAAGCGGTGACACCGCTGCCGATATCGATCGTTGTCATCGCTATGAGCAAAATGAAAAATGGCCGGCTCTTCAGCGTGCCAAACAGTTCCCGATAGAGTGCCTTGAAACCTTTCCCGTCCCTTAGCGGCTTTGTCTCCGGTTCGTGCCTCACTCTTTCGCGCGTGCCGAGAAACGTCGTCAACGCGCTTGCAGTGATGATGAATCCGACAAGAGCGGCGGTGAATCTGAAGGCATTGGCGCGCTGGCCGAAATACGCAAGGGCGGATGCGGTGAAGTCGTCGCTGAACAGACCCAGACGCAGATGGAGAAATCCGAGTATCTCGTCTGAGAACTCGAGCGCGAGCTGAGGCGCGATTGCGCCGGCAAGTTCGCCGAAACGGGTGAAGGCGAAGCTGAAACCGAATACGCTTGATCTCTCATCGCGGTCCGGACTGAGTTCAGCGCCCAAGGCTAAATGCGGAACCGCGACAACAGTAAACGCGGCGTAAAGAAACGTCATTAAAACGGCCAAGTAGACGAAAAGCGGGAATCCCATAAGAGACCGCGGTGGCGCCCATGTGAGGAATGTGAAGACTCCCAACGGAACGGCGCCACCGAGGAGATACACCCTCCGCCTGCCGAATCGAGTGTGTGTATGATCGGAGATGAATCCCATAAGGGGGTCGGTTATGGCGTCCCAAATATTGCCGATCATGACGGCCAAGCTGACATAAGCCGGACGCAGTCCGATGATGTCGCCATAGTAGAATAGCAAGTAGAAAGTGATCATGTTTCGGGCGAGACCTCCGCCGAAACCGGCCACTCCGTAACAGGCTTTCTCGGACAGTGGAATCCTGGAATCAGCGCGCTGGTCTGGTGTTGCCACCACTTTATTTGCAACGGTTACCGACATGCGTGTGATTGTTGCCCCTTTCGCCTTTGCCCTTTTGCCTTTCGCCTTCCTTAGGAGCGCCCGACCACGCGTACGGCGAGGTTGATTATGCAAGAAACGTCCCTTAATTCGGGGACATGATGCTTCATCGTCAGCTTATTCGGGGACACCTTGCGGTCCCGCCTGAGGCGGGATCCCTGAATAAGCGGCCAGTTTCTTAGGAGCGCCTGCCCCCTGCGCAGGGTTGGTTGGGCAAGAAACCAGAGGCCACAGCATTCTTATCATTCCCGCGAAGGCGAAATCCAGATTGGCCGGTGGCCGCTTGATAAATAGATTCCCACTTTCACGGGAACGACGTAAGGTGTTCAGGTCTTGCTTTTTAACCGAACCAGGGAGTAGGAACCAGGAACTGGTTTCTTAAGAGCAGAAAGATAATAGCTCTTGTGGCAGCAAGAATCAAGCGGTTGTCATTTGCGGAAATTTGGATTATATTTGTGAAGACGCTGGGTAAGAGTGAGAGGAGAGAGCGGGGAGGATTTGCAATGAGAAGCAAAATTCCCATTTACTCCACGATATGCGTGTTGTTCGCGTTCTTGCTGGCGAACCTGTGCGACACTGCGTTCGGCGCGAACGAGAGCGAAACCAAAGGAGGGACTGCAAAAATGCAAATCCAGAGCAGCGCATTCAAAGAGGGGGCCACGATCCCGAAGAAACATACCTGTGACGGCGAAGACATTTCCCCCGCCCTTTCATGGTCGGCGGCGCCCGCCGGAACCAAGAGCCTCGTCCTCATTTGCGATGACCCTGATGCGCCCGTAGGCACATGGGTTCATTGGGTCCTTTTTGGGCTAAGACCCGACACAACCGCACTTCCCGAGGATGTCCCGAAAAAAGACGAAGTGCTTGCAGGGGCGAAACAAGGACGGAACGATTTCCGCAAAATCGGCTATGGGGGCCCGTGTCCTCCCGCGGGGAAACCGCACCGGTATTTCTTCAAACTTTATGCCATTGATGTCGAACCGCAATTAAAAGTCGGCGCCACGAAGGCCGAGGTCATGAAAGCAGTCGATGGACACATTCTTGCCGAAGCCCAATTGATGGGCCGGTACGGAAGATAAAATCAAGGGGGAAAAGGGAAAACGGGGAAAAGGCGAAAGGGCAGAGACGAAAGGGAAAATGTCTGACCTCCAAAAGGGCGAACTGCTTGCTTTTCGTCATTCCCGCGAAGGCGGGAATCCAGATTTGTCTCAACCGCCGGGGAATGGATTCCCTCCTTCGCCTTTGAGTGAATGACAAGAAAACTTGGAATTCGTCGTGTGGTAGGCCCAGTCTCAATAGGAAATTCACAGGACTTCATTTGGACAAACCGGCCTTTTTCAGTTATAATCGCGTGCTGAGGAATGTAACCTGCAAACAAATGGAGCAGCGAGCTATTCATGAACGGAAAGAGGGCGTTTCAGGAATTGATTCCCGCCGAGTCTCCCAGACGCTATTGCTACGGTTGCGGCGCCAACAATACCAAAGGCCTCAACATAAAGAGCTACTGGGAAGGTGATGAAGGTGTCTGTCATTGGGTACCGAAGCCTTTTCATTCGTCGGGGCCGACCGATTCTCTTAATGGGGGTGTGGCCGCCACTCTTATTGATTGTCACAGTGTCTACACTGCGATTGCGACTGCCTATAAGCTGGAGGGTAGACAAATCGGCGAAGGTGATGAAATCGACTACGCGACCGCCAAGCTGACCGTGACCTATCTGAAACGGACTCCTATGGACACGACCATAGAGCTTCGGTCGAAAGTTATCAAGAGAGGGAATCGCAGCATGGTCGTCGAGACTGTGCTCAGCGCAAACGGCGAAGAGTGCGTCCGAGGCGAAACGGTGGCCGTGCGTGTCAGTCCTGCGAAGTAGAGCGGCCATCTTAAATCCCCCCTGCCGGAATTCTTTCACCATGTCCGCATGGGCGTTTGCCCTCATTGCGCCACTTGAAAGTTCCCGTAACCACCGCTCCCCGCTTGACTTTTGTCGGCTCGATGTCTATAATAAATCTTGTATATAAGGGTTTGGATATGCTCAATGAAAGTGTCCTAGTACTGAACCGTTCGTGGATCGCGATACAGGTCGCGAATGCCCGCCGCGCAATTAGTCTGCTTTATCAAGGCTACGCCAAGGTAGTTTCGCCCGAGGATTTTTCCACTTACGACTTCGACGATTGGAAGGAACTATCCAAGACCGCCGACGAATACTGCATTCAAGCCGTCAATTTCAAGATATTGATTCCAGAAGTCATTGTCCTGACGGTTTTTAGCGGCATCTACCGCCGGGATATCAAATTCTCCCGGCGCAACATATTCGAGAGGGACAAGAATTCCTGCCAATACTGCGGTGAGAAATTCAAGAAATGGGAACTCACGCTCGACCACGTTGTGCCACGCAGCCTTGGAGGGCGCTCGACGTGGGAGAATCTTGTGCTTGCATGCGTTCCCTGTAACGTTAAGAAAGGCAACCGTCTGCCCGAGGAGGCAGCGATGCCGCTGATTCGCAAACCGCGCAAACCCCGGTGGATTCCCTACTCCGGGGAGAGTTTTTCCTCGGTCCGAAAGCAGAGCTGGCAGAGGTTCGTTGACGCCGCTTACTGGGATGTCGAATTGAAGGATTAAGACTGTCTCCCGATAACTGAAATTCCTCCGGTTGCAATAGCTCAAAATGGCCTGATACAAACAGGCCTTTTTGATTTATCGAGGCAGGAAGATGTCGCAATGTCCGAATCGTTATTTGCTCAAGTTGTCTTCAACCTCCCGCTCGACCGCGCTTACACTTATTCGGTCCCGGAAGAACTAAGCGAATACGTGCAGCCGGGTGTGCGAGTCGCGGTACATCTTCGCAGGCATCTTGCCACCGGCTATGTCGTGGGGGTTTCTTCCGAAGCGCCCGAAAAAGAAATCAAGCCCATTTGCGACCTCTTGGACTCTGAACCTCTTTTCGATGAGAGCCTGCTGAAGCTTACCCGTTGGATCGCCGATTACTATTTATGCTCGTGGGGACAGGCACTCGATTGCGCGCTTCCGCCGGGTGTGAGGCTGGCGGCTCGGACGCACATTGCACTGGTTCCACAACCCGCGTATGAATTGACGAAACTGCTCGACGAACTCCGCACAGCCGCTCCAAGGCAATACGATATCCTGAGGCTGGCACTCGAGAAGAAGCGTGTAACCGTGGCGCACGTGCAGCAGCAGTTGGGAATCGACGGACTTTACGGCTCGATAACCGCGCTCGAGAAGCGCGGCGCCATATTGCGCGAATCGTCCATTCACGCCGGCGCGAAGGCAAAACAAGTAAGCGCAGTCAGGATTGCGCGGAAAGTCAATGCGGTGTCGGTTATCAGCGAACTGGGCAGTTCGTCTCCGAAACAGGCCTTAATAATGAAGATGCTGGCCGACCGCGGCGAGATGCTAACATCTGAACTCATACATGCAACCGCTTGTTCGTATGACGCAGTTCATAGACTGGTCAAGAAGGGACTTGTCGAGCTTTTCACCAAGGAACTGCTCCGCTCTTACCCCGGGAGATACGTCGACGAGACTGCGCACCTGAAACACAGCTTGACGGGCGAACAAGAGACATCGCTCAATCTTGTCGGCGAGCACATTGAACGGGGCGAGTTTCAGACGATCCTTCTCGAAGGCATTACCGGCAGCGGCAAGACCGAGGTCTATCTTCAGGCGCTTGACCTCGTGATAAAGCAGGGAAAAGGCGCGATCGTGCTCGTGCCCGAAATCTCACTCACACCACAGACGGTGGCGCGTTTCCGCGCGAGATTCGGCGACGCGATTGCGGTGCTGCATAGCCGCCTTTCCGCCGGCGAACGCTATGATGAATGGCGGCAGGTGCGAGCCGGAACGTGTAACATTGTCGTCGGCGCGAGGTCCGCGATATTCGCGCCCGTCCGGCGACTCGGGCTTGTCGTGGTTGACGAGGAACACGAGGCGTCGTATAAGCAGGGCGAGACGCCCCGCTACCACGGGCGGGACGTTGCCATCATGAGAGCCCGGGAGACCGGCGCAGTGGTTATACTTGGCTCGGCCACTCCGTCGTTGGAGAGCCATCGGAACGCGGAGTTGGGGAAATACCGCCGCGCCGAACTGACAGCGCGCGTCCAGAGTCAGCCGTTGCCGAAGGTGCATCTGATAGACCTTCGACAGAAAAGAAAAGGCCAGACAGTTGAGACGGTTCTCTCAGACGAGTTGTGTTTCAAGATCGAGGAGAAACTCTCGCGAGACGAGCAGGTGATCATCTTCTTGAACCGGCGCGGGTATACGCCGTTTTTCCTCTGTCCCAAGTGCGGCGTTTCGGTGAGCTGCCAGCATTGCAGCGTGGCGCTCACGTACCACGCAAAAGAGAACCGGATGAAGTGCCACTACTGCAACTCGACGCAGCCAATGCTCGAGCAATGCCCCTATTGCGGCAACCCGAAGCTCGCAAAGTTCGGCACGGGCACCGAGCGAGTTGAAGAGGAACTCGAAAACATTTTCCAGAAAGCGCGCATTTGCAGAATGGACGCCGACACGACGTCGACGAAATGGGGACACGAAAAGATTCTGAAATCGTTCCAGAAGGGCGACATCGATATCCTCGTCGGGACGCAGATGCTTGCGAAGGGCCTCGATTTTCCCCGTGTCACTCTCGTGGGTGTCGTGCTCGCTGACATCGCGCTGAATTTGCCCGACTTTCGGGCGGCAGAGCGAACCTTTCAGTTGCTTATGCAAGTGGCGGGCCGCTACGGCCACCGCGGCGGCGAGGTTATCATTCAGACATATAATCCGGCTCACTATGCAATCCAGGCCGCGACGAGGCACGACTATGCCGGTTTCTATTGCGAGGAGATGAAGCACAGACAGCAATTGAGTTTTCCGCCCTGCCGCCATCTCATGAACGTCCTCATGGATTCGACATCGCAAAAGCATGCGCTCGATGTGATTCGCCAACTCGTACAGATTCCACTCGAAGCGCAAAAGCAAACGAAGGGATTGACGGTCATGGGGCCATCGGCGGCGCCGCTATCAAAAATCAAGGGACATTTCCGGTTCCGGTTTCTCGTGCTTGGTTCAAACACCGGAACGCTGAGAGCCTTAGGACAAGAGGTCATCGCCGCGCACAAAGAAAGATACGCCGCGCGCACGCGTCTCACGGTGGATATGGATGCGCTTTCGATGATGTAGGCCGCTCAAAAGAAGACGGACGGGACGAGACGAAGGACGAAAGGGAAAAATACGAACCAATTGCGCGGAGTTGTTAAGACGCGCATGATCAGTTTATTCGGGGACACCTTGCTGCAAGGTGTCCCCGAATAAACGGCTGATTGCTCAAAAGCGAAGAATCTCCAGAATCCAAAATATCCAGGCAGTTTGAGGAGATGTCTGAATGAACACCCGAATAAAAGAGTCACTTGATGCGATCTTCAAACCCAAATCTGTTGCGATTATCGGGGCGAGCAACAATCGCGAGCGCTGGGGTTACAGCACCATGTTCAACATGCTCGCCGCCGGATATCGAAACGCGCTCTACCCGATCAACCCGAATGAGCGGGAGGTACAGGGAGTCCGCTGTTACGCGAACCTGTCAGAAACGCCTTCGGAAATTGACCTCGCTGTCATAGTCGTCAACGCCTCGGCCGTGCCCGGTGTTCTGAGAGAATGTATTCAGAAGAAGGTTAAGGGCGGCATCGTGATTACCGCCGGTTTCGCGGAGGTCAGCGCCGAAGGGGCTCAATTGCAGAAGGACCTCGCAGCAGAGGCGGTCCAGGCAGGCTTCTATTTCATCGGGCCCAATTGTTGGGGAATTTGGAGTTCCGAGGCAAACGTGAATACTTTGTTCTGGGACCTTCCGCCAAAAGGGCCCATCTCGTTTGTCTCGCAGAGCGGCTCGCTCGGCGAGTATCTTTACAATGCGACGCAGAATCGCGGCTACGGCATCAGCAAATTTGCGAGTTGCGGAAACCAGGCATGTATCAGCTTCAACGACTTGCTCGAGTATTTGGGGGAGGACCCTACAACGCGGGTGGCCATCGGCTACGTCGAGGATGTTGGCGACGGACGCCGCTTTCTGGAAGTCGCCCGCAAGGTCGCATCGAACAAACCGCTCCTGATTTACAAGGCGGGCACAACCAAAGCAGCGGCGCGTGCGGCGCGGTCGCATACTGCCGCCATGGTCGGCGACGACGCCATCTTCGACGCAGCGTGCCGGCAGGCGGGCGTGATTCGCTGGCACGATTTCATGGAAATATTCGACATGGCCGAGGCGCTGTGCTATCAACCGCTGCCAAAGGGAAACCGCGTCGCTGTCATTTCCGCCGCCGGCGGATTCTGTGTGACCGCGGCCGAGGCGTGCGGTCGAATGGGTATGGACCTGCCCGAGATGAGTGTTGAAACGCAAGCGGATTTGCGACGACACATGCGCGATTTCGCTCCACCGCCGGTAAACCCGATCGACTGCATCGCGCGAAAGAGCAACAAGTCTTACGTTGACATAATCGAAATCGCCGCGAGGCAGGATTACATAGACGGTCTGATTCTGAGTCCGCATCTCGGTAAATTCGATCGTAAGATGACCGCGGACCAGATGGTGCAGCGCATCAAGAACGCCGAGGCTATCGCAGCAATTCCGGAAAAATTTGGCAAGCCGATTATCT
>CAYVDS010000014.1:9115-19807 GCA_964450145.1 uncultured bacterium
CGCGAACGAACACGAACTGGCAGGACCCGTCTTCGAGATTTTCAAGGGCAAACACATCCCGTTCTTCGACAACCCGATGGACTGTGCCAAAGCGATGTATGGGCTGGTGAGGTACGCGGAGATAAAACGGAGGGGTTGAGGAAACCACGGAGGACACGGAGAGCCCGGAGGATTAGAGACTTTTGGGGGAAGGGGAGAATGGGCAAAAGGGAAATGGGTACGAAGAAGAACAAGAAGAGACGTTCTCACCACGGATTGACACGGATTAGCACGGATTTGGGAGAAGAAGAAAAAGAAATCACGACAGGAATTCACTTCACGAATATCACGAATCACGAAAAGAAAAAGCTGGAAGCACGAATGTCACGAATAAATAACGAATGACACGAATGACAACCTCCTTCTTATCATTCCCGCAAAGGCGGGAATCCATTGCGGAGACAGCAGTGAAACCACGGGGGTTACGGGGAGTCACGGGGAGAAACGAAGAGAGATTCATTATTGACTCAAATGACCGCGCCACGAGAACACGATTTGGCCTCATTCTCCACATCTGTGATCGAATCCCGCTTCATAACAATACCCGAGAACCGCCAAATTTTCTCGAACTCTTCATGGGATAGCGTTCTTTTGCCGACAAGCGGGTCACCGAGCACAACCTTGTCGTTGGTCACATCGAGGACGGTCGCGTAATGGTCGACAAGAAGCGAGTGCTTCACCAACACTACGGCGTAGTCGTTATACTGCAATTCGGGAATCGATCTAAAGACCCGATGCTCTGCGAATATTCCGTCTCGCCCGTAAAGCTCATTAATCGCGTGGCAAAGCGAATCAGGCTCTGTGCCGGAGATGGGGTTCGAATAGGAATGAACGGCGATCTCACCTTCGGAGGCGCGCACCTCCAGTCGTCGTAACGCCGTCACAGCGGACGCAGGACCGCAATTATAATGATTGCTTTGCAGACAGACGCCGTCCGAATCGAGATTTGATTCGAGCTTTGACAGCTTGTCCCGAAAGAGCGCCGGAAGCAGAAACGGCAGGATCGAAAGGTACACAACCGCCACAACCATAAATACGCCCACTGTTATCCTCTGTCTTTTGTAGAGGAGTCTCGCAAGCACCGTCGTCAACATCGCCGCGCAGGCCAACGATAGGGCAACGAATTCTGTGCGGCCGGCCATGATATAAGAGAACGGAGCAATAAATGAGATCGCGGGCCAGCGCCGCGACACTGCCACAGCGGCGATGACCGCAAAAGGCACAACATATCCTAGCGCCCAATACGGCTTTCGAAGACGAGAAAAGCAGAAGCCCAGAATTGCACCAAACAATGCCACTCCGGTGACACCGACTACGTCCAAATAGTACGTTGTCATTCTTTCCTCCTGTGGTTGCGGCGCCGCTAAGTCGCAACCCGGTATCGGACCGCGGGCTCATGTGATAGCGTTCTTCTGTCTACTCGTCGCCAGTAGCTTCTCTATATCTCGGTAGTGGAACGTTTCAAGACGATGCCGACGTGCCGCCATTTTCTGTCGAACTCGGCGTGGGAAAGTGTTCTCTTGCCGTCCAAGGGATCGGCAAGGATGATCTTATCGTCAGTAACATCGAGCACGGTGACATAGTGGTCGAGCAGGTAGGCGAATTTGATTTCAACTATCGTAGCGGCATCATCGTCATCCAACTCCGAAATGGTCTCGAAAGAGCGATGCTCGCATACGAGCCCTTGCTCTCCGTAAAGTTCGGAGAGGGCGAAACACAGGGAATCGAGTTCGGTTCCCCACTTCGGATTTGTGTACGCGTGCGCCGCAATCTTTCCTTCTTCGCCCCGGATTCCAAGCATCTTGAGGGCAGTCACGGCCGCGGCCGGTCCGCAATTGTAGTTTGTGCTTTGGCGGCAAATACCGTCGGAATCGAAGGTTGTCTTGATTGCAAGAAGGTCATTTCGCCTCATGGCAAACTGCAAGTGAGGCCAGACTGACAGGTAACACACCGCAGAGACCATAAAGACGCCAACCACTATCTTCTCTTCAACACGAGAAAGCTTTGATAGCGCGGTCGTCAGCAGAGTTGCGCACGCGAGAGACAGGAGCACATATTCCGAACGACGCGCCATGAGCCACGAGAAGGGAGGGACAAAGACGAGAGCACCATCAAGCCTTGCCCATGTTATCGCTGCGACCAAGGTAAGAGGCAAGGCATATCCTATCGCCCAATATGGCTTGCGCAAGCGCGAGAGAAACCGTCCAAGGCAAACCCCTGCAAGAGCAACCAGAGCAACAGCCACAGTCTGAAGGTAGTACACCATAGTCCTCACCTCCACAGTGGGTGACCCCTGTTGTTGTTCCTGACACCTTCCCAGTCTCATTTGCATTAACTTTTCAGACCCCAAGGGGTCGAAAGTTGTTGAACCCATCTCTGAATGCTCGCCTTTCTCCTATTGTATAGCATCACTTACTATATATTACTATCATTAGCTATCATACCACATAGTCAGAGCCTTGTCAAGAGGGTGATGACCGCATATTTTCATGATGCGCTATCACTCTTGCCCAAGATAAGGGAAAAGAATCACCGAAAAAGCCTGTTGCCACGGAGCGATAATGAGTTTGCAGGAGACCTCTTCGGCAAGTAGAAAAAAATGGAACCCAAGATACGGATTATTTACTGCAGAGGACGCGGAGGACACTGAGGATATTGACATTCTGACGTCAAGGCGTTCCTAAGTTTCTCAGGTTATCGCGCCACAAGCGACAAGGACACAGAATGCGTTGTCCCGTCATCGAGATTCACGTGGAGTTGATATGTTCCCGCGCTGAGGTCGACGGTTGACCAGTTGTAGATATAGAGTTGTCCGACAGGATCATACCGGAACAGATTGTCGGTGTTGGCGCTGCCGGATGCCGCGGTATCGACCTCATCGACGGTACCTGAGAGCGCATTAGTGACTTTGAATACGGAAAGCGTTGCGTTGGCTGAGCCCACAGGCGAGGAACCCAGACAGTAAAGCTTGAATTTCACAGGGATGGTCCGGCCTATCTTAAAGATACTCGAGCCGTCGGCGTTGATGGGCTGGAGCACGCCACTGTATTGATAGGTGATCAGGACCGACGCCTGGCACATACCCAGATTTCCGGACGAGTCGGTCGCGGTAAATGTGACTATAGCCCGACCCGGACCAAATGCCAGCGGGGCGTCGTTGGTCACGGGCACAGCGCCGTCCGCGTCGTCGACCGCGCTCGCTCCATTTAGGAACACTTGGATTGTTGGATTTGAGGCCGAGGTCCCTCCGCACTCGAGTGCGACCGAAATGTCGTCCGGGCATGTGATGACCGGCGCCGTTGTGTCCGGACACGCGGCATCTCCGCCACTGCAATCGTCATCCAGTTGATTTCCGCATATTTCCGCCGTTCCGGGATGGACTTCCGCTCGCGTATCGTCGCAGTCAGTGGCGTCGGCGACATAGTCCGCGGGCGGTAAACAGGCTTGGACACTCGCCGCAATATTGCCATAGCCGTCCGAGTCGGCATCTTGATAGAAAGTCTCATTGCAGATATCGCATAGATCGCCCCAGCCGTCGCCGTCAGAGTCCATCTGGTCCTCATTCGGGTTGTCGGGGCAATTGTCACAGGCGTCACCCAAAGAGTCACCCCAGCCGAACGAGTTGACATAAATGTCGCCGTTCCCGTTCCGGAGGTCGTACCACGTGGCGAAAATGTGTCCTCTTGAATCACTTGAGAGCCTCGGCCATGTGGAATAGGCGTCGCGGGGGATATCGGTATCAAGACGCTGGTCTGAACCCGACCATGTCGCGCCATTGTCCCGCGAGACGTTGAGGTAGATGTCGGCCGCTGCGTTCCGGCCATCTTCCCAAACCACGTAGACATGGCCGCTCGCATCACATGAAATCTGTGGATATGCGGAATAAGTTCTTCCCGGAGAGTCCGTATCGAGTCGGACATCGGAAGGCTGCCAAGTGGCGCCGCCGTCGCTCGAACGATTGAAGTAAATATCATTCGCGCCGTTCCGGGAATCGTACCATACCGCATAGATATTGCCGACGCCATCACATGAAACCTGTGGCCCCGTCGAGTTCGCGGCGCCGGGCGCGTTCGTGTCCAGTCGCTTATCCGAAGCTTGCCACGTCGCCCCGTAGTCGGCCGAGTAGTTCAGATAGATATCGTAGCTTCCGTTTCTGGCGTCCTGCCACGTCACATACACGTGCCCGGTTCCATCACTGGATATCTGCGGGTAGTACGAGGATTTGCTGCCGCGCGCGTCGGTGTCGAGCCTTGTGTCTAGGCCCTGCCATGTTGCCCCGTAGTCCGATGAGCGATTAAAATAAATGTCGGCGTTCCCGTTACGGGTGTCCTGCCACGCGACATAGACATGACCGCTTTCGTCGCTGGATGTGCGAGGAGCATACGAAGTGTTTTCACCCGCGAAATCCCTGTCGAGCCGGATATCCGCCGGGTTCCACGTGGCTCCATAATCCAGTGAGTAGTTGAAGTAGATATCCTCGAACCCGTTGCGTTCATCGGTCCACACCACGTAAACGTGTCCATTCTGGTCGTTCGATATCTGCGGATAATATGAAGACTCGTTGCCGGGAAAATCCTTGTCGAGGCGGGCGCTCGAAGATTGCCATGTAGCCCCAAAATCCGACGAACGATTAAAATAGATGTCCGTCGACCCATTCCGATAGTCGAACCACGCGACATACACGTGCCCATCCGCATCGCAGGAGATTTGCGGGAACGCGGCCCATTTGCGGTCCGGCACGCCCGTATCGAGTCTGAGGTCGGGGTTTTGCCAAGTCGTTCCGTAGTCGCTCGAGTAATTGAAATAAATGGCGTTGTATCCGAGGCGGTCATCGTACCACGTGACATACACGTGGCCGTTTCCATCTGTGACGACCTGCGGACGGTAGGAAGAACTAGTTCCGGGCGGAGAAGTATCGAGTCGGATGTCGGTTCCTCTGACCATGCCATATCCGGCGTCAGAGTTGTTTTGATCGGGGTTGAAAACCGACGGACAGTTGTCGATTTCGTCTTGAATACCATCGCCATCACGGTCGCTCGTCTGCGCAAGCGCCACAGAGCCGACACAGCCAACCGGATGCATGGCCGAGTCAAGCACAAATGCGAAGGCCATAAGAACGGCGGCGAAACTGATGACCGATCGGATGATTTTCCTCATTCTTCCACTCTCCATACGTATCCCCCGCTCCTGTTTCGTTTGACCACCAAAATCACAGGCCGGTTGCGAGTTCCGTGCCAGTTGAGGGGCTTTTTTGCGGTTATAGCAATAAATTGCTTATTTTTATTCTGGTGAGAGAGGGAGGCAAAGCAGGATAAAACGAGTTTCCGTAAGGTGTTATGAATGGAGTTTGCGGAGGCGTCCTTCACTATTCGCTCTTGCCGAGTCAAGCAGAAAGCACGGCTTGGCGAGAACGGTTGCTATTCCGGCCAGAAGGAAAGAAGCTGCGAACATGGAGTAGGCGGCATTATAGTTGCCCTTTGTGTCGAAGAAATAGCCGCCTGATATCTGACCGAGAGCCATCCCAATGGTATAAGGAATTCCCAGCAATCCCATAAGCTTACCAAAGGATTTGACGCCGAAAGTCTCGCTGACCAGAAGCGGGCTTACGACAGCGTTGCAGCCCAAGGGAAGCCCGTAGAACAAGATGAGCTGTATCACTGCAAGGGTCCGCGGAACGAACCCCAGAGCAAAGAGAACAAGCAAGAGAAGACAAGACGTTCTGAAGATGTTGGCGCCGAACAAGAAGAATCTCTTCTGATATTTTTCGGAGAGGAAGCCGAAGAAAATACGGGCGGCGATGCTTGCGCCAAGAGCCATCCCCCACACATCTGCCGCGCGCGTCTCGGACAGTCCACGGTCCGATAAGAAAGCGACGATGTGCAAGGTGAAGCCCGATGACGCGAGCGTGGCAAGAAACGTGGAAAAGACAATCAGCCAGAAGCTGACTGTGCGAAACGCTTCGCGCGTGGTATAACCGGATTCACCACTGCTATTTGCTTCCTGCGGTTGCAGTGTTCCGGCTTCGGGCAGAGACTCCGCTTGTCCATAGGGCAGCAATCCCATCGACTGTGGCGAGCTGCGGATCACAAGCGAAGTCAGAGGGAGCGCCACAGCGGCGATCATTATACCCAAGATTTCGTACGCGTTTCGCCATCCGAACGCTTCGATCAGCCGGGCTGATGCGGTAGTCCATACCACACCTCCTGCGCCGTTGGCCACCATGAGCACGCCCATGGCGCGGCCTCGTTTCTTGTCGAACCATCTGGAAACCAGCGTCTGACAAGGGAGCACCGTCGTGCACGCCATTCCGACGCCGACTATGAGAAAAAGAACGTAGAGCTGATAGATGGTGGTGGTACGCCCGAGTGCGAGATAGCTGGCGGTCATCAATATAATGCCTGGTATCATAACGGCCTTTGTGCCAAAACGGTCTATTGCCCATCCGATAGCGGGTGTGGAGAAACCGGCTGCCAGCGAAGCGATGGCGCCTGCGATTGAGAGGCTGGTCCGGCTCCATCCTTCCTCAACCTCGATTGCCTTCAAGAAGACAGGAAAAGCGAAGAACCCGATTCCCGCACAAACGAAGAGCGTGAAGAATGCCCCAAGCACCACCCACCAGCCATAGTATATCCGTTTCATCTATCCATCCGCCTACCTTTAGAAGGTTCAGCACGCCCCTTAGACCGTTGGGGTAATGCTATAGGAAAAGACATGTTGTGTCAATCGCCTTGTGTCGCCTTGTGGAAGGGTCTCAGAGAGCAGGCAGGCTATGCCGTTTGGGAAGGGGAGATATGTCTGGAATGCTGTGTGAGAACAGTTATGGTCAGGCTAGCCGCTCTTTCATAGAATACGTGCGACCGTTCACGGAGGATTCGATTGGCAAATTCCCGCAGCCACAGGAGTAAGTGTTCGTTCAGAAATTTCTCTTCCGCAGCAAGACATATCTCGTAGGGCTCTTTTTCGGACCGTCTCAAAGCGAATGCTTCTCTCAATTTCATGTAGCTCAAGAACGCAAGCTCGAGGACCACATGATCAGGCGCCTCGGGCGTCTCCTTCGATGGATCAAAACCGAATGCCTTGTAGAATCCTGCCACGTCACCGAGAATTACTCCTCGCTCACGCATCCCTTCTTCGCCCGCACCATAGTAATCTGACTCATAGGGTGAGACTCGACCGCCACCGCCAAACAGGCTGTGATAGGCCGCCTCGACATCCGGCTCCTCAAATAACTCTACGAGCGCGAACGCATTCGAGCTTAAGTCGGAGGGAAGTTCTTGCTGCAAGGTCCGCGCTGCCGCAACTACAGCCCTGTTCGGACAGCGAAACAGCAATGACAAGAATTCCCACGTTGCCCCCGCTGCCAGCACCTCGGTAAGCTGTTTCATGCGCCGCCTCCTATCGTCAGCGGCGTCCACACGCTTCGCATCTTGCGGGACCCTGCGTGTTCGCGACTCCCATCCCACACGGCAAAAGCCGCAAAGCTGTTCTGTCCCGGCTTTAATCCCGGCCCGCCCGGCCACTCTGCCATCGACAAGGGGCTAATGATCACGACTGACCAGCGACCATTCTCCCAGCGGCTCCAGCCTTTCGACGCCTGTGCCGGTAAGGACGTCAGAGAACCGAACCCTTCGGCCATCAGGTCATCGACGCTCGAGGTCCGCTTCTGCGCGATGGCGTTACCAGCCGCAAGGCCGATCGTAAATTGTTCTGTTAATTTTTCTTTATCAGCTTGTTCCTTGGGACCATCACACGGGTAGTGGTCAATGCTGGCATTAGGAAAATTCTGTTGCAGACTCCAATCGCCCAGCTCAAGGCTCCGTTGGTATGAGGCCTTCCAAAGATGGATATGCACGGGCTTTCCGGTTTGTCCCATGGTCGGGTCTGGCGTTTCGCCACCGGGCATAGGGGGCAACTGGATAGCCACCGCATCCGAAAACTTACCTTCGACATCGGCATTGTCTTGTGTCGGATCGTCCCACTCGATTTCGAATGCTATGTCCTTGTCGTCGCAGAGCGCTCTTACACGAATGGAAGAGACGCCGAGTTCCGTGAGCTTCGGGTCAGTCAAGTCCTGAGACAACAGTGGGATGGCCGCGGCGGGCGCTTTTTGCCAAACCTTATCGCCTGGCTTCGGTTCTCCGATGCCGCCCTTCACATACTGCGCAACTACGTTCTTGGCTCCCGCCGAAGGTTTCTTCGCGCCACCCGAGCATCCGGCAAGTATCGTCACGAGGATCAGCGTAATTGTTGCGCCCACAATGATTGGTCGATATCGCATATTTTATGACTCCTTGAAGTCGAATCATGCGAATAAATTCGCACCTGCGCCTAAGCGGCATGGTTTAGTCGCGTCAACTCGCGGCCCGAAAAGAGTATGTAAGATCATCCCTATCCTCCTTGTCAGAGGGGGTAATTATAGAATTCCCCTTACGTAATATTCGAGCGGGGGACGCCGTATTTCGTGTCAAATGCTGTTCTCACAACCACGGACTCGCGCACAGGCGCCGTAACAGTCTTTTCGCCCTTATCGTTGAGGGCGCTCACCATGCCGTCTTTCGCCTCAAATCGAGCGACGACCTGGTTTGTACATCCAAACAAGTTAATGAGAGCCGCGAGCTTCGCGTTCTTCTCGTGCGCCCGGCGATACGTCTCCACTGCGCGCGGAGCGCTCGGTCCGAAGAGCTGGACGAGAAACGGCTCCGGAACGTTTATCGGAGGAATGTAGTATACGTTCGGCTCAAGCCCCAACTGCGGCATCAGCGGCAACGCCACTTTCTTGATATGAACCAGGTAATCGACCGGATTATCCTCGCGCGCCTCGGTGGGTTTGCTGATCCAACCACGCAGCCGTATTTTGCCGATGCACTCGGTGAAGCAGCGCGGCTGCGTATCATGCTCGCCGAGAGGAAAACAGCCGATGCACTTCTCTGACACATGCGTGCGCGAATTGAAGAAAGTTTTTTTATACGGGCAAGCGCGAACGCATTCACGGTAACCGCGGCAGTTCTTCTGGTCAATGAGAACTATTCCGTCCTCTTGCCGCTTGTATATCGCTCCTCGCGGGCACGCAGCGAGACAGGCCGGATACGTGCAGTGATTGCAGATACGAGCCAGATAAAACATCCACACAGGCTGGGGCAACCCTACGGACATCCCGCCTTCGACCACCCCCGCGATTTCATCTTCGCCTAGATTCGGGTGCGCGTAGTCAGCGGTCTCGGGATGATAGCCGAGAAGCCGCTCTCCGGCGGGCGCAGCTTCGAAGATTGTGCGCCCTTCGTACCGCTCGCCTTCCCACCGCTGCGGGTCCAGCAGTTCCAAGATGCGCGCGTCGTAAGCGATCGGGTACGCGCCGTAAGGTTTGCTTTCTACATTGTTCCAGAACATGTATTCCTGCCCGCGTCCGGAAGTCCACGTCGTCTTGCAGGCGAGAGTGCACGTCTGACATGCGATGCATTTGTTTGTGTCGAATACTGCCGCGAACTGCCGTCGTGGCCGCGCCTCGCCGTACCAGTAGCTCATCTCACGGCCGATTTGCCAGTTATACACACGAGCCATAGCATTATCCCTTCTTGGCAGTTACGTATCCGCCTGCCAGATATTTCTTGAACGCATCGGTTTCGTACGTGGGCCGGACACCCAGCGCCGCGGGCCGCCACAAGGTTTGACCGTCGATCCCGCCAGGCTCAGCCTTTGTGATCTTCACGAACGACTCACGCGGCGCGCCCGTGGGACAGTGCACGTCCGGCATGAATCCCTTACCAATGGTTTGCCCGGCTATGTCCTTCCGCACGAGCGAGTCGGTCATATGCGTCGGTTTGAGCCAGCCCCGCGTTGCGCTCTGATGGCTTCCGTAACGGAACATCGCCTGATAGTTAGTCTCGGGGTTCTTCGCGAGAGAGTCGGGACGGGTTTCGTGCCCCTTGACCGAACCCGGCGTCGCGGCATACATGTTAAACCACATGCGCGTGATTCCGCGGGGCGTGCCCGGATAGTAACGGGCGCGGCACATCAGGCGCGAAACCTTATAATCGGGGTCTTCGGGTTTCCATCCACGATAGGGTCGGTCCGAAGGGTCGCCGTCCACCCACACGTAGTCGCCATCTTCGACCCCGATTTCTTTCGCATCCTGCGGATTGATGTCTACATACCCTTCGGAAACAAATGGCATGCGTTTGTCGCTTCGAGTAATGTCTCCAAACGGCCCAAACAATACCGCGACCATATCGGTGTCTATCGGTGTCGTATGGGCACCGTGCCTGTATTTTGGCGTGTGAAACACAAAACGATAGCCGTGCTCCATGAGCGGGTGGCGAGTCTTCGAAAGCTCGGGCCAAGACCTGAGCACGTTGCGCACCTGTCGCACCTCCGAGCTTACGTCGGCAGGGTCGAGCCCCACATCTTTCGGGCCAAGCGGTTTGATGAAGGGATGAGGCGCGGCAAGGATCGCGTTTGGCTCAAAGAAAGTTGAGTCCACAGGTTCGCGATGAACGGGCAGATTTTCGCCGTGCTCGATGAATTCCTTCTCATCGCGATAGAATTCAAGGCGACCGCTCTTCGTATACCATGGCGCGCTTTCTTCGGTTTGTTCGTAACCGACCGTGCGCGGAATCGTGCGCCCCATCATTAGAGCGGGAATGCCCCTCTTCGCTT
>CAYVDS010000014.1:19817-31549 GCA_964450145.1 uncultured bacterium
GCTTTATCGTGAAGGTCGCTAAAGGAATATCCGGCGGTCGTGCTACTATTGTCAAGAATACGCTGCAAATAGACACCCACCTTGCGCTCGTCGACAAACTTCCAGTAATCCTTGAAACGCGGCTCGCCCATAAGATCGCCAATCCGTTTGCCGACTAAGGCGATGATCTCGATATCGCCCCTGCTGTCGTAAATGCGCGGCAGCGGCGTTTCCGGGTAGAGTGTCAGGAATGGGTTGGTGACCGAGGCGCACATGTCCGCACTCTTCATTTCCGCCCACGAGTCGGCGGCGAAAACAACGTCGGCATATTCACAAGATGTGCTCCACCACCATTCGTTCACCGCGATCATCTCTATCTTTGGCAGCACATTGTGGACGACATTGTAATGCCACTTCACGTTCCCCAAGATTGAATTTGCATTCGCGAACCAGAGCGATTTGGTTGGCGCCGGGATATGCGTTTTGCCTGTGTAGAGCTTGCCTCCGACGCGCAGAGGGTGGTCTTCGTGGTTATAGTAGTGCGCGGATTCGGGGCGCCAATACTGTTTGGGCCGCGCGGGCTTATTGTGGTCGAGTTCGATGTCGAACGGGTTTTCATTCACGTACTGACCGAGTCCGTTAAAAAGCGCGACCCGGTAATTGCCCGCGTACGAGCCGACGTTCCCTGATATGCGGCCAACGTTACCGGTGAGCGAGGCGAGCAGGAAGATAGCGCGGTCCTTGAGGTCGTTGTTGAAGAACTGGTTCGGGCCCATGCCCACTGCCATCAACGTTTTTCCATTATGCTTCGCGATCTCACGAGCGAGCGACACGATGGCGTCGCGCGGCGCCCACGTGATTTCCTCGGAATTCTCCGGAGAGAAGTTGTCCGCTAAATATTTCTTGATTACGCTGAATACCGTGGTCACCCTGGTTGTTTTCCCGTCGGCAAGAGTCACTTTGAATTCGTCCTCGAGCGCCGGCGCAATGCCGGATGCGTCGAAATACTTTCCGACGACATCCCGGCTCACAGGGACAGGCTCCTTTTTGCGAGTGTCCCACATCACGAAATCGCCCCACTCCTCGCGCAGTTTCATAGGGATGATCTGTGCGACCTGCTTGTGCGGCGGGGGGCTCTTTTCTTCCGGTTTGAGAACGTGCGTCATATTGCCGAGGTCGGCGTTCTTGTAGTTCGGGAAAATTTCGGAGGCCCTCAGAAGCTGCAGGGTGTCGTTTCGCACGAGCAGCGGCAGGTCGGTAAATCGCTTGACAAAATCTGTGTCGTACAGTTTTTCCTGAACGACAACGTTGGCGAGGGCAAGAGCCAGCGCGGGGGTCGTGCCGGGGCGGACAACGATCGCCTCGTCGGCTTTACTCGTGGTTGCACTGTACTCGCAAGCGATCACGACAACCCGCGTCCCCTTCACGCGAGCCTCGGTCAGCCAGTGCGAATCGGGCATCTTGGTGGTAATCCAATTCATGCCCCACACGATGACTATGTCGGTGTGCTCGCATGAGTCCAAATCAAATTCGACTGTTTGCTGCCCGGTGACCATGGGATGTCCGGGCGGGAGGTCGGTGTGCCACGAATAGTTGTCCCATCCGCGTCCCCCAAGCGCGTCGGCCTCTGATACACCGCGAATATGTTGGTCGAGGAGCGCGAGCGAGTTTGCGAAACGGTACATTCCGAACACGCGCGTCATGCCGAGCAGGGGCATGCCGCCCCGGAATTTCAGGCATTGTGTTCCGGCGCCCTTTGTTGCGGCGATCATTTCTTCGTCATAACCCTGCGCTTTCAGGCGGTTCGCGCCCTCGTTGCCCGCGTACGTTTGAGCAATGTTGACCAAAGCGCGGGCAACTATGTCTGCGGCAACGTCCCACTCGACTTTCTGCCAGGAATCGCGCGCGCGATTAAAATATTCTGAAGGCGGCTTGCCGGTTGCAGAGTCACGTGGAAACCCCTTGTCCACCCATTCGCGAAAACCCTTTCGGACCATGGGGCTCTTCACACGACGGTCTCCGTAGAAACGCCGGGTCAGAGCCAGACCCTTCTGGCAGCAACGCGGGTCCCATCGAGCGGTGGCCTTGTTTCCATAGATGTCTTCTGCTTTGCCGTAGCCGTATGACGCACCTATGCGAACGACCACTCCGTTTTTCACGTGCGCGCGCAACAGGCAATTGTGGGTATCATTCGGAGCGCATAGAAAACAAAATGTGCTATCAGGCTTGTAGAGGTCACGGTAGACTTTCTCCCAATCCCTGTTGGGGTAGGATTCGAGAGGATTCTGAGCCGCCTCGGCCCACAGCCAAGGATATTGCGATAGATAGCCCGCAAACCCCAGAGCCGAGGCCATCTTGACGAAGTCGCGCCGGCTCACGCTTCCCGAATTATTTCCCGTCTTGTTTTCCATCCTCGTTCCTCCTACCGCATCATCGTATGGGCCGTCCGTCATCACACCGCAATGTAGTCGTTCTGCAATACATAGCTGCACAAATTCCCGTTGCAAGGTAGAGCGGAAAAATCCCCCCTGCCCCCCTTTGTCAAAGAGGGGAAAAGTGAGTCCCTTGGCAAAGAAGAGCGAGATGCTGCGTGGGGCAGGAGAAATCTTTGCAATGAACTATATGACGCGGGCTTGTGCACGCAAATACTAACTATTTTCTTTGTCATATTGTGTTATCCGCCTTGGGCTTGTTCGGAATTCTGCATATTTCGAATGGACCGCACAATGTCGCCGACTTGCTCGACGGTTAGTTTGCTGTAGCTGACGTTGTCGTCGGCGAACGCCGGCATTCCCCTGGAAGGCCGGCCGCGAATTATTGACGCCTGCAAATAGCCGTCAGTAGCTGCCGCCAAAAATGCCGCATTGCCAAGCTCCGGCGCCGAACCGCCGATGCCTCGGTTGCCGTGGCAACCTGCGCACATCTGCGCATACAGGACGTCTCCGTTTGCCGCGTCTCCCTGCGCCGGCCGGCCGGGGAGCTGCGGTTGGCCAAGCCGTCCGAGCCTCCGTAAATATTCTATGGCATCGGCCAATTCGTTATCCGTCACTTTCGGCGCTTCGACACTCTTCGGGGCGCCCTTTGGAGGCGCGCAGCGTCCGTATCGAACCGCCGCCGCCATGAACCCGTCCGAAGCGGCCGAAAGGAGCGTCGGATTGCTCACATTCGACGCGAAGTTGCCTTCGCCCTGTTTTCCATGGCATGGCGAACATGAGCGCGCAAAGACTCCCTCGCCCTTCTTTGCAGAGCGGTCGCGGGGGAGAGCAGGCATTTTTAACAGACCTTCCTTGCGCCAGTTGCGGATGTGCATGATGATCGACGCTATATCGCCCGCGCTCAAGGCGGGTTGGCTGCCCATCGCCGTGTCTTCCCTCCCAGTGACAATCATACGATAGATGAATTGTGGCTCTACCGTCCCAAGAAACACTTGATTTGAGAGGGCCGGTCCGATTATTCCCTCGCCGTTCAGGCCGTGGCACTGGGCACAGGTTTTGCGGTACAAACGCGCGCCCAAGGCCGGTTCGGCGCCGGCCTTTGAGACGTCTTCCCACGAAGGCATCGCGGGCATTTTCGAGCGAAGATATTCCAAAAGCGAATCCACTTCCTCTTCCCGCAACCCTCCTTCTTTGGCGCCCCATGATGGCATGCGGCGCCCAGGCCGGCCATCCACCAGTGTCTGACGGATAAAGCGATTCGATGCAACGGCCAGGAACTCCGGATGCGCCACCGCAGGAAATACCTGCGGCGATATGCCGAAGTGTGTTCCGAACCCCTCGCTTCCGTGACACCCATTACAGAAAGCGTTGAAAAGCGACTCCCCGTCGGTTGCGAATTCGCGCTCGCCGAGCCGCATGGCTTCGAGGCGGTCCGCAGGCCACCCGTTCATTGTGTCGCTTTCGCCTCGAAGCGAGAGAAGATAGAGCGCGATGAGGTCGAGTTCCTTGTCATCAAGAACCGGCTGGGGCATTTGACTGTCGGGCACGATCTGCGCAGGAGCACTGAGATGCGCCTTGTGCCACGCCGCTAAGTCATGATTCCCTGGCACATGTGAAAAGTCCAGTTTAGAGAGATTCTTCCGTCCCGTCATAGACAGGTCCGGACCGTCTTCGCCGCCGACGCCATGAACGCGGTGGCAGCCCAAACATCCCTTGTTCAGGAACGCAGCCTTGGCTTCTATCAGTTTCGGGGCTCGCACAAGCTGGACGAGATAGGCATTAATCGCCTTTGCTTCGTCCGGTTCGACCGGCCCATAACTCTCGCGCCATACCTCGTCGTCGCTCTGTTCTTGAAGCGCAAGATGTCTTTGATGCCAGTCTTCCCGCCTGCGTTTCGTGCCCAGGTCCGAAAGATCGGGCGCATTGCCTCGACCGCGGCCGTCGATGCGATGACAGGCAAAGCAATCTTTCCGCTCGAATAACAACGCCCCGCGTTCGGCCAGTCCTCCGCCCGAAATCCTGAGAAAAGTGTGGCAACTGCCGCACCCTGCTTCGAAGTATCCTGCTGGTATCAGAGGGTCTTCCCAGTGAGGCACATCGCCGTGCGCATCGTCGGTTGTCGTGGCAAGTCCCTGGCCGCCGTGGCAGGAAGCGCATCCGAACTTCTCGATTGGATGAAGATCGAGCACCCATTTCGGATGTGAGCGGAAGGGCTCGTCCTCGCGAGCCATACTCGGGTCGTCAATCCCGAGATGGCACGTCGTACAACGATCGGCCACCCGGAAAGCCGGAGAAGTTATCTGTTTGATTTCAGATTTGAATGATGGCGGCTTCTTACCGTCGGCGCGCGCTCTTGCGGCGAGCAAAGCATTGTACCGGCGCTGGTACATTCGCCAAGGCTTCAAATAATGCTCCGAAGAAATCGCCGCCAAAAGGCAGAGCAGAGTAATCAGTGAGGTGATCAAAAGCGCCATGCGCGCTCTGCGCCCCTCCGGCGTAACCGGATCGAAGGTTGGCACTGGCGCTTGAATAAGCGTGTCTGCTTGAGGCTTCTCGCGAACGTCCCCCGTCAGTGAATTGGCCATTGGCTCCGACTCCAGTAGAAGTTCCAGTTGGGGCCCCGGTGCACCGTGGCCACGTAAGTCAGAATCACGAACGCCACAATAAAACAAGTGAAGAGCGCGACGGCTCCGGCGCGGGTCGAATTGTACCTATTCATTATGTACAAAGAAAACTCGGCGAAAAGGGCAACCAATACTGTGCCGGGGTTGATTGCTACGATAACCAGTTGCGGAATATGGGGAAACCAGTTCCTGAGCCAGCCAAACCGTACGGTGAACGCCAGCAATGCGACGACGACAAAAGCGCTGAATATGGCGCTTCCCCCGATCAGGCCGCGATGGGTCAAGCTGGTCGGCCATACGCCGCCTGCGCCTTCTTCGCGATCCAGAAATGGAATCATACCGAGCCCCAGCAAAACAAGGGTCGGGATACCGATTCCACCCATGAACGCGGAATAGGAAACCAGTTCCTGCAGGCCGAGGAAATACCATGGCGCCTTGGCGGGATTCTCGGGCACGTTTGGATTGGCGATCTCCTTCAGCGGCGCGTCGGCAATCAGCGCCAGCACGAGGCAAGCCGCGCACGTTGCCATGAGAACGGCCATTTCAGCGTAAAAGGCGTTGGGCCAGGCCGTGATGGTGTGTTCAGGCCCGCGATCTACTTGCGGAGTCTTTCCGCGCACTAGCGCCATCAGACCGTAAGTCTTTTCCGGAGCCGGGCTGAAGGATACGGTCTGTCCGGTGAGCAAGCGCACGGGCGTACCAGGCTCGTCATCCGGCCGGGCAAGACCTCCGTCTTTCCGCACACGCCAGAAATGCACGCCGATCAGGGCGGCCACAACCAACGGCAAGGCTATTACGTGAAGGAGATAGAATCGGGTGAGCGCTTCTTGTCCGACAATATCGGCTCCGAGCAATAGCCGTTTCTGCAATCCGCCGGGGTCAAAGAAGCGGGTTATGCCAATCGCATCGGTGATCTCACGAGGTGACTGAGCTATATTCGAACCGATTGTAATCGCCCAGTAAGCCAACTGGTCCCACGGGAAGAGATAGCCCGTGAAGCTGAGCCCCAGCGTAAGAACGAGCAGAGCCATGCCCACGAGCCAATTAAACTCGCGCGGACTTTTGTAGGAGGCAGTGTAGAAAACTCGAGCCATGTGAAGCAACACGAAAACGACCATCAGGTGCGCGGACCACCGGTGAATATTTCTGATGAACTGGCCGGTTGGCACAACGAAGGTGATGTCCTTGATAGATTGGTAGGCCAGGTCAGTGCCCGCTTTGTAATATACCATCAGCAGAATTCCGGTGACTGTGAGCAGGACGAAGCACGCCAGCGCCGCCAAACCGACGCCACAGGTAGACCGGAAACGGAGCGTTCGCTCATGAATACGCGTTGAATGCAGATGCAGAAAAAAGTTCGCGAAAACCGCCTGCGAGCGCGTCCGATCCGTATTCGGCCAGTCGTGTCGGAACAATGATTCCCGAAGCCTTGCAGGCGACTCTTTCAGATTCTCAGCAAAAATCCGCAACGCGGATTTCGAATTGTCTGTCGATTCAGCCATTCATCCCCCTACCCGCATAGCCTTGTTGACTTCGGACCTTGGACTTTTCATCACCTAGACGCGGAATTTAGTTCCCGCAACCATTTTGTTTTCTACATCGATGACAAGCTGGCCATCAGGGGCCAACGAAACCTCGAGCCACGGAAGCGGCGAAGGCGCCGGCCCTTTAGTCACATCGCCCTCCGGTCCAAAACGAGAGCCATGACAGGGACACGCGAACCCTGCCGCAGAACGCGAGACAATACATCCGAGATGAGTGCACACGCCTGAAATTGCATAGACGCCGTCCTTGTCGCGAAAGAGAAACGCCCTGGCTGAAGAAACCCAGCGCTCTTCACCAATCGCCACGTCGTCAGGACGTCCCACTTTTATCTTGCTTGATTCGCCGGCAATTACGGCCGGGAACGGCATGCGCGCCATTCCGACGGTGGCCAGGCCGAGAGTGGCCCCGCAAGTCAAGAGCGCTGCGGCGCCCAGAAAATCGCGTCGCGGGATTGGTTGCGGTTTTCGTAACGTGTTCATGGCCAGCTCTCCTGGAAACAAAAGCGTTCCATTGTGATCGCGCCTGTCGGACACCGATGAGCGCAACAAGCGCAACGAATGCATTTTTCTTCGTCCTTAATGATGGCCGAGAGATGCTCCCCCGGCTGTGAAACAGCCTCGATGACCTTGCCAAGCGTGTCGTCTTGTTCCAGCTTTTCAACGGACACTAATCTCAGGCACAAAGTCGGACAGACGTCTGCGCATCCTCCGCAGAGAACGCATTTTTCGGAATCGAAAATAGTGTTGACTCCACAATCAAGACAACGTGACGCCTCAGTCCGGGCCATTGGTTCCGCATAGCCGACTTCCACGCCTATGTCCTGCCGACGAACGCGCTCTTTCGGGTCAGCCGCCGGAATCTCGACTCGTGCGATTCTTTCGTAACCCTTCTCACGTCTATAGTGGGGCAGTTCCAAGTGAAATTCCAAGGCCTTTGCTTCGATGACTTGGCCCGTCAAGTACTCGTAAACAGAACGAGCCGCCTTCTTGCCGCTGGCAATCGCGTGTATCATCAGGCCCGCGCCGTGAGCTACGTCACCTGCAAAGAAGACGCCTTTCGCAGTGCTCGCGAGGGTATTCTGGTCAACGACGGGGATACCGCGCTCAGTGATTTTGATGCCGTGGCGAGGTGGGTCTATGAACGACAGATCTGTGGATTGTCCCACAGCGATTAGAACAGTATCGCATTCGACGGTCGTCAGGGAAGCCGGATCGAACTGCGGGGAAAATTTCTTATTCTCGTCATAGACACGCAACACCTTCTGGAAAGTCACTCCGGCGACGCGTCCCTGCGAATCGCGCAGGATTTCCTTCGGCCCGAGGCTATTGTGAAGCGCGATACCTTCCTCCGCGCCCTCGAGTATCTCAATGTCATCCGCGGGCATTTCCATCAAGGATTCGAGGCAGCACAGATGAACCTCGTGTACACGCGGCTGCCGCACGGCGGTTCTCGCCATATCGAAGTATGCCTGCCGGAGCACCGTTCGACCCACGTCATATGCCACGTTTCCGCCCCCGATCACGACAACGCGGCTGCCAAGGACGACGGGATTACGCAGCGCAACATCCCGGAGAAAGTCCACTCCCCCCATCACGCCAGGCCCTTGAACGCCTGCCATGGGCAGGCTACGGGACTGCTTGGCTCCGACCGCGACGACCACGGCAGCGTAGCCGGCCTGCAACGATTCGAATGTCACATCTTTTCCAACTTGTACGCCGCAGCGGATATCCACACCAAGAGATTCAATTACGCCGACCTCTGCTCTTATCAGGTCGCGCGGAAGACGATACTCGGGTACCCCGACGTAAAGCATACCTGCCGGAACCGGTTCCATTTCGAAAATCACGGGTTTGATTCCCAATAGGGCAAGGTCGTGAGCGCAGGCCAGGCCGGCAGGTCCCGAGCCTATTATGGCAACCTTCGGGGACGTCGAGAACTCCACTTGCGAGCATCGCATCAGCCAGAGCAGCTCATCCCGTGTCTGGCAGAGTTGAGGAAGGATTCTCTGGCTCAGCCAATCCTTGAAGTAATCCCCATCGCCCTTCCATGTCTCGGGGCCGGAATGCTCCGTCGCAAACCGCTTTAAGGGACGGATACCGATGGGTCGGTCGACCGAGCCGCGCCGACAAGCAGCTTCGCAAGGAGCGCCGCAAATGCGCCCGCAGATAGATGCAAGAGGGTTCGGCCCGCGGGCAATAAGATATGCAAGCTCATAGTCGCCCGCCGAGATTGCGCGCACATACCCCCGGGCATCGGTGTGTACGGGGCAGGCATCCTGGCAATTGATTTGGCGGCGCCAGTAATGATGGTCAGGGATAGCGACCCTGAAGCGGGGCGTCGTACTCACGAATGCAAACTCCTCAGCGTCCTCTGCGCTATGGAGATAAAGCTACTTGCGTGTAAACTGGTCGTCGAATTCGTCCAATGTGATTTGGCTGTACAAGTCCCATGCGTGCTTTTTGACTCTATCCAACTGCTTTCGAATCTTGCAGCGCTCGAATTGTTTGCAGTGCGCGCCGGGCGCCAGATCGCAGCGTCCCACAACGATAGGGCCGTCGACCGACTCGATGACGTTCTGCAGCGTTATCTCCTTCGGTTCGAGCGCAAGGCGATAGCCGCCGTGGGGACCGCGAACAGAGTCAATGAGATGGGAGCGGGACACCCGCTGAAGGATTTTTGCGAGATACCCGTGCGGGACTCCCAACTCATCGGCGATTTTGCGCACGTCCATGAGTCTTTGACCACCATGATTCGCCAGATAGACGAGCCCGTGAATCGCCGTTATGGCCGCCTTTGAGATTTCCATTTGAGCTAAAATACCCTTTTTAGGCTATTTAATAGCTTAATTAATGTAATTATAACCGCCTATCTGATCTTTGTCAAGAGGGTGCGAAAACTTTTCGCTCTTTTGGCGAAACGCAACGAATCACGCAAAACCCGACCACCTCGCCTCACGACGATTCCGCGAGCTCTTTCAATCGGTCAAGGACTACGGCAGGGGGCTCGAACTGCTGTATTCGCAGTTGCTGGCGTTCCGCGCCGTCACGTCCGAGAAAAACAACTGTCGGGATACCCCAGACAGCATAGTGTTGTACGAGGGCGACAAGTTCGGGGGAGTCGAGGCGCGTCAGGTCTGCCATCAGCATTGCAGAATCCTTGCTTGCCTCGACGATGCGACGGTCCGCCCATGAAACGCGGTCCAGCTCTTTACAAGCGATGCACCAGTCGGCGTGAAAATAGATGACAATGGGGCGGCCATTCGACTTGGCCGCCTGCAAAGCGGATTCTGAATAGGGTTGCCATCGGATTCGAGCGGTTGAGGATTCCGCATTAGCTGGAAGCCACCACCACATTGCCAAACCCAGGAAAATGGCTCCAATGCAAAGCCGTGCCGTGCGGAATCGTTTGGTGGTAACGGGCGTGCGCTCGAAAACTCCGAAGTACAGTGCGGCCGTCAGGAGACATATCAGAACAACCAAACGAAAGATTTCTGCAGGGACAAGCGGATGTAGAAAGTAGAGCGCGGTCGCGAAAAGAAGCGTTCCCATTACTTTCTTGGCGTACACCAGCCATGCGCCGGACTTCGGGATTTTCGGAATGAGGCTTGAGAATGCCGCAAGCGCGACGAACGGCGTACCCAACCCGAGCCCGAGCACGAGGAATAGAGCGAAGCCAAGCGCAGGGTCACCCTTTTGACCCACGTAAGCGAGCAGGCTCACCAGGAATGCTCCGAGACAGGAAGCCGCTGCCACGCCCATCGTGAGTCCCATCGCGGCTGCCCCGATGGCGCCGCCGCGCGAGCCGCCGTTCGCAAGTCGTGTAAACCATGTGGGAAGCCGCAGTTCATAAACGCCGAATGCGTTCAATCCCATTGCCGCGCAAAGAGCAGCCATCGCTACGAGGACTGCCGGATTACGCAGTGCGGCCCCAAAGAGCGAGCCCGAAAAAGCTGCGACTGTGCCCACAACGGCGTAACTTACCGCGAGTCCTGCTCCAAACAGCAACGCCATGCTTAGCTGTAATGTCCATCTGCCCTTGGCTTGAGCGCCAAAATAGCCGACCGTGACGGGGATGATCGGATAAACGCAAGGTGTCAACGCGAGGCCCATTCCAAGCAGGAAAACGGCAACGAAAGCCAACCCGTAACCGTAACGCGCCACGAAAGCGCTTGCGTCGAAGTCCGCCAGCATCTTCCAGAACCCTTCTCCGGAAGGATTCATTCGGGTTTCCGTATCCTTTGCGCCGAGGGACGGCGACACAGACGCAGTCAAAGGATACCCATTTTTGCGGCCTTGCGCGCCTGTGTCTCTGAAGGAAAACTGCGTCTCGACCTTTTCGTGTGGTCTCCCGCTTATCTCGACATACGGATAAATCACGTAGTTAAGTTGACCCGAGGAAGTGTCAGGAATTCGAATGTCTCTGCCAATCGTGAATGCGACACGATTTGCATCGAGTCCGCCAAAGAAAGCGTCGTGCTTTGACTGGTCTTTGCTGGCCTCAGAAGCATCCACAGGCAGCCAGCCGCGGCCTGCGATATAGAATTCCGCCCAGCAATGATAGCCCGGAATGACGCCTTCGGAAACATGTTCGGGTAGCGGGATTCCCATGATGAATCGCGCCGGGATGCCGAGGGAGCGCGCCTCCCCGATGAAAAGCGAGTGAAAATCGGTACAGTTGCCGGTCCTCGAGTCACACACGTAGAGAGCGTCGCCACGACCCCACCCCGAGCCGGATTTGTCGTAAATCACACTGCTGACAATGTGATCATACAGACGTCTGGCACGGACCAGTTGGGGATCGACCTCGCCCGCAACCCGACGAGCTTCCTCTCCAATCTTGCCTCCGATTGGAACAAGGCGGTCGGGCGCGAGAAACCGGGCGAGCACGGCCTCAGACTCGAGGACGCCTGTTTGGCCTTTTTCGAGTATGCGATAGGACTTTCGCACAACGCGAAAGGTAACTCCAACGATGGCCTCGCTTTCCTTTTTTCGTGCGGCGCGCGAAAGGTCGAACCGAATGAAACGGTTTTGATATTCCGGCTCGCTCAGGACGGCGTAGGGCCAATTCCCGTCTACGGTAAAGCTTTCAAGGCGCTGCCACTGGTCTGACAAAGGAATTGGAATCCACGCTCTGGTCTGTCCCTCGCCGG
>CAYVDS010000014.1:31559-34995 GCA_964450145.1 uncultured bacterium
TTGCAAATGCCGGCTGCGCATAATCATAAAATCCTATTGCTGCGAAAATCGCAATTGCTATGGCCGCAACAAGTGGTTTCATCGGAGACACACTTCCTCTTTTCAGTGTGACATATCGAGCGCTCGAATAGCGCTGGGCGTGTGTCACACGGCATCAGCCTTTATTTTATTTCTGTCCGTATCCCCAGAGATTTCACTTGGCGTGCTCATGGGTTGCCGGGGGTTCTGCCGCCTTTGGAGTCGCGGAAGCGGATTTTCTTTTCCACACGCCGCCCTCCTCGTACCATGTGTACCTCTCTTTGCCGGCAACCTTGTGAATCTTGATATCCGTGGCTGTCAGATGGTCCTTGTCAGGTCCCATCATAAAAATATCCACGTCATATTTCGTGCCGTCCAGCCCTTTGAAGTCAGCGCACGCAAAGTAGACGTCCTGCGCTATCTTAGCGAGACGTTCCTCGTGCACTTTGTCGAGGGTGAGTGCGAGAGCTTTCTTGTCGACGTCATCATAAACAAGGAAGTAGCCGCCCCTCATTTTAGCATCATTTTCAGTGAAACTCTTGATCCCCTTTGCAAGATCCTCTTTGGTCAATTCCGATTTCGCCTTGGCTTTGGGGTGTTCCGCGGTCCCTGCCTTCGGATGTTCGGCAGCGCAGGCGACCCCCGTGGCAGCCATCAGAACAACCGTTAAGATAACAATGTACCAGGCATCATTTTTTCTCACCATGATAGTTCTCCTTCTCTTTGATACCGCCTAAACCCATTCCAGTTTCGCTTCATTCCATAATGAAAGCCGCCTCAGCCTTCCTGAATCTCAAGTCGTTATTCTCAGAGATCACCATGACTGTCAGGGAGAATCGAGACCCCGACTATGTCTTCAGTTGAATTCGTTTTATTACTATGCCAACGCAATTTAGATTTGTAAAATGAGCGCTATCAACTGCACGCCGCCATATAGCGCTTACAATGGATGTATGATACTGTCTATAGGATAGTAGAAGCGGTGCTCTGTCAGGCCCAAGCAGGAAGGAGGCGTTCCGTGAAATACTTGCTCGTTATACTCATTATGTTGGCGGTGACAATGAATGCGGAGGCGAAGGTGCAAACGCAAGCGGTTGAGTACACACATGAAGGAACAGCGCTCGGAGGGTACGTGGCGTACGATGATGCGGTAGCCGGAATACGGCCCGGAGTCGTCGTCATACATGAGTGGACCGGGATCGATTCATATGTGCAGAAACGCACAGAGCAATTGGCGGCCCTTGGCTACGTCGCGTTTGCCGTTGATATGTACGGCAAAGGAATCCGGCCAAAGACGCGAGAGGAAGCCGCGGCGCAAGCCTCGATATACAAAGCGGACCGCAAACTGATGCGAGCGCGCGCAAAGGAGGGATTGGAAGCGTTAAGAAAATACGCGCTGACCGATCCGAAACGCATAGCTGTTATCGGCTACTGTTTCGGCGGCGGCGTGGCGCTTGAGTTGGCCCGCAGCGGCGCCGACATAGCGGGTGTTGTCAGTTTCCACGGCAACCTGGACACTCCGACCCCTGGCGACGCCAAGAACATCAAGGCAAAGGTGCTCGTCCTGCACGGAGCCGACGATCCCCACGTGCCCGCGGCGCAGGTCGCCGCGTTCCAGAAGGAAATGGGAGATGGGAATGTCGATTGGCAAATGGTGGCATACGGCGGCGCCGTGCACAGTTTCACGAATCCTGAGGCTGGCAATGACCCCGCCAGCGGGGTGGCATACAACGAAAAAGCCGACAAGCGCTCATGGGAGACCATGAAAGAGTTCTTCGCAGAAATATTCAGGCAAGAATGATATGGGAGAAAGAAGCGAGCGGACATCACAGTTCAGACTGTTCCCCAATCATCTTCTTGAACTCTTCAAGGATTGCGGGATTAAGCTTCTTACCTGCCATCTTGTCCATCTCGCGGAGGGCTCCACTTATTTCTTCATGTTTGCGATATACCCTGTCATCAGTCAGCGCACAAAAAGTGTCGGCTGTGGCAAGAATCTGGGCGCCAAGCGGTATCTCATCGCCTCTCAATCCGCGAGGGTAGCCGCTACCGTCGAAGTTTTCGTGATGGGCGTATACAACAGACACTACGTTGTCGATCCCTTTTATGGGTCTCAGGATCTCCTCGGCTATTGAAGGATGTCTTTTAATCATTCCCAGTTCCTCATCGGTTAACATGTCCGGCTTAAGCAGAATATCGTCGCGAACGCCTATTTTCCCGACGTCATGCATGAGCGCAGCAAGCCACACTTCCTCGCAAGCCGCCTCATCCAGTCCGAGTCTTCTCGCAAGGCCTGCCGCGAGTTGGGCCGTGCGCTCGCTGTGTTGACGGGTATAATCATCGCGGGCTTTGAGCGCGCGCTCCAAAGTGGTGAGCGCAAGCGCGATAGCGCGCCTCTGGCTTCGCTCCTCGGTCCGGTCGGCCCGAGCCCTTTCGCTTTTTTCCATACTCGAGAGCATGCCGGCAGCCAGACCGACAAGCAGGAATACGGCGAGAGCGCCCAACTGGTCGGCTTTTTCGACGGCGCTGCCGCTCCACTGCAGGGTCACATGGGGAAGATAAAGGCAAGTGGAGAGCACAGCGGCCAGAACGCCGCCTCGCAGGCCGAACCAATAAGCGCTGAAAACGATGGGCAATAGATAGAGATTTTGAAAGACTACATGGACGAAATAGACACGCGGGTCATCGGTCCGCGTAGTGTAATGGATCATGGTGATAAAGGCAAACACAGACGCCAGCAGGAGCATCTTCGACGAGGTTCTCATTTTCGGCTAGGACGGTTTCCCGAGTGTTTGCGAAAAAATCCTTACAATGGTATCCACCGCCTCTTCAGGGGTCAAGGCAGCGGTGTTAATGAGGTGGTCGGCTGCGGCCTGGTACTTCGGTATACGCTCGGCCAGTATTTCCGACACTTCCTCGACAAATGATTTTGTTCCGCTCAGTGAGGGTCTGAGGTGATCCTGCATGATGCGGCCCACGATGGTCTTCTCATCGGCCACAAGCCAAAAGATGACCCCCTTTTTCTTCAAGCTCTCAACGTTCTGTTCCCTCGCGATGATACCGCCGCCGGCGTCGATCACTATATTATCTTCGTCTTCGAGGTCGGCTGCTACTCCGGATTCAATGTCGCGAAAATAACTCCAGCCATGCCGGTCGACTATCTCCGGAACCGTCATGCCGGCCCGCTTGATGATCTCCGCATCCATATTCACGACTCGCATCGACAATCGCTTACCGAGTTTCTGGGCAATAGTGGTTTTCCCTGTTCCGCGATAACCGATTAATACGATGTTCATCTCAGGCTTTCCTCGACTACTCTGCGCATCACACTTCCGGGAGCGCGCTGCCCCGTCCACAATTCAAACTGAACCATGGCCTGGTTGACGAACATTTCGATTCCCGGAATCGTCGTGCAGCC
>CAYVDS010000014.1:35005-48288 GCA_964450145.1 uncultured bacterium
CCTCCGCAAGCAGCCGAGTCCGCCGGGGATTGTAAACGATATCGAAAACGAGGTGCCGGGGTTGAAGCAATTCCTTCGGAACGAGTGTTTCGTCTGTCCGGGGATGCATGCCGACCGGAGAGCAATGGATGATGATATCGGCTGTTTCAACCCCTTTCCGAAGCGAGGAGTGATCGAGAAGCATTCCGTTTACGCATGCGGTCGTTTTCTGCTTCAGGTCATGCGTGAGCTTGTCAACTTCCTCGGGAATCACTCCCAACACTGATATTTTCGGCGGCCGGTCGGTCATGGCCAGTGTGAACGCAATCGCCCTCGCCGCCCCGCCAGACCCAAGTACGAGCACATCCCTGCCCGGCAACTCGATTCCACAGTCCGCTAACGCTTTTAACGCTCCCGGGCCGTCGCTGCTGCTGCCTTTGAGGACGCCGTTCTCGTTCACGACAGTGTTTACTGAGCCGATGTTTTTCGCGATTTCATCAATCTCGTCCAGATACCGCATGATCGAGACCTTATGAGGAATGGTAACGCTCAGTCCTCTGAAGTTTCCCAAAGCCCGCAAACCCGAGATTGCCCCTGCGACATCCTCGACCCTGAACGCGACATACACGTAGTTGAGTGCAAGCGCCTCAAAGGCGGCATTATGGATAGCGGGAGAAAGGGAATGTTCGACGGGATTCCCTATGACTGCGCACAATTTTGTTTTCGCATCGATTCTGGGAATTGGTGTCACCATTTTCTTTCTGTCAAGGCTTGCGACACTCTGCCGCTAATTCGGGGACACCTTGCGGCAAGGTGTCCCCGAATTAGGGGCTTCACCGACCTAAACATTCAGCAATTTGTTGGTCACCATGTTACACATTGCCCACACGACGTCGAGGGCGAAATGCTTGTCGGCCGAGGCGTCAAAAAGAATTTGCGAGCGGGCGGGGAACTCTTCGTCGGCGGTCCATAACACATAGGCAATCCGAATGCGCGGCAGCACGAGAAATTCGAGGGCGGTGTCGCCGAAACGCACGGGATTCCCACCGATGAGTTTGCCCTTTTCGAGGAACGCCCGCGCATCGTTCCCGAATCTCCTTTCGATTTTCCAACTCGGTAACGCGTGCGGCCCCTTGAAGAAAAAACTTCCGTCGGTCACCTGGGTTTCAGTGACATATTCACATGCTATTGGTATCTCTTTTGCCCTGATAAGATAGTGTACGGAAACGAGGACAGCGTTGAAACCGGGCGGCCCGTCGTTTTTGCTGGCAGGCTCGCTGACGCGCTTGATTCTCTTTTTGTCCGCATAAATCAGCAAGTCATCATTGAGCACTCGCAACTCATAACTTTTCTCGGATTCGTTATAGCGGGCGAGACTCCGCCTGCACACGCCCGCCGGGTCCATCGACTTCAGCTCTTCCCAATACATCCTGTCAATCTTGTCGTCATTTTCGAAAAAAGTGTCTTCGCTCATTTGATCTCTCTTCAAATCATCCGGGCTTTTGAATCGGTTCCCTCCGGTAATTGCCGTTCTTCTCCCGCGCTACGGTGAATCGTGTGCGGATGAATTCGCACCCGCATCAAGACGGTCATTCTGATTTTGCCCACCACATGCCGCCCGGCACACTATCGCCAAAAAGGACTTCGCGCAAGAAAGCGACAGCCTTCTTCAAGCCTTCATCGGGTGATGCGAGTATGTCTTCATGCTCGATACTGAGAACATAGTCATAGCCCACCGTGCGGAGTGCGCTCACGATATCCTTCCACACTTTGTAATCATGACCGTATCCTACGGTCCGGAAATTCCACGAGCGCGAGCCCACCTGCGCATAATGTTTTGTATCGAGCACACCGTTCACCCGACAGTTGAGGGGATCGATATATGTATCCTTTGCATGCACATGGTAAATAGAGCCTGCAAGTTTCCGAATGGCCGCTACAGGGTCGATTCCCTGCCAGAACAAGTGGCTTGGATCGAAATTCGCCCCGATGCTCTCCCCCACCGCCTCTCTGAGTTTCAAGAGCGTTTCGGGGTTGTATACGGCCATTCCCGGGTGCATCTCAAAGGCGATCTTGCTGATCCCGTGAGATTTTGCGAACTTGGCCTCCTCTTTCCAATATGGTATGAGCTTCTCGTTCCATTGCCATTCAAGTATCTCGAGGAAATCCTGCGGCCACGGGCAGGTCACCCAATTCGGGTATTTCGACGTCTCGGAATCGCCCGGACACCCCGAAAAGCAATTGACAACCTCGACGCCCAGTTTGTCGGCAAGCTGGACCGCCTTGCGCCATGTGACGTGGTTGCTTCGCGCGAATTCCGTGTCCGGGTGGAGCGCATTCCCGTGACAACTCAGCGCGCTGATCCGGATCTTCCGTTCGGCAAACTTGTTTTGGTATTCGCGCAACTTCTTGTCATCCGCGAGCAACTCATCGACGTCGCAGTGCGCAGCGCCGCAATAATTGCCGCAGCCGATCTCGACCATTTCCACGCCGAGTTCGGCGAGTTTATCCAGCATCTCGTCGACGGAAAGGTTGAAGAATAGGGATGTAAAAACGCCGATCTTCATTGTGCCTCCTTTCGCCCCGACACGCCCCCTGCGGACTGTAATGACGGGCTCGTTTCGCGCCTCTTACGAACCGGCCTAGGCGGTGATGGGAACCGTCTATACTACGGAGCGCACTGCGTCCAGCGTCCCTGACGATTGCTCGTGTATATCTTCTCAACCAGCAGAACAGCCCGATAGCCATCGGCAAATGTGGCGAAGCTGGCGGCGTCTCGCCCCGGCTTTTTCCCCTTGGAGATGTACTGATACACCTCGGTCATGAAGTTCTTTATTCCGTCAGCCCACGGCTCGCCGTGCCCCGGCGGAAGGTAAGCGGCTCGACGCGCTTCCTGTTTCTGCGCTGGTTTCTCCTTGACCATGCGCTCGTTCGGGCGGTCCCGATAGCCGAACCAAAGCGCTTCCGGCTCTTCCTGGTCCCACGCGGCTGAGCGAAGAGAGCCGTCGATTTGAAAGTAAAGGCGATTCTTTCTTCCGGCGCTCATCTGTGATAACGTGACGACCCCCGGAATATCATTGTCGAAGCGAAGCAGAACCGAAGCGTAGTCCTCCGTGGATACGCGGACGTCCACGAGATGCGGCGCCACCGCGCGGCCGAAGGTGCCGACCGTCTCAACACTCTTTTTGCGGACCGGCAGGAACGTGCGAAAATCGGCGATAACCTCGGTTATTTTCTGGCCGGTTATGAACTGGGCAAGGTCAAGCCAGTGGGAGCCGATATCAGCCGCCACACGGGCAGGTCCCCCGAGATTCGGGTCCACGCGCCAGTTATAATCGGTCTCATGCAGAAGCCAATCCTGCAGATAGCTGCCGTGAATCGCGAATATCTTGCCGAGTTCCCCCGCCTGCACCATCGCCCGCAAGTGAGCCACCATGGGGTAATGGCGATAGTTGAAAACTATGGCATGAACCGACCTTGATCGTTCGACAGCGCTCATCAGAAGTTTGGCTTCGCGAAGATTGACCGTTAATGGTTTTTCCGAGACAACATGTTTGCCTGCCGCCAACACGGCCCGATTTATTACGTAATGCAAATGGTTAGGGGTGCAGTCGTGAACGACCTGAACATCAGGATCGCGGATGAGGTCCGTGTAATCGCCGTAAGCACGCTCGATGCCCAGTTCGGAAGCTTTCTCGCGCGCCGCCTTTTCAGACGAGCCGGCGATCGCTATGACTTCTCCCCCGCCGCACCTCCGAATTCCATCTGTATGGGCCGATCCCATAAAGCCCGTGCCTATTATGCCTGCTTTTAAGGTTGCCATTGTATTCCTCCACTATCGGCGCGCGAATCGCGCCACTTCTTTTGTTACGATTACTGTGAGATTCGGATGAAACTGCAAGATTGAGGCGGGTACCCGCGGGTTCACGGGCCCCAGGAAAGCCCGCCTCAGCGGACCAACTTTCGCGAGCCCGTTCGCAAGAAGCAATATTGCCCTGGCCCGCATAATGGTGCCAATGCCCATTGTTAAACCGTACTTGGGAACATCCGACAAGGCGGAGAAAAGCGACTGGTTTGCTTTGCGCGTTCGCTCGTCGAGTCTTACTTTGCGCGTTGTGCGCGAAAAAGTTCTCGAAGGCTCATTAAATCCGATATGGGCGTTCTTTCCAACACCCAGTATTTGCAAGTGGATACCTCCGATCTGTCGAATCCTTTCCTCATACCGCTCGCACACCGGATCCGCCTGACCGGAAACGGATTCCAATGAGTTCTGCCGGACTCGCGGTATATTAACCCGGTCAATGAACTCCTCGCGAAGCTGCGCCGCAAAGCTGCGCGGGTCCGACGCGCGCATCCCGGTGAACTCATCCACGTTAAAGGTTGTGACGTTCGAGAAGTCTGCCTCGCCTGCCTCATATTTTATTACCAGCTCTCTGTAAACAGGAACCGGTGTGTTTCCTGCCGCAAGGCCTAGGACGAACGGCGATGCCTTCTTCATTTCATTTATGACGAATTCGGCGCCCTTGCGCCCCATGTCCGCCGGATCGTCTGCAATGATAAGTCGCATTGATTGGGATATAATAGAACCTTTCGCCCTTCTTTGCTCCGCGGTTATGAGGTTACCTCCAGCTATAATATGAAAAAAACGTAAAAATTGCAATGGGTTTCGAGATGAGCATTTTTTGTTCGCGGCATGTCGTGACTCGCGCGCGACCTCCGGACCGCGACAAAATTGATCGCTTCCTGCGCGATGCTCTGTGCGAGGGGGAACATGGTTACTGCTGACTGGTGTCATTCAAGTCCAGAATCCGGACGTTTTCGGGCGGTGAGAACTCGAAGGCTTGAGCCGGGATTTCGGGATTCACCTTTAAGTCATTTAGTCGTAACTGCATCGACACATGTCTCTTCGGAACCGCGACATCGATTTCCACAGGGATAACCGTTTGTCCTTGTGTTGTTTGTTTCTTGTAACTGATGTCCGCCTGAACAACCCCTTCGACATCCATGAATAGTTGTCGCAAAACCAGACCGGTCTGGGAGTCCAGCCATATTTCTCTGTGCGCCCCGCCTTCTTCCCCAAGCTTCAGTTGAATGAGACCCTCTTTCCGCTCAATTTCCGCGGGAGTCTCGAGAAACTCGTTTGGTTCGGCGACCACGACAAGGGCTGCGACAATTGTTTGGGCAGAGGCTGCAATATCTTTGTCAACCCCGTGAAAAGTCCCGCAATCGTTATTCAAATAGGCCTTTCTTTCTGAAGGAACGTACAGCCAACATACGTCGCCGTCTGAAACAAGTTCGAAAAGAAATGGGACGAGCGGTCGATATGCCCGCAGACGTAGCTTAGCCGGCCTTTCGAGCATGAGCACGAACGAAGCGGGTTTCCGTTCGGCCTCCGAAATTTCAAGGCTAATCTCGCCGCTTGCTTTCAGAGATTTCATGTCGCCGTAATTGTGCAGCAAGAGTTCCTTCGCGTCATCGGGCGTCATGATAGTCGGTTTCTCCGAGACGGAGGGCACGACGAAAGGCTTTCTCGCAGCGCAAGCGGACTGCAAACACGCCGAAACCAGCGCTACTATAACTACGCCAGTATGCAACCAAGAACGCGCTTTCCTTTTTTTCCGTTTGAACATCCGAACGCCCGAAGAAGGATTGTCCGGAACAATCCGCAAATCGTCGTTGGAAGAGGCGCGCCGTACCTTATGGTTCATATCGAGGGATTCAGAGGTTGCGCGCGTGTTCGGCGCCATTTGAGGGAATACATTCAAAGAATCTCGGGACTGTGTCGAATGCCTTTAGATATGCTTCTGAAACCGTGTTTTCGAACACGTCGATCTTGAAGTTACGGACGAAATTGATTGTCGAACCGCCGAATCCGGCGCCGGTCAGCCTTGCGCCCAAAACACCCTCGACGGACCGGGCGGTGTTCACAAGCAAATCCAGTTGGGCGCAGCTCACTTCATAATCGTCCCTCAGGCTGTCGTGCGAACCGTTGATCAGTTGGCCAAGTCTTTCCATGTTCCCCTCGCGCATTGCTTCAACAGCCTGCAGCACCCTTGCGTTTTCGGTCACCACATGGCGGCATTTGCGGAATACGGTCGGGTCTATCTCTCCGGCGCATTCCTGTAATTGCGACAAAGAGACATCTCTGAGCGAGCGTACGCCCTTGAATCTGTGGGCCAGTGTCTGGACCCCTTGCTCGCACTCCTCTCTTCTGCGGTTGTATTCGGAGGAGGCAAGGCCTCTTTCGACGCGCGAATCACAAGCAACAATAGTGTAATTTCCCAATGAGACAGGAACGTGCTTGAACTCGAGCGTGCAACAGTCGAGGAACAAAGCTTGCCCTTCGCGACCCATTATAGAAACAAACTGATCCATAATGCCGCATCGTGTCCCGGAGAACTCATGCTCGGCCTTCTGGCAGAGAAGAGCCGCTTCCTCAGGCGGTATCGAGAACTTGAAGAGTCTTTGAATCAAGTAGCAGACGACCACTTCCATGGCGGCCGAACTGCTCACGCCTGAGCCAATCGGTAGATTGCCGAGAAAAAACGCGTTGAAGCCGCTTAAGGGGTACTCCGCTTGACGAATCTTCGCCACGATACCCTTAACGTAGTCTCCCCAATCACCCGTTGGCTCGATCCTGTTAACATCAAATACGACTTCTCCCTTGAGGTTGCCCGAGAGGATAGTAACGGTACTATTCCCACTGGGGGCGCCTGCAGCATATATTCTTTTTCCAATCGCGATTGGCAGCACGTAGCCGTCATTATAGTCAGTATGTTCGCCGATAAGATTTACTCGACCGGGCGCCCAAACAGCCGCCTGCGGTCTATTGCCGAATCGCTCGTAGAACCTTTTGACCATCAGGGTTTCGGTCTCATTCATGGCCGCTGAAAACTTCCTCCGCTGCGAATCGCAACCTCAGATAGCCTTTTTCTCGACAACAGACGAATAATCCACAACTGTATAATCAATATCGCTATCTAACTCCAAGGGCAGGAGTTCGACGTACCGGTGGCGACCCTCGGCATATTCTCGCTGCACGCAGCCGCTGATTGTGCTTCCTTTCTTGAACATTAATTCGACGCGTTTCATCGATTCGAGCTTCGCCGGCGGTCTCGGTTTCCGCGCAAGCACATCGACAGCCCTGCGATGGAATGTGACCGAGCGAACATCCGAAAATTTCACGCGGGCCCGCTCGCTCGGCGAGACAGCGTCGGTCGGACTTATTTTGAACCCTTCCGCGTCCATCCCGGCAATATCGAGGATACCGGACAACTGTTTGCCGTTCTTGTAAACGACATCCACTTTCTTGTAGAGTTGGGTATCCTCGAACTGATACACAAAATCGCCGATCTCAATCTTGGCGCAGTCGCCAAGGCTCGTTTTTGAACGGATAACCTCTCCATTCACTACCACTTTGGCGGGGCCAATCGGCTCGACGTACGTTACCAAGCGGCCATCTACCAAATTCGCTTCCAGCGTGCAGTGATCGGGACTGACCGATGCATGCTTCAGCCTGACCTCCGCAGTCCTACTACTGCCCACCACCAATGAAAGGCGGCTCGACTTTGTGCTTATCTCCTCGAGATTTATAGTGCCGATACGTCCGCCGGTCGCGTCGTTAATCACAATTAAGCGCCCAATAACGCGGTGCGGTTTCGGACGCTCCGCCTTCTTGGTTCGCAGCAAATACCCGGCCCCCGCGACAAATCCACCCGCCAGTATTACTATTATTCCGGGAACGAGAATTTGACTAGGCAACACCTGGCCCCTCGTTGTAATCGCAAGCTGGACGGGTATTGTCTTGAAAACGATTGACGAATCGGGAGCCGGCGCAATTTTGAGGAGCCCTTCATACTTTCCCTTACCCGCCGCGCGAAAACCTTGGCTGCCGTCAACTTTCAACTCCAATACTTTTCTGTCGGGCCTGTCCCCGTCAACCACGCCTATAGACAACGAAAGACCCTCGGGCAAATCTATCGATGCATCTACCGCCAGTTTGACTTTTGATGCGTCCGCCACCCCCGCGATCTGAATCGTATAGGTCGCGGCTTGGGAATCCCCGGATTTTACAGGACCAAGCGTTATCGTTTTGTGCGGGAACACCACCTCCGGGATCGCGAAGTCCAGCGCTGCAAGAGCCTCTCCGCCGACGAGCGCCTGACACCACGATTTCCATTCTTCAACCAAATGAGCGTCCGTCGACTCGGCGTCGCTAAGAATTTGGCCACCACCCATATTCGTCGATTGATTCAATTTAAGGATAAGAGGCCGGGCGCCTTCGACCGAAGCGCTGACGGACAACGAATCCGAAAAAGAAGCTACTTGAAGCTCCCCATTCTCCGCCGAACGAGTCACCGCCGCAGCCTCTCCGGTTAGTTGCAACCTGGCGCCGTTAGCGTCCACTTTCAGGATGCTTCCCGGCTTCCCTCCGAAATGAACCCACGCGGAACTCGCGTTCAAGGAAACATGGAAGATCGCTCTGTTCCTTAAAGGATCATTCCTCATACTCAGGAAAGTGAGTTCCGCTTCGGGGTCAAGACCGAGTTTGCCATAGTTTCCGAGCGCCAAGACAACTCGGGACTCGGCCGCGACCTTTAGACGCATTTGTTCCTGAGCGATAGCGTCGACCTGCAGTGGAACCCAATCCGAACCTGCGGGCTCTTTCGCCAGGACCGTATTCTTCAGGTCATGCACTCGCACCAGGCAGAGTTCTTCTGGCACAGATATGATTTTATAAAGCTCCGCAATCGTCTCAGTCTCGTCTTTCGCCTGGAGGACATCGATATCGTAAGAGAATCCGCCAACGGAAGACACGAACTGTTCGATTTGATTGTCGCGTTTTCGACCCAGATAACAGTACTGGATATACCATTCGTCGTCGCTCACGGATTTCACGACATCGCTCAGCGCCTTCTTAAGGACTTCGAGACTGCCGTCAGTCGATTCAGACGCCGAGATAACTACAATGCCCTTGACGTTCTTGTCACCTTTGCGTTTGAGCGTTATGGTTTCCTCGAAAGCGCGGGTTATCCCGCCGACGACGTCGGCTTCCTCTCCGCCCACGGCCATTGCGTCAAGCATTGTTATGAACGACTTCTGGTCTCTGACGCCAGAAATCTTCTTACTCAACAACAGTTTCGCGGTATTCGAGCATGAAACTATAGCAAGGGAATCCCCTTCTCGCGACTGGTCCGCGCAGGTGAGAATGACTCCCTTAACGCCGGATAGATGCGGAGACATTCGCTCCGATGCATCCACAACAAAGATGAACGTTCGGTTCGTTTCCCACCCGCTGGCAGAACGCGCGAACCAGCTCACGGCAAGAAACAAAAGAACATGTGCGACCAACCGCTCGATTCTCACAAACCCTGAGTGCATTTTTCTTGAACTAACGGCCATATCCTCCTCCGCCGGGAGTCAATATCCGTAAACGTTCTCCTTCTTTACAGTCGAGATTCACCTTCGACGGCAGGCTCTGCCACGCGCCGTCTCTGTAAAGAAGGTTTTCGCCTCTCTGACCGTCATCGCCTCCCCCAAGGCCGTAAGGAGCGAAACGGCGCCTTTCAGATAGGATCGAAACGCTTGAGTCGCAAAGCAATTCATATTCCCGCACCAGTCCGTCGCCTCCCCGATGGAATCCCTCCCCGCCCGAGCCCTGCCTGATATTGTAACACAATACCCTCATCGGATAGGTGTTTTCAATCACCTCGACAGGAGTGTTCATGGTGTTTGTCATGTGTGTGTGGACCGCGTCTATGCCGTTTTTGTCGGGGCGGGCCCCCATTCCGCCCGCCAATGTCTCGTAATATGCGAAAGGACGCTGTCGCAAACAGTCGTTGCCACCGACGGAGACGTTGTTCATGCTTCCGCAACTTGCGGCAGGTATTTGGTCGGGCAGCGCCTTAGCCAATGCTCCCAGCAGGACATCTACGATTCGCTGCGAAGTTTCGACATTGCCGCCGGCGACAGCGGCAGGCGGAACGGCGTTGACAAGAGAGCCGGTCGGCGCCAGGACGGTTATGGGCCTCATGCAGCCCGAATTAGAAGACATGTTCTCCCCGGCAAGGCACCGGAAAACGTAGAACACGCATGATACCGTGATTGCAAATACTGCGTTGACACATCCTTTAGCCTGCGGCGCAGTTCCTGAGAAATCGACGGTCGCGCTATCCCGCGCGATGATGATTGTGACGTTGATCGGGATTTTCTCATCGGTGATTCCGTCGTCATCCATGAAATCCCTGAAGCTGTAACTGCCATCGGGGATTCTCGAGATGCACTGTCGCATAAGAGTCTCGGAGTAGTCCTGCAAGGCGACGGCATGACTCTTCAAGTCATCCAACCCATAGCGGGCGTTCATCTCAGTGATCCTCCTGGCGCCGGTGGCACAGGCGGCGAGCTGCGCGGAAATGTCGCCTTCCCTTTCTTCCGGGGTCCTCACGTTTGCAAGAAGGATTGAAATTACGTCGCGCGCCAATTGCCCCTTTGACATAAGCTTAATGGGCGGTATTCGCAGACCCTCCTGAAAAATCGACGTTGAAAGAGGCATCGAGCTTGGCATCGAGCCGCCCATATCCGCATGATGAGCGCGGCTGGCCACATAGAAACTAGGCAGGGACTCACCGAGAAACACTGGGGCCACCATGGTGACATCAGGCAGGTGTGTTCCTCCCCGATAAGGGTCGTTCAGCACGGCAACGTCGCCGGGTTCCATCGCAACGCTCTGTATCGCACTTCCCACTGACAACGGCATGGAACCCAGGTGGACGGGGATGTGCGCGGCTTGGGCGACCATGCCGCCTTTTTCATCAAAAACGGCGCATGAGAAATCAAGCCGCTCCTTGATATTGGGCGAAAAGCCCGTGCGCTGAAGGGCGACACCCATCTCGTCAGCTACTGAGCCGAACAGATTCTTGAAGATTTCACGCGTTATCGGATCAACCATATTATTAAGCCATCTACAGCTCCAATTCCTCTGCGACGACTTGCATCGCTGCGAGACACACACCGACGAAGTCTTCGAGCGTTAATCCGAGACCCTCGCATTTCCGAATCTGGTCGCGGTTGGCGCCCGCCGCAAACCGCTTTTCCTTGAACCGTTTCATGACGAACTGGACGTCAACGTTGGCGAGCTTCCTCGTAGGGTGCATCAAGCCGGCGGCGACGATCAGGCCGGTAATGGGGTCCACGGCAAAAAGAGCGAGGTCCATTTTGCCCGAGATGGGAGTGTTTCCAGTGTGCGCTTTGATAGCGCCTATGATCTTCTCTGATATCCCCTTGCCTTTCAGGATTTCCTCGGTCACGAACCCGTGCCTCGGGAAATCATTTACTGTCTGGTCATAGTCGAGGTCGTGAAGCAATCCTGCAAGCGCCCATTCATCACGGTCCTCTCCAAGCCTGGCTGCGAGCGCGCGCATGCACGCCTCGGTCGCAATCATGTGTTTGTTCAAATTTCTTGTCTTCACGTTTTGGTTTAGAAGATCAAGAGCCTCTTGTCGATTCATTGGAGCGCTCCTATGAAATAGTTTATGGTCTCGGGTTTAGGGTTTTGTAGTCATGATGATATTGCCGTAAGCGTCCACCTTGGCCTCAAACGCCGGTGATACCACGGTAGTCGCGCTCATCTCTACGACTAGCGCCGGCCCGCGAAAACAATTGCCCGGCAGCAATCTGGTCCTCTGGTAGATGGGCGCGACGAACCAGTGACCGTCGAAATATATTTTGCTCTTTTCAACTATCGCCTGCTCCGGAGAGATTCCGGAATCTTCGGCGGGAATCATCTGCGCCTTGTCGACGCGGCCGAAGACCGCGAGCCTGACATTGACCAACTCGACAGGCCAGGATGTATTCGAGTATCCATACAATCGGGAATGTTCGGAATGGAAAAGTGCGAGGAAGTCGGCCTTTAGGGGGATCGTCACCTCATATGACTGGCCGACATACCGTACGTCGAGGCGCCGCTCAACAGTGATTTCGCGCGGCGAGAAGCCTTCCCGGGCCATTTCCTTTTCCGCCCGTTCTTCAAGCGGAGCGAAAAGAGTCCCCAGCCGCGACACTGAAACCTGTTCGGCCCTCAGGAGAACTGTTTGCGAGAAATCGCGAACGACATCAGCCATGAGTAGTCCGAGGGCTGACAAGACACCTGCATTGCAAGGGATAACTATCCTTGAAATGGAAAGAGCGCGAGCAAGGTCACATGCGTGCATTGGCCCTGCTCCGCCAAAGGCGACAAGTGAGAAGTTGCGTGGGTCGTGCCCTCGTTCGACCGATATGACGCGGATCGCCCGCTCCATCGTCGCGTTCGCAACCCTTATGATGCCCTCGGCCGCCGCGTTGACCGAAATGCCTAAGTCGTTGGCGAATTTTAACATGTGTTCATTTGCCCTGTCAACGTCGAGCGCCATAGCGCCGCCGAGAAACCGGTCAGCGCACAGTCGTCCCATGCACAGATTCGCGTCCGTGACGGTCAACTCTGTTCCGCTGCCATAACACACGGGGCCCGGGTCGGCTCCAGCGCTCCGCGGTCCCACGTGAAGCGATCCCCCCGAATCAAGCCATGCAATTGATCCCCCTCCAGCGCCTACGGTGTGAATGTCGACCACGGGAATTGCTATCGGATAGCCACCCACAGTGGAGCGCGTTCGCGTCGAGATTGCGCCGTCGCATAGACTCACGTCTGTTGAAGTGCCGCCCATATCGAACGTAATGACTTTTGGGAAGCCTGCCTTCCGGCTCACTTCGAACGCGCCGATCACGCCTCCCGCCGGTCCTGAGAGGATTGTTTGAACTGCCGTCTGCCGCGCGACAGAGGCAGATATGGAACCTCCATTAGATTGCATGATCCTCAGTCGGACAGTTGCGGGAAGAGTATCTTCAATCGAGCCGAGATATTCGCACATTTTCGGAGAGATATACGCGTTCACGACGGTCGTGCTGAAACGCTCATATTCGCGGTATTCGGGAAGCACCCGGTGCGAAGACGAAATCGGGACAGCAGTTTTAGCAAGCATTTCTTCCACCAGACGTTCATTCCTGGGATTTGCATACGAGTGGAGGAAGCAGATGGCGATTGAGTCGAGGCGCCGCTCCATGATCGCTTTGCATATGGCTTCCACCTCTTGCGCTTCGGGCTCATTCTGAGTTGTTCCGTCGTAAAGTGTGCGCTCGCGCACACCAAAGATGTTGAGACGTGAAATTAGCGCAGGCGGTTTTTCAATCTCCAGATCATAGAGAGCAGGCCTGTTCTGGCGTGCAATTTACAATATGCTCTCGAAGCCCGCAGTCGTGATGATAGCATCCTG
>CAYVDS010000015.1:0-15284 GCA_964450145.1 uncultured bacterium
CAGTCTTTTTCGCAGTCTTCTTGGCGGATTTTGCACCCTTCTTCGACTTCGCTGTCTTGGCCTTCGTCTTGACTTTCGCGGGCTTGGCCGGCGGGCTGCCCTCGATTGGCCGCGGGGCGCACACGTGAGAACTGCTGACGGCTACGCGCCCGCACGCTTCGCAGACATAGTGCAGCTTCTCCACTTTCGGGAAACAGATGTGTCTCGGGTTCACCGACTCAGCGCCACAGAACTCGCAGACATACTGTTCCTCCGTGGGCGCGCACAAATGCCCCTTTTCAGTTGCGACCCTGCCGCAGGTGGCGCATGTGTAGACCTTCCCCTCTTCTTTCGACATAGTAATTCTCCTTAGTTGTGGACAACTCCCCTTTGCGAGGTTTAATAGCCCCCGCCTTTTCGCTGTTATTAATTCTGGCACGGGAACATGCTTATGTTAAATGAGTTTCGTGTTGCGAGTGTCGAGTTGCGAGTTGGAACTTGGGCGAAAGGATAAAGAGAATCCCGGAGTAATGATGAGCAAAGAAAATGAAAAAGAAAGAAGGACGGGAGTTATTCGGCGCTAACCTGCACGTTGCGGGCCTGGAGCAACGTGCCGGTGGCGCGAAGGAGGTTGGACTGCGACAGAGCATAATCCACTGTGGCGCGGAGTTCGTCGACCACCGCCGTTGCCAGTTCGTCCTCGAACTGGAGCACGTCGTGAGCGGTGGAAACTCCGACTTCGAATTTCTTTTTCTCGGCGTTGAGGCTTTCCAACCTGAACTGGGTGGTTTTCTTCGTAGACTGAACGCGTTCCCAATTTGTTTCAATTCCACGGAGCGCGTTGCGGGTGTCCTGAATTATCAACTGGCGCAGATTCCTGACGCTCGCGTCGAGCTGACTGACCAGTAGGTTCGCGGACTTGTAATTGCCCCGCTCGGTGTGGCTTCCCCATGGCAACTCGAACTTGAATCCGATGGTCCATTGGAGGTTGTCGCCTGAGAAAAGATCGTCTGCGGCGGGGTCGGCGCCTTTATCCGGAGGGGGCGGCAGGGGAAGCCCCAATGAAGAGAGCGTAAACAATGAGCTGTCGAAGTCTTCATCCAGACCAAGGAGCCCGATTGAGGCGTTCAGGTCAAGCGCCGGAAGCAGTTGGTTTTTCGTGAATCGAGCATTTAACTCGGCCGCTTCCTGCTGCTTCAGGAGCTGCTTCAGCTCGGGTCTGTTTGTAAGCGCGGCGGCTATCTCCTCACCCTCGAGATACTGCTTGGGTGGCAACACGCCCGGCGTATAGGCCGGCACGATCTCAACATCCCAGATGAACTGTTCGGGAAAGAGGTTTGTCACCTTTATCAACTGGTCTTCTGCGTCTTCAACCCGGCTCCGCGCGAGGATGACATCCTGTTCACGGATGGCCACCCCTGTTTCGGACTGGAGCACGGCCAATGGCGCGATTACGCCGACCTTCAGCCGTATCCGGTTCTCATCGAGCAGATTCTGGGCGAGTTCGAGCGAGTGGAGCTTTGCTTTCAGGTTCTCGCGCGCGAATATGAGTTCCCAGTAGGCTGTCTCGACGTCGAACAACGTCGTCAGGATTGTCAGCTCGAGTTCGTAGACCGAGGCCTCTTTGTTCTTTACGGCGGCGCGTATGCCGGTGGTGTTCACATCAATGCCGAAATTCTTGAGGAGCGGCTGAGTGACGGTCAAGGCGGTTCCGAATCGCTGTTCACCATTCGATTCGAAAAAGTCAGTGATCGTTGAAAATGGGGTGTGATCGCTTGAAACCGTGGCCTCGTACGCGAGGCCGGTCACGATGGCCCCCGTGAGTCCTCCAGACAGAAGCCATTGCTCGGTTTCGACCGCCGTAAGTCCGCCGGTGGCGACTGATACGCTCGCGGGCAGCGGGTCCATGCGGTTGATATACGTGGCGTTGAAAAAGATGTGGGGATCGAACAGGCCTTTTTGCGCCTGAACGTCGGCATCGCTGATTGAGGGCACATACTTTTCTACCTCGATGTCGAGATTGTTCTTGAGGGCGGCTGAGATGCAGTCCTGCAGTGAAAGATGCAGGACGTTGGCGGCGGAAGTCATCCTTTCGATGGTTTGCGCCTGTTCAACGGGCTGTGTCTGCGCTGCCTCGTCCTCAGCCAGCCCAAGTCCTCCTGTCGCCAAAAGAAGAACCAGTGCGAACGCAAGAGCCGCACGCCCGCACGGGCGGGCGAACGGCGGGCGACTCCATGCGGCAAGGATTTGGCTCAGGAATTTTCTACAGGGTTTCATCAACAACAATATTGTTTTCTTTCAAAATGGCGCCTGTCGCGGCGGCAAGTCCTACGAGTGATTTTCTGTAGCCTGTTTTCGCCACGATCTCTCGCCTCCTTGCGTCGGTAAGCTCTTCCTCGAACTGCAGCACATCATGGCTCGTCAAGACGCCCACCTCGAGCTTTTTCCGCTCTGCTTTGAGGCTTTCCTCAGCTAATTCAACAGCTTTGCGCGCAACCTCCAGGACTTTAAGGCTTGTGTCGATGTCCCGGACCGCCTTCTTCACCTCGACAATTATCGAGAGCCGCAGGTTCTCCGCCTCTTTCTCCGATTGAAGTTTTTCAAGCTGGGCTTTCCTGTGGTTTCCCTTCGCTTCGCGATTTCCTATCGGATACTCGGCGGTCGCGCCCGCGAGCCAACTGGGTGATGTTCCCCTCTCAATATCGTCGAACGCGCCGTGGAACTCCGAGTCCACCGCGCGAAACTCGTATTCGCCATTTAAGTCAAAACTCGGAAGAAGCTGGTTGCGGGCGAAGCGCTCGTTGATTTCGTCGCTTTCGACCTGGAGCAGCGAACTTTTGTAATCGGGCCTGTTCTCGATTGCCAGATTCAATTCGGTGAGAAGGTCAACCTTTCTCTCGATGGCCTCGGGCTCATCGGCCGGGACTATACTCAGCTTCCACTCCTCGGTGTCTTTCGGCAGGTTGAGCAGTCGTTTGAGGTTGTCCTCGGCATCCTTAATCAGGCTTCGCGATACAATCACCTCTTGTTCGCGCTGAGCCACCCCTGTCTCGGCCTGAAGCACTTCGAGCGCGGCCATCGTCCCGACTTCAAAACGAATGCGGTTTTCCTTGAGCAAGTCCTGAGCCAACTCGAGCGAAGCCTCGGTCACGCGGAGATTCTCAATTGTGAGCACAAGATCCCAGTAGGCCGATTGCACTTCGGCGACCGTGTCTATGACGCGCTTGCGGAAATCCTCGATGCTTATGGTCCTCGCCGTGCGGGCGATCCGAATATCGGCGAGGTTCGCATCGAATCCGAAGTCCTTGAGGATCGGCTGGGTGACGCTGAAATTGAGGTCAAGACTGTATTGCGCCTGATTTCGCACGTCGCTGAAGGTCAGTGTCACCGGGTCAAACACGTCTCTCTGAGAGAATTGAGACTGGTTGCGGTCAAAGAATACCTCGTATTCCGTCCCGCTCGCGAGTAATCCCGAAAAGGTGAGCGCGAGGTCTTTATTAATTGTCTCGGTAGTCCCGGCGTTGCTTGCGAGCCCTTCACGGGTGGTCTGCGGGATTTCTTCGTCCGAATAAGAATACTCCAGAGTTATTGTCGGGTCGAACACTCCCTTCGCGCTCAGGAGTTCGGCGTCCCTGATGGCGGGGTTGTATTGCTCGACGGCGATGTCGAGGTTCGCCGCCAGCGCGCGGGCCACAACGTCGCGGAGTCTGAGAACTACGCTCTTCTCAACCGCAGCGGTTTCCTGTTCGGGTGGAGCCGGGGGCGTCCCTTCGGCATGCGCGCCGCCTGCGCACCAGAGAGAAAAGAGTATCGCGGCGCCGAAACACAGCAATAATCTAAGGCCGTTCGGCATTTTCATATCGCCTCCTCAAGGCAAACTTCGGATAGGAATCTTCGGGAAAGTCGCGGTATTATATACCTAGAACGCCCGAGAATTCAAACCGGAGAGAGAAAAGGGGCCTGCGGCGCAAAAAGTGAGCCCAACCCGCAAGCAACCGACCCACGTCATGCCGAGCGAAACGAAGCATGTCTCGATGAACGGCGCAATGCGAAAAATGAGATTCTTCGCTTCGCTCGGAATGACAGGTTCCTGCCCTTTATGTCGCACACCCGAATTCGCGCCCACATAATTACTGGACAGGCACTTTTCCTTCTTTTTTTCGGCCCCCTCTTGACAGATTTGACGCAGTGTGTTAAAATTACGATTGACGCGCTGCGTTAAAAAGGAAAACACACCGTGGAAAAGGAGGTGAACACGCATGGCAGCAAGGAAAACCGCAAAGAAAGTCGAGAAAGCCGACCGCGCGAAAGGGAACGGAAGATTTGATACGGCCAAGGCGCTGAGGCGTCCGCTGCTCATCTCGGTTGGAGCGCTCTCCCTGGCAGAGGATCAGGTTTCCGACCTCATCACTTCGCTGGCAAAGAGAGGCGAAAAAGCCCAGAAGGCCGGTCGGAAATACTTCAAGAAACAGATCGAGAACAGCTCGGACTTGTGCAAGAAGGCTGAGAAGAAGGCTGAGAAGAAGGCCGAGAAGAAGGCCGAGAAGAAAGAGAAGCCCGAGAAGAAGGGAGAACCAAAAGAGGAATTGATTCTCCGCGTTCTCCATCTGTTCAACATACCGACACGTGAAGACATTGCTGCGCTGGATAAGAAGGTAGACGCTTTGCTGAAGAAAGTCGCCTGATTTTCAGTCCCGTAGCGAGCGGTTGTTCTTCCCCCCATCAATCGCTCTGTGCTTGAAAGGCGTGGCCGATTTGGCCGCGCCTTTCTGTCTTTGTCAAAATGGGGACAGACCCAGGGACAGACCCGTCACACAGGGTCTGTCCCTATTTACTTCGTGCGCAGAACGCGAGAACCATATTTCGCAACTATCTGGCTGTTAACGCGTTACGACTCTAATGCCTCGCGGTTAATTCTTGCAATTTTAACTCTGGAATGACATTATTATCAGAAGGGAATGTGTGAGGGTTTCCCAGCCAGTGAGGAGGGAAAACAATGGAAAAAACGGAAAACATGATGAAAGGAATCGATGTCACTACGTTGTTTCTGGTAGTCCTCGGCGCCTTGAATTGGGGACTATTGGGGATATTCTCCTTCGACCTGATCGCAACAGTATTTGGCTCTATGAGCGTACTAACCAGAATCGTCTACACGCTGATCGGTGTTGCAGGCGTTTACCAGTTGTCCCAATTCAAGATCCTGCGTGAGAAATGGTTCCACGCTGAAGCCCACTGAGACGATTGCCAGACAATCGCGTGTTACCGGCGCCTGTGCGAGAGGAATCTCGCACAGGCGTTTTTTTCACGAGTCTTTCTTTGCTTTCAATGCTTCCTCAACGTAGCAGCACATCGGTTGGGTGAATGTGTTTTCGCTGCATTGGTTGCACGAGACGCACGCTGCCTTCGAAAGGTCGCCCGCTTTCCAGCGTTTGACCAGTCCGGGCTCGCGTATGAATGGCCTCGAGAGAGACACCATGTCGGCTACGCCGTCGGAAAGAATCCTTTCTATCACGGCTGGAGAACGCATTCCACCGACAAGTATGAGCGGAGTATTCACCGCTTTTCTCAGCGCCTCGGCATAGGGGCGGAGATATGCTTCCTTCTCTTCGCTATTTATTGCTTTGCGGCTCATTAATTCCATTGACTCGTAAATGCCGGCGGTTATCTCGATGCAGTCGATGCCGGCCTTTGCGATGGTGGCGGCGACGCGGGCCGCCTCCTCTTTGTCGAGGCCGCCGAGAACAAAATCGTCGCAATTCATTTTTATCAAGATGGGGTAGTCGCCGACCATCTCGCGCGAGCGCCGAATAATGTCGACGATGAATCGCGCGCGCCTTTCAGTGTCGCCGCCGTATTCGTCCGTACGGCGGTTAGTGTAAGGCGAGATGAAATTGCTGATGAGATAGCCGTGTCCGCCGTGTAATTGAATCGCGTCGAACCCCGCGCTTTTCACCCGCCGGGCCGCCTGCGCGAAATTCTCGATCGTTTCCTTGATCTCGGCAATGGTCATCTCGCGGGGAACAACGCCGAAGGTCTTCTCCTGAACCGCGGACGGAGCGATCGGCGCGTCGCCGCCGCGCACGACCGGCGCCTCCTGCCGGCCCGCGTGCACAACCTGCATGGCGATAGCTGCGCCGCGCGCGTGCACGTCCGCCACAATCGGCTTCCACAGGCTGGCTATCGCATCGTCGTGGATGAAAGTCGGATACGCCATATCCGCGCCTTCCGGAAGCTCCAGTTTGAATCGCTCGAGCATCGTGGCGCCGGTGAAGATGAGTCCGACACCGCCTTCCGCAAGCGCGTTGTAGAGTTGGGCGTGTTGCTTTGTGGGCTCACCCCTGTGGTTCCCCATCCCCTCGTATGTCGCCGAGCGGGCGATCCTGTTGCGGATACTCAGGTTCTTGATTCTTACGGGATCGAACATCATTGCCATATTTTCCTTCCTTCTTCTTTCGGCCACGCGGTGTTGTTGGGCGTGTGCCCGAATGACAGTGGCCGCGTGTCATTCTGAGCGAAGCGAAGAATCTCCTCCTCGCCGCAGGACTACAAGAAAATGCGAGATTCTCAGTTGCTCGGCTCCTGCTAAGAAACCGGCGCTTGTTTTGCTTAATTCGGGGACACGATGAGGCATCAATCCCCGAATTAAGCGATGCATCGTGTCCCCAAATTGAGGGCAGTTTCTTTCGTTATCCAACAAGGACTACGATCAGCCTTTTTGGACCGTGCATGCCTTTGAAGGGAACTCCCAAAATGTCGGCTGTCATGCTGGGACCAGTGATAAAGCTGACCTGGCTCGGGAGTTTTCCCTTCTCCCGGAATATTCTGTCGGTCGCATTCTCGTAGACCGAATAGAGTCTCTCGACGGGGACGACCGCAATATGCGTTTTCGGAGCGAGAGAAACGAGGCGCGGTTGATTCTTATCATGAACAAGACATAGGGTACCCGACTCCGCTACGGCGCCGTCAACGCCGGTCACGCCGGCCTGGACATCGTTGAATACCGCCTGTTTGAAAGCGACCCGGTCTCGAAACTGCTCCCGAGTGAGGACCTCGACGCCGTTTCCCGGGCCCCATTCATGCAGTTTCAGGTTGCTTATGACGTCATCCGTCGAAGCCATCATTTTCGTGATATTCTCTGATCGGGCGATCTCCGCAAGTTTCTCCGCAGCCTCGCCATAATTTTCCACGCGGTGGACAACCGCCGTTTCGCGGAGCAGGTTTTCAGTGAAGTTTTCGATCATCTGCTCCTTCGTCCAGGAAATCTCGATGGGAGGAGGCGCGCATGGTCGAGGAGTCAGGTCGCTCTTCGGGGCAGCCTTGAGTTTTCCAAGGATTTCGTCTCTAGCCGTTCGATTCATTGCCGTAAAATTACTTCTAAGAACTTGGTTCAGAGTTCAGGGTCTAGGTTCAGGGTTGAACCCCAAAGAGACTGAACGCCTTACGTCATTCCCGCGAAAGCGGGAATCCATACTTCTTGCTTTTAGCTTTCCTCAAACTCACTTCGTTTCCTTGTCGTTCATTCTTTCGCGGAAGGTCTTGTTCGCGATTGTGGGAAGGTCTCTGCTCTTGAGCCACCCTTCAAGCGGCGACGCGCCTTCGCGCGCGGAGCCGTTCTTAGTTGTTCGGTTGACAAGGGGACGGAACGCCTTGATTCCGAGATTCCAGCGCCAGGCGCGGCTCATTCCGAATGTTAGCAGGCCGAAGAACCGCGATTCCCTCCACGGACGTTTGACTCCTTTGTATGCCTGATGTCCTTCCACGTCTTTAGCGCGGTACGACAAGAACATCTTGGGATGGTCGATGCCGCCCGGACAAATCTCTTTGCACCTGCCGCAGAGAGTGCAGGCGCGGTAGAGGTTCTGAGTCTTGTCGAGCCCGAGCAACAAGGGATTGAGAACCTGTCCCATCGGGCCTGAATAGGCCCATCCGTAAGGGTACCCGCCGATTTTCATATATACGGGGCACTCATACATACACGCCCCGCACCGTATGCATCGCATCGCCTCGCGAGCTTCGAGGTCGGCGTAAAAATCGGAGCGACCATTGTCTACAATAACGACAAAGAGCTCCTCGGGACCATCGACCTCGCCGGCTTTCTTGGGGCCGCAATCGATTGTGACATATGCCGATATCTTTTGGGCAGTGGCGTTCCGACACAACAGACGCAGAAGATGGATGGCGTCGCTCATGGTGGGAACCACTTTTTCGAGGCTCATCACGGATACCTGCGTCCGCGGCGAGGACTTAGTAAGCCGAATATTGCCCTCGTTCTCAACGTTGATGATTGCGCCCGTTTCGGCGACCGCCATGTTGACGCCGGTTATGCCCATCTCGAGGCGCTGAAACTTGTCTCGTAGGAAGGCCCGGGCGGCGCCGCCGAGTTCGACGGGGTCATGCGTCGGCTCGTTCATGACCTTTTCTTGCAGGAATATTTCGCAGATTTCTTCCACGGGGATATTAATTGCCGGCCCGACAATGTGAAATGGGGGACGATTGAGCAGTTGAGCGATAAACTCGCCCAGGTCCGCCTCGAAAACCTCGATTTCATTTTCTGCAAGGACATTGTTCAGACCGATTTCCTCGGTCACCATGGACTTGCCTTTGGTGACGTATTTGATCCCGCGCTCCTTCGCGCATCTCAGGATGAATTCGTTTGCTTCTTTCGCGTTGCGAGCCCAGATAACCTTTGCTCCGTTGGCGGTGGCGTTCTTTTCGAATTGTTCGAGGAGCTCGGGCAGTCTGCCAATCGCTTCGGCGCGAATCGCTCTTGCGAGTGCGAGCGCGGCTGATGCATCAGATAGTGACTCCATTGCGAACTGACGTCTTATGTCGACGACCGACGCGATGGCATCGAGAATGGCGCGGCTGCGTTTGTTGGCGAGTTCTTCTTTGGCCGACTCGCTGAATCGTTCTGTTTTAACCTTCATCATGCTCCCTGCGCAATGAGACGATTTGGATACCTTTATTGGGGACACCATGTCGCATGGTGTCCCCAACAAGGGTGTCTCCGTTCCTGATTCCCTGGGTGAGGAAATTCGCAATATGCATAACCTTCTTTTCGGGATGGTTTCGGCTGAGGTACCCGCCGATATTCAGGAGACAGCCGGGCTCGCTGACCACAAGGACATCGGCTCCGCTCTCAAGATAATGCGTCACCTTTTCACGGACGAGAGCTTCCGATATTTCCGGATAATCGTTGGCGAACTTGCCTCCGAATCCGCAACAAGCCTCCGCGCGCGTCAGATCAACGAGCTCTGCGCCCTTGACAGTACCCATGAGTTTTCGCGCCTGCTGCGAAACGCCGAGCCCGCGCAGCGTCTGGCAGGACACATGATACGCCGCCTTGCCGTCGAATGAAGCGCCGACGCCTTCGATTCGCAGAACATCGACCACAAACTGAGAAAGCTCATAGATGCTGGACGCGATTTCCTGCGCCCTGTTAAGCCACGCGGACTCGTCGCCGAAAAGCTCAACGTATCGATGCTTGACCATGTGGACGCATGAGCCGGACGGACAGACGATCGCATCGTCGTTTCTGAAGACCTCGATGAAATGCTTCGCCGATTTCTTCGCATGTTTGATGTAGCCGCTGTTGAACAGCGGTTGCCCGCAGCACGTTTGCTCTTTATGATAGGTCGGATTCAGGTCCAGATGGCGAAGCAACTGAAAAGACGCCTCACCTATCTCAGGCATGAACAGATCGGCCAGACAAGGAATAAACATCGAAACTTTCTGCATGCTCAAATCCCTATTTGTATCCTAACGTTCTCAGGAAATCGTCGGCCTCCTCGCGCGAGGTGATGAAGGACATGATAAAGAACGCAAAGCCGCGCCCGCCGAGTTCCCTAACAATGGTTTGCGCTCCTTCGGCGGACACATAAAGCTGACATAGCTTGCCCGCGTCACGGATGCGCTTTAGCAGCGACAGCCACTCTTCCGGTGGCGGCGCTCCGTCCCCCGGAATCCATTGGATTCCCGCGAGGTTTTTCAGCGAGAGAAGCATGTCAAGGTGCAGAATCTGTCCTTTGCCGTCGAGATGATAGAAACCGTGGTCTAAATTATTGCAACAAGCCTCGATATCCGGGAGCACAAACTGCTCGAACATTTTTGGGGAAATCATATATGAGAAGTCGCTTTGCAGCATGTAGCACCGGCCGGGTGACCAGATCGGCGCCCAGTGAGTTGTCCCGCAGCCGGCCTTCCGGATGATGGCCCAGAGTTCGTCATAATACCGCAGCCAAAGCGCGGTGATTTCTTTTGCCAATCGCATCACTTCATCGGACGAATCCATAACGTCGAACAGCAGTTGCTGAGTAGCGCGGAAGGAGGCGAGGATGTCAAGATTGCCGCCGAGGTCGGTATGGGCCACCGAGACCTTGTTTCCCCATCGCTCGACGGCGCGTCGGGTAAGTTCCACGATTCGCTTCCACCAAACATTATCAGGGTCGAGCCTGAAGCGAATATCGCCTATCGCTTTTTGCTCCGACGGCTCGAACCATACCGTTTCCATTTCCGGGTCGCCATGCACTTTTGCTCCGAGGAATCCCGCCATGATGCCCGGGCCGAAGTTAGGCCACCATTTCGGCCAGGCGTCGCCGTAGAATTCCCTCACCTCGAGCATGGCTTGTTCTTGATCGAGCACTTCATCGACAGGTTTTTCGAGCAGGAATTCCTGTGCGAACTCCAGCCCGATGGGAATCGCCATCGGGTTCTCGATGACGACCATCGGGCGTTCAAGCTCGCCCGCCCACCACAGACTCCAGTCGCGTCGAATCCGTTCCCAGTCTTCTTCGGTAAAGTGCAGATTAATGCTCATACGGAAAATGGCCCCCCTTGTTTCTATCCTAGAAATTTTCGACCGGCTTCAATTCGACCTCGGGATATATCTGCCCGTGGCACGGCGGCATGGAGTTGTAAACCCAGTCTATGTCGACCGCGCCCAGCGTGAAGAATCTGTGTCTCCTGAAACCCAGGAATATTCCTCTCACGAGGACGTCCTCCATACCCATGGTCAGACCGAATACCGCGACCCTTGCCCCTTTCGGGATTTCTCTGAGTTCCGGGCCGTATGCCTTGGGGGAAAAGACAAGCCGTCTGCTGTCAGCCGCCTGGCATTGAATGACCGGTATTATAGCCGGGAATCCGTCGGCCCCAATATAGGCGATAAACTTGAGCGAATCGAGCTTGTTGAAGAGGTCCTCCGCAAATGGCTTGAGAACGCGCTCCTTCACTCCCGTCGTTGCGCCGCCCTTTGCGAACCTGGTGACAAGCGCCGCGCGTGTGATAATCGGCACGGGCAGCGGCTCGCCGCCGGATGTCTCAATGAGGTTAAGATAATGGACGGTGTTTATGCCGAAGTAGGCGTTGTAGCGGAACATCGGCATCGTATTGTAGGCTTCATATTCCGGGCCGTCTTTTCTCAGATGGGTCCACTTCGCTTTCCCGCGCCAGAGCTTCCGGTTGAGGGGCATGATCAAGAACCCGACGTTAGGGTTCTGCTGAATATATTGTTTGCTCACTCCCTTGCAGAATTCTCCAAGGGTCAACTGCATGGGACTCGCCGCCATTATGGAAGTGATGAGGGACACGTGGGGAAGCCCTTGCGGATTCACGCTGGCAACGAGGCCGATTTTCTCAGCAGGCTCAAACGCCTTGATTTCGTCGGCGCTGAAGGATGTTTTTGTGGTCAAGGCATGTCTCCCTTTCCTCGACATTCATACAACTGCGTGCGAATGAATTCGCACCCACGCCGCAATCTCTGAATTCATTTCTTGGGTGCGATTCTTGATATGCGACACCCATCTCTGTGCGGCCGAATTCATTCGGCCTCATTTATTGCTGGACAGCCTTCTTCCTCCAGCCTGGTTGAGCCGCTCCAGCGCACTATGTCCGGATTCACACCCGAATCCCGGGCGATTCCGGCAAGCTCCTCCATGAATTCCTTCGTCAAGAGTGCGGTGTTCGCAAAGGGCCAATCTAGCCCAAGTCGTATGTACTTGTCTCTACAAAGATTGTTAAATGAGCACAGGTCCCAGCGGCTCACCATACCGTGCAGGCGCGACGCGATAAACTTGCCGATGCCTCTGATATTGTCTTCCGTTGCGGTCACGCCGGGGATTATCGGCGTACGCACCCATAAGTGATCGGGTTGCGAGCATATCAGCATATGTTCTGATACATGGATAAGGTGTTTCAGGATTTTCTCGTTGGGCTTACCAGTGAATCGCCTGTGCTTGCCGGAATCTATCTCTTTGATATCGAAGAGCACCATGTCCGCATGCGGCAGGATAGAATCAAGGACGCCATTCCCGCACATGCCGCAGGTGTCCAGCGCTGTATGTATTCCTGCCCTTTGGAGGCGCATAAGAAAATCTCCGACAAACTTTGCTTGCACGGTCGGCTCGCCTCCCGACACAGTGACGCCACCGCCCGATTTCTCGAAATACGCTTTGTCCTTTAAGACTTCCGCCGTAAGAGAGTCCAACGTCCATTTCTTGCCGAGAAGCTCAAGCGCGGTGGAAGGGCACTCTTCGGCGCACGCGCCGCAGCCCTTGCAGTTGTCTCGATTTATGAGAACGCCTTTCTGCGTGAACGATAAGGCGCCGTTGGGACATGTGTCCCGGCAGGTCTTGCATCCGATGCATCTCGAGCCTATCCATTGCGCCTGCGGATGCGGAGATATGCTCTCCGGATTATGACACCACGAGCATTTCAGGCTGCAACCCTTGAAGAAAACGGTTGTCCTGATGCCGGGCCCATCCTCCGTGGACATTCGTTGTATCTCGAGGATGAGTGCCTCGCGAGTGTCAGATTGTTCTTGTTCGACCATGATCACGGATTCCTACACCGAGTTGCGGTCGGACGATAAACAACTAAGCTTCGTCATTGCGAGCGAAGCGAAGCAATCCTTGTGTTGTTGTGTCCACCGAACTGAGACTGCTTCGTCGCTGCGCTCCTCGCAACGATAACCATCTGGAAATTGCCTTTCGCCTATTTCTGGACCTTCGACTTTCGACCTTTGACCTTTAACTCGAATCAAACCCTACTATGACTAATCCTCTTTATCACTTCATCTTGAAGCTCTTTGCCTACGGTGGTGAAGTAAGCGTTGTAGCCGGTTATCCTCACCAGCAGGTGGCGATAGTCTTGCGGATGCCTCTGCGCATCCCGCAGCATTTCCGGGTCGAGCATGTTTATCTGCAAGGCGGTTCCCCCATTTTCGACGTAACCTCGCAGGAACGCCTTGAATTTCTCCCTGTGCTCGGGATCGCGCATAATCGAGGGATTGAAGGTCATCGTATGACTGGCCCCGTTCGGCAGCATGTTGAAGTATCCGTCCCAGTCGCCGTTTCCGTCGGGTGCTTTTCCGCCGAGGGCTTTTCCGACGGAGTTTGCGTTGGCGGTTGGCCCATTGATATCTGCGCCGTTGGATGGGCAAATCGCGTTTGACAGAAACTGTCCCATGGGCCTTCCGTCGGCGCTGGCAGCCATGACGTATCCGTCACCCGCCCAGTAGTTCCAACTCAGCATCCCCGGCCGGAACTGGCGTTTCGTGGACGCGGTTTTGTGCTTCCATGTCTCCTCACACCAGAGATTCATAACCTTGGCCGCCATTTCGTCCGCCGCATCGTCGTCCCTGCCGTACTTGGGAGCTTTGTTTTTTGCAATGGCCTGGAGCCTTTCGTGACCGCGCCAGTTTGCCTTCAGCGCGTTTATCAAATCAGCCATAGAACATTTCTTTGCATCGAAGACGAGATACTTGATGGCGAGCAGTGAGTCTACGGCGGTGGCATAGGTGACGGCCTCGAGCGTGGTGAAGCTGATCTCGGTGCCGCCCTGCGTTATGTCAAGACCCTGCTCGGCGCACCCTTTGACGAGGCACGAGAGGTACGCGGTGGGGAAGAACCTCGCCCGGAGCGCCTCCGAAGCTTCATATGTTTCGACACATTTCTTGACGATATACGCGGTTTGCTTTTCGTAAGCGTTCCAGAATTTGTCCCATGTCTCGAAGGTTGCGGCGTCTCCGGTGTCGGGGCCGTCCTGGCCTATCGGTTCGGCCTTGCCGCTGAACGGATTCACGTATGGCAGCAAGTCCTTTCCGCCCGTGAGCGTGAGTTCGGCTGACTTCAGCAAGTTGAGATTATTGTCAACAGTGCCGGACCGGTCGTTGCCGACCATAGTGTTTTCGAGGCAGCCGACGGGCGCGTAGTCGTGAACGTTGTGCTCATTTATCACGTGAGTAATGCCTACTCTCTTCGCTTCGAGCATCATGCCCGCCATCGAGCGTTCATCGAAATTCAGGAGAAACGGCGCTCCCTGACTCGACGAGACCATGTCCACGACTTTGTCGAGGAGTTTGTCGGGCGAGTTTCTGTGCAATCGCACATTGGGTTTCGGTTCGAGGATGGGTGTCATCTCGTCGATGACATCGAGGATCGCATATGTGAGGTCGTTGGTCAGGTCCTTTCCGTCCTTGCCCATGCCCGAGAGGGTAATGAGTTGGCCAAAACCGGCGGTGATGCCCTGGTTGCCGTTGCGGATCATGGCGTCATAGGCGGTATTGCAATGAACCCAGAAACATTTCAGGATTTCTTTGCCGAACTCCCTGTCCATGCCGTGAGCCAACGAATATTCCCAGTAGGGGAGAAGGTACTGGTCGATCCTGCCGAAGGAGACGCCGGGGCCCGGGTAGTTCTCGTCGCTCATTACAAGCATGTGGTTCAGCCACAGCGCCTGCACCGCCTCCCAGAAAGTTTGCGCAGGTTCCCACGGAACTCTGTCGAGATTCCGGGCCATCTGCGAGAGTTCTTCTTTCCGATTCGGGTTCGAATCCCTTTCGGCGAGGTCGCGGCAGAGTTTTGAGTATTTTGCCGCGAGGTCTCCGGCCATCGTTGCGGCTGTCATCATCGCTCGTAACTGCGCCCCTTTGGAGCCGCGCTGCTGTCCTTTGTCCAGAGCATTGTATTTAGACTCGAGGTCAGCGAGAATTCCTTTCCAGCCGAGCTTGAGCGCGTGTTCATGGCCGGGGATGAGGTGACCGCTTGTGCTGCCGGTATTGCCGTAGCCGTGGTCGTGGAACCGTTTCATTTTCGCCCTAACGCCGTCTTTGCCTATTGTCAGTCTTTCATACTCTTCGGCTTCTTCCTTGGTCAGGCACATCGAGGTCTGTATGTTGAATCGCGCGCCTGCGATGAGGTCGCCCGGAAGTATCTCCCGGGGCAAGTAACTCACCATGACCTCTTTTACAAACCACGCCCGCCTTTCGGGCAGGCCGGATATCGTTCTGGCCAAATATCGTGCCGCGA
>CAYVDS010000015.1:15294-47462 GCA_964450145.1 uncultured bacterium
TTACGTTTCGCGCCGCCTGGCGGTAGGACGCCCTCATCGTGTTAAGGAGCGGGTAAACCTCCGGGACAATGTAGTACGTGAGTTCCTGAAGCTGGATATCCCAGGGCGTTCCTGTGCTCCACGCGGTGAACTCATTGTTCCACGTCCTCTCCGTCCCCTTGAAGTAGTAGTCTCTGAGCCAAGAGATTCTGGGGGAGAGGCTCTTTGCGGTCTTTATCCCGTGTTGGGCTTCTTTCGCGGTGAGTACGCTCATGATTGCCTCCGTGACCAGCGATTTTGCCGACGGCTATCATTATACCAAATCCGAAAAAACATCACACCACTAATTAAACATCACACCACCAAGTCACCAAGGCACAAAGAGAAGATGGGAAATACTGGGTAGTGCGAAGTGTCTAAAGTGAGCTAAAGTGTCTGACGTGCAAGAAGAAAAGGATGTCAATAAAGACAAGGGTTGGAACCGCCGATGCACCCCTTAGGTGGAGGTTTTTTCCCGCGGCTACTATTCCATGAATGTTTGCCGCATTTGCGCTTATGCCTTTCGCACTGTCCGTTAACAAAAACTTCCTTGACCGGCCTTCCGCAAACGCTCATTATTAACGTCAGCTACCGCTGGGGCAAAAGGTCAAAAGCGCTTCACTCTTCCTCATCAGGGTCTTGCGTCATGCTTGTGTGATTTGCGTCATATCCTTACGCTGTGCAGATTCCCAATTTCTATCACCGTTTCGCCTTTTACCCGTTTCCCCTTTTCCCCGAAATTTTGTGTGTTGACATCCTCAACAGTCGATGTAGATTTATGCCACACCATAACACATTGATAAAAGGTAAGTTACAGATTATGATGATAAATACAACAATGTGCCATCGAATCCGCGCACGTGGAGTTGTTTCCTACCTAAAGTCACAACTCATTTATTTATCAATAGTTGCGTAAGCAGAAATCCCTTGCCCCAATATGGGCAAGGGAATTGCTTTTATAAGAGAGCATGAGACAATGTGCAACATGTACCGCCAAATCCCCCTTTATCTCCCTTTGCCAAAGGCGGATAATGGGATATTCCCATCGGCGTTCATCGGCGGTTCCCGTTGCTTGGCGGCGGGGCTGTACTGTGAAATGGCAAAACTAACGGCAACCAAGAGCATTTTTCAATCGGAGGGAGGACCCGAATTATGTCCCTCATTCTGACAATTCTGACCTTCGCTGTGTTCATCGGTGTCAGCTATCTTTCTGGCTTTATGAAGCGCGGAATCCTTCCAAAAGCGGTTCCCGAGGGGCCGTTCCTCGGACCAATCGACATGCCGACCATCCCGCCTCCATCCCCGCAGGCCGTTGTGGTCTTGCCTGCGGCCAAGGATTCTGCCGCCCGGGTGGAAGGGTACGCCTTGCCGCAGTCGCTGTACTACCACCAGGGCCACTCGTGGGTAGCCCTTCAAGAGTCGGGTACGGTGGTGGTTGGAGTGGATGAATTTACGAGCAAACTCATAGGCAAGCCGACATCCGTGAAGCTCCCGCGCGTCGGCGAGCGTTGCAGGCAGGGCGCGAAAGGGTGGACGTTCTTGAGAAAAGGGAGAACCCTCGCGATGCCATTCCCTTTGGACGGCGAGATCATCGCCATAAACGAGCGGGTTCTCAACAATCCCGAAATACTGTCCAAGGAACCGTATGGGAACGGATGGCTCGCGATGGTGAAGCCGCGCGAACTGAAAAGAAACCTGCGTAATCTGCTCGCCGGGCAGGTCGCCACGAGGTGGATGGAAGAGTCCGCAGCCGATCTCAGGGCAGCCTTCAGCGGAAAGTTGGGCATGGTGTTCCAGGATGGCGGTCTTCCGAAAGAGGCATTGGCCGACCACTTTGATGAGGCGGAATGGGATGAATTCGCCGACCGCACATTCATGGTCGAACGGCGGGGCTAATCGGAATTCAACCATGAACCGTAAACCCAAAGCCATGAACCAAGTTCAATAAGGAGGTAGACCACCATGATTCCCGTCGCGATGCCAGTGATAATCATCATATTAACGTTCCTCCTTCTGATGGGCTTGTCGCTCATCACCGTGGCCTGCTTCGACCAGATAGCCCGGTTCGTCCGCGTGCGGGCTTTCAAGGGCACAATGGATGAAGAGGCGGCCGCAGAAAATATTCATGTTGCGAGCGCAAGCGTCATCGGGCCGCAGGGCACCATGATAGCGCGCGCGATCAGGGCCGCCGCACGCGTCGAGGGTTACGCCCTACCCGAGTCTCTTTATTACCATCAAGGACACGCGTGGGTCGCGCCGCGCGAGGCGGACACGGCGTTTGTCGGGATCGATGAGTTCGCCGCCAAGCTTATCGGTAAGCCGTCTTCAATCGACCTCCCCCGCGTGGGCGATCGCTGCAGACAGGGTGGAAAGGGATGGACCCTTTCGCGAAACGCAAGAAAGCTGGAAATGCTCTTTCCGCTCGACGGCGAAGTCATCGCAGTGAATGAACGGGCGATGGCGAATCCCGAATTTCTTTCGAGAGAGCCTTACGGCGGCGGATGGCTTGTATTAGTCAGGAGCAAGAATCTGAAACAAAACCTCCGCAATCTCCTTCGCGCAAACGTCGCGAGGCGATGGATGGAAGAATCTGCCGCGGAACTCAGGTCTGCGTTCAGCGGCAAGCTGGGTTTGGTATTTCAGGACGGCGGTCTTCCCGAGGAAGGCATAGCCGACTGTTTTGACGCAGCGGACTGGCGCAAGTTCGTCAGCCGCGTTTTCATGCACGAGCCGGAGTGATCCGGCCAGTTGATTCCCCTGTTAATGGAGCATTCGGAAAGGAGAGGACAGATGGTTCCCATTGCAGTAATAGGCATAGCGCTGGCGTTTCTCGTTGCGGACTTGATTCTTCAGATGATTGCGGCGAAGCGAGGCCAAGAGGTCTACGGTTTTTTCATGCCCGACCCGCGTGACCAGCAAGCGCATGTGCTCCCGGATTTCTCGAGGATTGTCGCGCGCCTGAACGATTTCGGAATCCACCCCCTGCCTAATACCTTCCTGCATCGCGGGCACACATGGGCGTCGGTCGAAAAGTCCGGCGAGACCTCGATCGGCGTGGATGCGTTTGCGCGCAAAGCGATTGGAAAAATTGACGCAGTCAGACTGCCCGCAGTGGGGCAAGCGGTTCGCCGCGGCGAGAGACTGTTCTCGGTTCGGCAAGGTAATCGAATAACTGATTTCGTTGCGCCAGTCGCAGGAACGGTCGTAGCCGTTAACAAGAAGCAGTCGAGCCGGCCGACGGCCGATTCGTCGCAATGGATTTGCCGAATAAGACCGGCTAGCCTTTCAACTGACATCAAGGCCCTTCGATTCGCCGAAGACGCGGCCAAATGGATATATGAAGAGCTGTTCCGGCTGCACCAACTGGTGGCAGCCCAGATGCCGAGACTGCAAGCGGTCGGTGTCACGATGCAAGACGGCGCTCTGTCGCTCGAAAGTTTGCTCGAGTCTCTCGATGATGAAGCATGGAAAATGTTCGAGGAGGAGTTTCTGAAAAATTCGTAACACCCAGAGGAGAGATATATGCGGAAGGGAATGCTGATAGATACGACAATGTGCATAGGATGCCTCTCGTGCGAGGAGGCGTGCAAAGAGAAAAATAACCTGTCAGCGGAGTGCAGACAAGACGACCTCTCCGAATGCAAGTTCACCAAGGTCTTTGAGAGAGGCGACTATTATGTGCGCAAGATGTGCATGCACTGCCTCGAGCCTGCCTGCGCATCAGTTTGCCCCGTCGGCGCTCTCAAGAAGCTCGAAGAGGGGCCGGTCGTGTATGACGAAGATAAGTGCATCGGCTGCCGGTACTGCATGCAGGCGTGCCCGTTTCAGGTTCCGACTTACGAGTGGAGCAAGGCGCTCCCGCGTGTGAGAAAGTGCTGGTTCTGCTATGACCGCGTGCTGGCGGGCGGAATGCCCGCGTGCGCTGAGGCTTGCCCGACCGGCGCCACTGCGTTTGGCGAGCGCAGTGAACTCCTAGTCGAAGCGCGCCGCAGAATAGCCGAAACCCCCGGACAATACCAGGACCATATTTTCGGTGAGCGCGAAGTCGGCGGCACATCTATGCTTTTTCTCGCCGCCGTGCCGTTCGAGCAGATCGGCTTCAAATCCAATCTCATCGAGAAGCCACTGCCGCTCCTGACATGGTCGGTGCTCTCGAAGATTCCGGACTTCGTGCTCGTAGGCGGAACACTCCTCGGCGGTGTTGCATGGATAATCAATCGCCGCATGGTTCTCGAAGACGAGAGACTCCAGAAGTCTCAGGAGCGCGCTCCGCAAGGGTCAGATAGCGGCCTGGGCCTGAAGCGCTTTCTGGATCGTTTTAAGAAGAACTAAGCGTAAGATAGGGCATGGTGCAAGAATGTGTTCAACAACCGAGTATTTGGGGCAGAACGCTGTAGGTGCGAATTTATTCGCACAATATTTCTGCCCTATTTCCAGCCTGCAACGTGCGAATAAATTCGCACCTACAGAACTGACGGACAGGTTCCTCTCCCTTCCCCTAACCAAGATGGGGAGAGAAAATGGTTGCACGACGGATTCCCAAGTCCACTAATAACAGGAGACAAAGATAACATGAACCGGAAATGGATACCTAAGATGACGTTCTGGAGATTGGTGTTTGCGGCGATTGTTCTCCAGGGGTTATATGTCATATATATCAGGTTGTTTAAGGGGCTCGGGGCCTCGACCGCCCTGAGCGACAAGGTTCCGTGGGGCCTGTGGGTCGGGTTCGACGTCCTATGCGGAGTCGGGCTGGCGGCCGGCGGCTTCACAATCACCCTGATCGTGCATGTCTTCAACATTAAGAAATACAAGCCGATACTTCCCTCAACCGTGTTGAGCGCGTTCCTGGGCTATCTGCTCGTGAACGCAGGCCTGATCTTCGATATCGGCCGGCCCTATCGCATCTGGCATCCGCTCATCATGTGGAACCCTCACTCGGTCATGTTTGAAGTCGCCTGGTGTGTGATGTTATACACGACCGTTCTCTCGCTCGAATTCAGCCCGATCCTACTCGGACGGTTAAAGTGGGAGAAACCGCTAAGAATAGTGAAATCCATAACTATCCCGCTCGTGATCATGGGCTTCATCCTGTCCACCCTGCACCAGTCGTCGCTCGGCACTGTGTTCCTGATCGCTCCCGGCAGGCTGCATCCCTTGTGGTACACCCCGATTCTGCCCTTGATGTTCTTCGTGTCGGCAATCGCGACTGGGTTCTCAATGGTGATATTCGAGTCCTACCTGAGCCGGCGCGCCTTCAGGAGGAGACTCGAGTTGGATATTCTGGCCAGCATTGGGCGCGTAGTTCTGGTCATATTGTCGGTTTACTTTGTGCTGAAAGTGAAAGACCTGTATAACAGAGGCGCCCTTCCGCTGCTGCTCGACGGGAGCCAGGAGAGCAGAATGTTCATGCTCGAGATGGGACTTGGCGTAGTGGCGCCGCTGGCGCTTCTGGCCGCGCGGAAAGTTCGTGAAAGCCAAGGAGGCTTGTTCATCGCGTCTGTTATGGTGGTCATGGGATTTGTGATGAACCGGCTCAACGTCAGCATAACCGGCATGATGCGGTCATCCGGCGCGGCCTACTTCCCATCATGGATGGAAATAGGGGCCACCATGTTCCTGGTGGCTGTCGGTTTCGCGTTGTTCGCGGCGGCAGTCAAATACCTGCATGTGTTTCCGGAGGAGCCTGCCCGCGAATCCGGTGAGTCGCTCGAATTGCTCGTTCCACAGCGCACGACACCCCTGAACGTAGGCGCGGAGCCAGCGTTCGTGAAGGAAACATAATACCCCTTCCCTTTTTACTGAAGGGGAAAGAGAGACTGTCCCGTAATTTTGTAGGTGCGAATTTATTCGCATACGCAACGCATAGAAAGGCCGGAAATCCCGCCACCGGCGGGATGCGAATAAATTCGCACCTACAATAACCCCGGCCCGAACATGCAATTGTGGGGCAGTCTCCAGAAGACTGTTTCTTGGGAGGAGAAACTAACCTCGGCCCTATGCAGGAGAGGGGAAAAAACGCGTAGGGGAGCTTAAACCCCGGCTCCCCTTATCCCCGCGCAGACATGCAGACATGAACCGATCAGGGGACACCATGCGGTATGGTGTCCCCGAATCGGCTGGGTCCCCTGCAAGTGTGCCTCCGGTTGCTTGACCCCGCGCAACCCGTTGAAGTAGAATATATTGGCAATTCTCGGGCTGACGTACCCTCGAGTAAAACGAACAGATGAATCTGATCAAGAAAGTACTAAGTATCTCAAACAGCCTCACCATCAAGCTGATCATATGTGTGGTGGGCAGCGCGCTCGTCATCTTCAGCGTCTTCGGATACATCAACATCGAGAACAGCCGCAAACATCTCGAAGGATTGGTGCTGACCAGCGCTCAAGGGATCGGCGATATCGTGAAACGCAGCACCCGCCTCTCGATGCTGAAGAACCGCCGCGATGAACTCTATCACACAATCAAACAGATAGGTAACGAGCCGGGTATACACAGAATCCGGATTCTCAACAAAGAGGGCAAGATCACTTTCTCTACTGACGAAACTGAGATGAACACGTTCGTCGATAAGAAAGCCGAGGCGTGTTACGCCTGCCACACGAAGGAACAGCCGATAGCCAAACTCTCGCGCCCAGATCGCGCCCGAATCTTCAAGGTCAATGGGGGCGAGCGACTCCTCGGCCTCATTCAACCGATAGAAAACGAGCCGGAATGCTACAATGCCGATTGTCACGTGCATCCCGAATCGAAGAAGGTTCTGGGGGTTCTCGATATCAACATCTCTCTTGCAAAGGTCGACGAGAGCATTGCGGAATATCAGCGCAACATCTTCATCAATTTGCTCGTCATTATGATCGCGATCTCGCTTGTTTCCGCCGGGTTCGTGTGGCTCATGATATACGGGCCGGTCAAGAAGCTTATCATGGGTACGAAGCGCATCGCGATGGGCGACATGGACTACGTCATCCATGCGACATCCTCGGATGAATTGGGAGTGCTCGCGAGTTCATTCAACAAGATGACGAGGGACTTGAAGAGGGCGCACAGCGAGATCACAGAATGGACAAAGACGCTCGAGGACCGGGTCGAAAACAAGACTCAAGAGCTGCAGAGGGCGAACCAGATCATATTGCAGGCCGAGAAGATGGCGTCGGTCGGCAGATTGGCGGCCAGCGTCGCTCACGAGCTGAATAATCCGCTGTCGGGCATTGTCGCATATTCAAAACTACTGATAAAGCGGATTGACGGCAACAGATTTTCCGAGGGCGGCTACGGCAAGAGCAGGGAAATTCTCGACATGATAATGAACGAAGCTCTGCGTTGCGGTGAGATCGTGAAGAACCTATTGCAGTTCTCCCGTCAGTCCGATCTGCTGCTGGCGCCGAATGACATATGCGCCATCGCTCAGGACTCCGTCAAACTGATCGAACATCTGATTAATTTGAGGAATATTCATCTGCAATTGGAGCTTGACGACGGAATTCCATATATAAACTGCGACGCTCAGAAGATCAAGCAGGTTATGCTGGCGCTCTTGATTAACGCTTGCGACGCCGTGGTGGACGAAGGCGTCCTGAAGATTTGCTGCAGGTACCTGCACGAAACGAACTTTGTCGAGGTCACCGTCCATGATAACGGCATCGGGATGAACGAGGAAACGGCACGCCGCGTCTTCGAGCCGTTCTTTACGACGAAAGAGGAGGGTGGCGGCGTCGGCCTCGGGCTTGCTGTTGCACTCTCGATAGTGCAGAGCCACGGCGGCTCGATATCTTTGAAAAGTGCTCTCAGCGAGGGGACTACATTCACTATCTTACTGCCGCAGTCGCCACGCGAGGCTGCAGGCGAATCGCAGGAAGTGGGAGCCGATACCGAAAGGGGAGTTTAGAAAAGGGTGTACAAGAGAATGCTGAAGAAACTTTTGACAATGGTGATTGTTGCTCTCGGGGTCGCGGCGCTTCTGCTGCTGGCGGCCTCCGGAGACGGACGGGCCGCAGACGGGGCAAACAAAGGCGAGAACGAGACCTGTCTGGCTTGCCACGGCGACAAGGTGACCGCCCGCAGGCAACTGATCTATGTTGATCGCGCCGTCTTTTCAAAGTCAATTCACGCCAAGGTCGCCTGTGCCGACTGCCACGTCGACGCCCGGCAAGCGCAACCGACCGACTCGAAAATTCCCCACGCCAAAAGCCTGAGGCCGGTCAACTGCACCTCCTGTCATTATAGGGGCAATCCCGAAGGAGCCCCTAATTTTACCCCCATGCAGCAGTACAAGACGAGCGTGCACGGTCGCGCTTCCGCCAAGGGCGATAAGGATGTCGCCACCTGCTCGGATTGCCACGGAAAGCACAACATCAGGCCTGCGCCAGACTCGGAATCGACCATATATCGAGCCAATATTCCCCGCACCTGCGCCGCTTGTCACGATAACATGCAGATGGTTGTGAAACACAATATACATGTAGAACAGCCATATGCTGAGTACCAGCAGAGCGTGCACGGAAAAGCGCTGTTCAAGGACGGGCTGGTGGCGATGGCGGCCGTTTGCACTGATTGTCACGGAGTGCACGACATTCAGGCGAACGGCGAGGCCGACCTGAAGCCGCACCAGCCGGCCACCTGCGGGAAATGTCATCTGACCGAGTATCTGGCCTACAGTCAAAGCATTCACGGCAAAGCATCGAAGATGGGAATCTCCGACGCCCCCGTTTGCGCCGATTGTCACGGTGAACACAAGATAGCCGCTCCATGGAATCCTGAGTCGAGCGTCTCGGCCTTCCATGTGACCTACACATGCGCCCGATGCCACGACGACGTGACGAAAATGAGCAAATATAATATTCTCACCAATAAAGTGTCGACGTTTAATAAGAGCGACCACGGGATGGGAAAAGACATCGGCATCGTCTCCGTTGCGACATGCGTTAGTTGTCATGGCTATCACGACATTCGTCCTTCCGGCGACCCGGAGTCCTCAATTTACGTCTCCAATTTGAAGAATACATGCGGGAAACCTAACTGCCATCCCAACGCGGGGCCGGAAATGCTTCAGGCGCGGATTCATGTCGAGAGGGTGAATGGAGATTTCGAGAATCTTCGTCGAATCAGGAGCGCGGCGCTCTGGTCGCTTGGCGCATTACTCAGTTTGGGGCTTGTGACGGGCTTTATTATGGTGGCCGCTCGCTATCGCCAGAGTTCCGGGCCCCCGCTGACGCGGTGAGGAGCTTATTGGGGGACACCATGCCGCATGGTGTCCCCCAATAAGCACGGGGTTTTTGGAAATGAACAATGAAAATGTACGCATTCTGATAGTCGATGACGAGCCGATCGTGCTCAAATCCCTCTCTGACTGGTTCCGGGATGACGGCTATATCGTCGGCTCCGCTTCCACGGGCAAGGAAGCGCTCGCGAAGCTGACGGAAGAGGAATGGGACATTTTCCTGCTCGACGTCAAGATGCCGGGGATGAGCGGCCTTGAGCTCCAAAAGAAAATCAAGGAGATCAACCCGGATGGCGTCATCATCATTATGACCGCTTTCGCGTCGGTCGAATCAGCGGTCGAAGCCCTGAAGCAAGGGGCATACGATTATCTCACCAAGCCGTTTGACCCTGACCACGTTGGCCATCTTATCCGAAACGCGGTCGAGCGCAAGAACCTTGCAGCCGAAAACGTGAGGCTGAAGAAGAGCCTCGATGAGTCCATACTCGCTCACGACATAATCGGCGGTGGGAGGGGCATGCGCGAGGTGGTCGAGGCCATCGAGACGGTATCGAAAACCGACACATCCGTCCTGATTCGCGGCGAGAGCGGCACGGGAAAGGAACTGGTAGCCAAAGCCATTCACGCCAACAGCCGCAGGCGCTACATGCCGATGGTCATCCTTAATTGCGGCGCCCTGCCCGAAAGCCTTCTCGAGAGCGAGCTCTTCGGCCACGAAAAGGGCGCTTTTACGGGCGCGCAGTACAGGCGTAAAGGCAAATTCGAAATGGCCGACGGCGGCAGCCTTTTCCTCGATGAAATCGGCGACATCAGCCAGAAGACGCAGGTGAATCTCCTCAGAGTTCTCGAGGAGAAGAAAATCAGGCGCATCGGAGGTGAAAGAGAAATCGCGGTGGACTTCAGGCTCATCGCCGCGACCAACAAGAATCTCGAAGCCAGCGTCGAGTCCGGAGTCTTTCGGAGCGACTTGTACTATCGCCTCAATGTCTTCACGATTCGCATTCCACCCTTGCGCGAGCGTCGCGAAGATATCCCATTGCTCGCCGGACATTTTCTACGGAAATATAGTCAAACCACGAACAAGAACATCGAGAGCATCGCGCCCGACGCCCTCGATAAGATGGTGAACTATCCGTGGCCCGGTAACGTGCGAGAGCTGGAAAATGCGATCGAGAGAGAGGTCGTCGTGTGCAAATACAACGTGATACAGTCCGGCCATCTTCCCATGACCCCTGTGGGGACGCCGTACGTGTCGGCGGAGAAGAGTCTCGATGCCATCGAGCGGGAGCACATCCGCAGCACACTCGTTGAAACCGACTGGAACATATCTCAAGCTGCGCGCTTTTTGAATATCGACCGGGTCACATTGTACAGAAAAATCAAGAAGTACAACCTCAAGAATCCATAAGTTTGGCCGAAATCCTGATCTTCCCCGTCGGCGGAGTGGACGCCTCGATCACCGAGTTCCTCGCGCTTTCGCTCCCCGAAACGCTGAAGCTCCCTTGCAAGGTGAGCGACTCCACGATTTCGCTCGAAGGCGTCTACGACATCGTGAGAGAGCAGTACTACTCTACCAAACTGCTCGAGAGGCTACTTCTGCATCGGGATGACGTTGGCACGAAATTGCTCGGCGTCGCAGCCGTCGACCTGTTCATTCCGCCGCTGTCCTTCGTTTTTGGCGAAGCGCAGTTCAACAATCCGGCCGCAATCATTTCGATCCACCGGCTCCAGCAGAAATTCTACGGTTTGCCGGAAGACATCCAGTTGCTCTATCAGCGAAGCGAAAAAGAGGCGATCCACGAACTCGGTCACAGTTTCGGACTCATCCACTGCAGAGACTTCCGCTGCGTCATGTATCTCTCGTATTCGGTCGAAGACATAGACCTCAAAGGCCGATCTTTTTGCGAGAAATGCCACGCGCTCCTAAGGAAAGGGCAAAGGTGAAAGGAGCAAGGCGAAAGGGGCATGGTTGGGATAAACGTGAGAGAAGGTTGTCCACCTTAGTTCGTCAATTATGGGACAATCTCGAAGGGGGGATTTCTGAGACCCTAAGCAGTTTGACAATGATTACTGCGCGAGTTTTGAAAAGGTAGTTTCTCAAGGAGCGAATAATTCGGGGACATGATGCCCCATCGTGTCCCCGAATTATGGGAAACAATTGCCAGCTTGCCAGGCGCAAAGCGAAGAATCTCTCTTTGTAGAATCCATCGCATGTCGCAAGCAGGCGAGTAGGTTCACGATCTTATTCGTCATTCATCACTCATCATTCATCATTGTCGTCTCACGGTTTCGGCTGTACTTCATAGTGCTTTCTCAGTTCCCTCGCGATCTCCTCGACGTGCTCGTAGCCGCGCGTCTCGAGATGCAGCGTAACAAACGTCTTGCCGAACGGCGCCTTGGCCGACGTCCGGTTGTGCTCGATCGTGAGCACATTCCCCTCGAGATCGGCGATATGTTTCAACAGTCTCTGGAGCGAGCCGGGAACGTCCTCGAGCACAACCTCCACGGTCATGAACCTGCCCGATTTCGCAAGGCCGCTGTCGATTATCTTGCCGAGCATGTTGACGTCGATGTTGCCGCCGCTGAGCACAACGACTACGTTGCTCCTTTTCGCGATGCCTCTGCGGTACATCAGAGCGGCCACCGGCGCGGCGCCTGCGCCTTCAATCACCACCTTGCTTTTTTCGAGGAGGTGCAGGACCGCCGCCGCGATTTCATCCTCGTCCACGGTGACGATCTCGTCAACGAGGTTCTTTATGATGGGAAACGTGAGCTCGCCGACCTGTTTGACGGCGATGCCGTCTGCCAAAGTGTGCGCCGCGCTCAATTTGGCCGGCTGACCCCTTTCCAGAGCGAGCTTGGCCGACGGAGCACCGGAGGCTTGAACCCCCACTATCCTCACCTGCGGTTTCGTTTCCTTGATCGCAGTCGCTATCCCGGATATCAACCCCCCGCCCCCGATAGACACGAGGACTGTGTCCACTTCCGGCCATTCCTCAAGTATTTCGACGCCGATGGTTCCCTGACCTGCGATGACGTCGTAATCGTCAAACGCATGCACGAATGTGGCGCCCGTCTCGCGCTGAATCGCTCGGGCGCGCTCCGCCGCTTCATCGTACGTCTGCCCTTCGAGAATTATTCTTGTCTTGTATCGGCGCACCGCTTCGACCTTCGCGATTGACGTCGTGCTCGGCATGACGATAGTCGACTCTATGCCCGCCTGCTGGGCGGCATAGGCGACACCCTGCGCGTGATTCCCCGCCGAGGCCGTAATTACTCCCCTAGCCTTTTCTTCCGGCGTGAGCAGCGCAATCCTGTTGCTCGCGCCCCGTATCTTGAACGACCCCGTTTTCTGCAAGTTTTCCGACTTGAGCTTCACGTGCAAGCCCGTCAGCAAGCTGAGCGACGTCGTCTCCATGAGCGCCGTTCGATATATAACGTTCTGTATTCGTTTCCTCGCTTCAATGATGTTGGCCATTGTTACCGCCATCGCGCTCTTTCTCCTCTTCGTTCAGAATCTTTGCCCTCTTTCCCCCAACCCTAAACTCTAAACTCGGAACTCTGAACCCGGAGCTCCCCGCGCGTTAGCGCGGCGCGCACAGCTTTCTTATTTCGAAGTCGACGCACTTGTGAGCCAGCGGCTTCCTCGGACATTTATCGAGTATGCCCAGCCTGCTTATCGCAAAGTCGTATTTCACAGGGTCGGACGGGTCGAGTCTCTTAAGGTTCTCAGTTATTTCAACAGCCATCGCCCAGCCCGGAGTCTTCCGCTCCGTCAATCCCATCAAACCACAGATACGCGCAACATGCGTGTCGAGTGGGATCACAAGTTGCGAGGGTGAAACGAAAGCCCATAGACCAAAGTCGAGACTATCGCCGCGCCTGACCATCCAACGAAGATACAGATTGAGTCTCTTGCACGCGCTTCCGCTGGCAGGGGAAGGGAAGAAGAACCGGACCCCCGCGCTTTTCGGCAAAATACCTTTAGGATAGACCGGCGAGCAGTCCAGCGCAAGCACTCGCTCGACAAAGTTCGAGAGCGAATCCCCGATGTTAGGGTCGCGCGAGCAGTATCCCGTCCTGAAGAACTCCCCGATCGAACCGCTCATCCTTAGCATCTGCTTCATGTAGTGCAGAAGAAGTACGATGTCGGGCCCGCGATTGAAGCGGTGCGAGAAACCCGCGAAATCAGAACGCCGGCTATGTGCGTCGAAATCGCGCACATATTTCGCCGGACACGAGCCCATCGGCTTGAGCGCGCGCTCCACCGATTGCTGGATGGTCTTCACCTGCCCATACGCAAGCGAAGACGCCACAAGGCCCACAACCTCTCTATCAGCAGGGTCCTCGTACCTGTGCGGGAACATCAAGGGGTCCGTGGAAAGATATGCCTTGTCGTAGTTCCTGTAAAGCGCTTCCAGCTTCCTTTTCAAAAGCGCGAAATTCATCTCATCCACTCAATCACAACACTCCTCTTCGCCCTTCTTCATTTCGCGCTCGCGCTGCTTATAAAGCGGGTCACCGAATCTGATCGAATCAGGGTCTATCAGCCACCGGAATTCGCCGCGCGCTGCGGCCTCGTCGAGCGCGCGGCGATAGCGCGCATAGTTTTCCGGCGTCATGGCGACGAGCATGTCCCAGTCGGCCTCGATTGCAAGGGCCGGGCATATCTTCACGCAATTCCAGCAGTAAATGCACGGCTGCTGGATACGGGGCGGGTCGGCCTCGACATCGATGCCCTCGACCGGACAGTTTTCTTCGCATTCATGGCACTTGATGCATTTCTGCATATCTATGCGAAGCTTGGGCATCGTCTGCTGCAGGAATTCAGGATTCAACATTTGCGATGCCCGGGCCCACGCTTCGGGGATCGGTTTCAGCGCGGGAATCGCCTTGCGGTCACCCTCGGCTATGCGCTGACTGCGCGCCGCGATCGCTCTGCCGAAAGCGTGCGCCTGCTGGAGGTCGAGCGCGTCGGGATGGCCGGTAGTCAGGGTCGGATACGGATAGAAAGGCAGCGTTCCGTCGGCATAGCTATCATGATAACCGATCACAAGAACCTCTTTTTTCTGCAACTGTCCGGACATCGAGGGGAAAGTGTTTCCGATGACCGAGCCGTGAGTGCAGAATACGAACCAGTGGCGGTCTTTCAACTGCGGCAAGCTCTCTATAAATGCGCGTACGTTGAAAGGCTCCTGATAGTAGAATACGGGACAACCGAGTCCGACGAGATCGTACCCGGGAAGCGAGCCCTTGTCAACTTCAGCCAGATTCTTCATGTCACACTGGCCCGTTACCTCAGCAATTCCTTCCCGAATTTGTTCCGCTATTTTGCGCGTGTTGCCCGTCTGCGAAAAACAGATTATGAGCGATTTCATACCCCTGACTCCTCTTGCAGGCCAAGTGTAAAACAGGGTCTGTGAGACTGTCCCGTAATTCTGTAGGTGCGAATTCATTAGCATGCGCGATGTAAAAAAAGCCTGAAAACATTATGCGAATAAATTCGCACCTACCCCGCCTCGGCGGGGCGCTCGTTCGCCAATCGCGGGACAGGCTCTCTGTCCCCATTTTCTCGAAAGTGTATCACGAACTCGGCGGCCGGTTCAACAATCAATTTCTGATTCGATTGAGATTCTTCGCTTTGCTCAGAATGACGTTTTCGATGTTCCTTTCGCCTATTATGTCACTTTTCGCCGTTTCCCCCGTTTCCCCCGTTTTCCCTCTCGTGTGACATTGACAACTGAGCGGTGTCATAGTATCGTAATTGCTACTTCAAGGGAGCGCCTGATCGCGCCCTGTGGTGACCTAATTACGAAAGAGACATATGCGGGAACATTCCCCTGCCCGTTTATTATAGAGGGAAAAGGATTCAGTTCTTACCGAATGGCCGATATGGAGACGAGGTATGAGATCTTCTTTCAACCATGAACCATAAACTGTGAACCAATGAACTGATTCTCTCAAGAGGAGCGGACAATGAACGGCAAAGAAGAAATCATGGCGATCATGCAGAAAGCGCGCGCATACTGGGATGCGCGAATACTCATGACGGCGGCGGAACTCAATATTTTCTCGCTGCTAATAGACAGGCCGAAGACGGCGACTCAGGTTTCAAAAGAGCTTTCCTCTGACGTGAGGGGAACAGAAGCGCTTCTGAACGCGCTCGCGGCCATGGGGCTGCTGGCCAAGAAGTCAGACGCATTCAAGGTTAAACCCAGTCTGAAGAAAAATCTGTCGAATACATCACCGGAAACGGTCGTCCCGATGATACGCCACATGGCGTATATGTGGCAGACGTGGAGCCGCCTGACGGATATTGTGCTCAAAGGGAGACCGGAAGAGCGGCGGGAGAGAGACGAGGAAAGCCTCAAAGCGTTCATCGGCGCTATGCATTCCATCGGGCGGCAGATGGCAACAGCGGTCGCCTCAAGGCTCAACCTCAAGAAATATAAGAGTCTGATTGATGTCGGCGGAGGCTCGGGCGTTTACACAATAGCATTCCTGAAGGCGGCGCCGCAGATGCGCGCGACTATCTTTGACCTTCCGCCTGTAATTGAAATCGCACGGAAAAAGGTGGGCGAAGAGAAGCTGCTCGACCGAGTGAGCTTTGTCAAGGGTGATTTCTACAAGGACCCCTTGCCGGGTGGGCACGACCTCGCGCTGCTTTCGGCGATTATCCACATGAATAGCCCGGGCCAGAACGTCGATCTGTATCGGAAGATATGGGATGCGCTCACGCCCGGCGGCACGCTCGTGATTCGCGACCACGTCATGAGCAAAGACCTCACGAAACCACTCGACGGCGCGCTGTTCGCCATCAACATGCTAGTGGCTACCCCCGGCGGGAAATCGTATTCATTCGAGGAAATTAGAGAGGAACTCCAGCAGGCCGGCTTCACGCGTGCGAAACTCGTCCACCGCGCCGAAATGGACAGCCTTGTCACCGCCCAAAAGCCGAAGTGAAAAGAGAATGTTTCCTCACCGCAAAGGCGCAAAGGACGCAAAGGTGCGCCCCGGGGCATGAAGAGGCTCCCGCCTGCGGCGGGATGCGAATAAATTCGCACTTACAAAGGGGCTTGCCGATTCGCAAATGCAGGACAGTTTCTTGTGGCTCTTTCTTTGCGATCTTCGCGCCTTTGCGGTGAAAATATCGCGTCAGACACTCGAGCGATACTTCATATCTTCACGTCGCGGCCTTTCCAGTATGGGGCTTTGATTATCTTTTTGAGAATTTTGCCGGTGTCGGTCTTCGGGAGCTCGGACACAAAGTCGACCGAGCGGGGAATCTTGTATCCGGCGAGATGCTGGCGGCAGTAGCCGATGATTTCCTCTGCGGTGGCTGTCTCTCCCTCTTTTAGGACGAGCACCGCTTTGACCGATTCGCCCCATTCATCATCAGGAACACCTATGGCCGCAGCCTCGAGGATTTTGGGGTGCCTGTAAAGGACTGCTTCGATCTCAGCCGGGTAGATGTTCTCGCCGCCGCTTATGATCATGTCGAACTTGCGGTCAACGAGGTAGTAGAAGCCGTCCTCATCCATGCGCGCCATGTCGCCGCTATAAAACCATCCGCCCTTAAACGATTTCTTCGTTGATTTCTCGTCCTTGTAGTACTCGGTGACCTTTCCGAGGATTGAGCCCTCGCGCGGGCGCGAAACGAACTGCCCGACCTGTCCTTGCGGTACCTCGTTGCCGTCGTCGTCCACGAGCTTGATTTCGACTGTCGGAAGCGCCATTCCGACTGAGCCCGGCCTGCGGAGCTGTTCCTCCGGCGGCAGGTAGGTGACCACACCAGCCTCGGTGCCGCCGTAGACCTCATGCAGACCCGCCTTCGGGAAGTTCGCGACTATCCATTGCTTCGTCGGGAACGGAAGCGGCGCCGAGGATTGCAAAAGGCTCTTCATTGACGAGACATCGTACTTCTTGAGAACTTCGGGCGGCAGATTCTTGAGCCGGCTGTACATGGTGGGAACCATTGATGAGAACGTCGCCTTGTGTTTTTCTATCAGCCGCAGCGCCTCTTCGGGACGGAATCGCTCCATGACGACGACCGTCTGTCCGGCATAGTGGCTTACGCTCGATGTGTTGATTGCGTTCATATGGAACAACGGCATGGTGAGCAGTTGAATGTCGTCATCTCTTAAGCGAAAAAAAAAAAAAAGGGACAGCACCTTTATTTCCCAGTCGCCATAGGGAGTGACAGCGCCCTTCGGGAAACCGGTTGTGCCGGAAGTATAGCCGATGAAGTACGGGTCACCCGGCTTGTTCTCGGCGCCGGGCTCGGAATCAGCGGCTTTGGCAAGCATTTCTTCATATCGATGCATGTTGGCAGGCGCTTTTTGGCCGACACAGATGTAACGAGTCTCGGCGACATTGGGAAGCTCTTTCATGATGGGCGTGAGCTTTTCGAGAAATTCGTCGTCAACCACGACCGCGGTCGCGTCCGAGTTGTTGATGACGTATCTCATTTCCTCGGGTGCGAATCGCCAATTCACCGGCACCAGCGTGATCCCGGCCTTGACGAGTCCGTAGATGATTTCGAGAAACTCGGTCCGATTCCTTAGAATGACCGCGACTCTTTCCCTTTTCTTAATGCCCAACGAAGCTATCGCGTTGCCGAAGCGGGCGGCCCTGTTGTTGAGCTCGGCGTATCCGGTTACTTTGTCATTGAATATGACCGCTGGCTTCTCGGGGAATTGTTCGGCATTCTGCTTCAGTTCAGCTCCAAAGTCCATGACTTTTTCTCCTCTTCATCCAATTTTTAACCACGGGGAGCAATCTTTCTTTGCGCACCCTTTACGCCTTCGCGGTGAGGGAAGCTGTTTTGGAGAGCAATGATTTTAAACCGCAAAGGGCCGCAGGCCCGAGGGTCGCAGACCCGAGGCGCGAAGTTCCCAAAGAGCGATTCCCCTTGTCTGTCTGCTGCGAGACAGTCTATCAGAACATTTTTCATGATTCAAATTTCGTGTAACCACCAAGACACAAACAGAGATTCATCCACGAAGCTTCACGAAGCAAAAAGACAAGACTATTGGAACCGCAGATGAACGCTGATGAACGCAGATAAAGAAGAGACATCTCACCACCAAGATCACTAAGTCACCAGGAAGGATTGAGACACGAAGGCGCATCCACTTGACATTGTTAAGTGCAAGCAGTAGTCTGCGGCTATCAAGAATCGAGCGTATTCGTATTGCCGGGGCGGTCACAGACGGGCACATTAAAGACTAAAGATTTGACCATCAATTTTTCCTGTTCGCTAGTCCTTATTTTTTGTAAGGAAATTTCTATAGGCGTTTCTCACTGTTTCCTTCTTCGTTTCAAGGTTTAAGGTTCAAGGCAAAAGAGAGAGATTCTTCGCTTCGCTCAGAATGACAATGTGCCATCATCCTACGTTCGTTCCGCGCTTGACATTGGGTCTTCGTCACATGTACGCTCCTAGCACAGCGGAAAGGGAGCCGCGCAAGGCGAGGTTGAGCCAGTTTATTCGGACGCGTTGTGAAATAAAAGGGGCAATATTGTGCGAATAGATTCGCACCTACAAAGGGCTATGTCGATTCGCTAATCATGCAGCCGATTCACGAGTGAAAATGCAGGGGGGGCAAAAATATATGGTGGACTCTATAAATGTTGCTGCAATTCAGATGTGCGCGGAGTTGGGAAATGTGGCGGAGAATCTGCGCAAGGCGGAGAGATTGCTTGAGGAAGCGTTCCGGAAAGGTGCGAAGTGGGCGATACTGCCGGAGTTTTTTGCCTCGGGAGTCGGATTTCATTCCGTTATACTGAAAGCCGCTTTGCCGCTCGAGGGTCCGGCGCTCTCGATGATGCGAAATATGGCGCGCAAATATTCCGCTGTGGTCGGTGGGTCGTTCATTTGCAGACGCGAGGACGATAACTACAATACATTTTGTCTGGTTTTCCCGGACGGGAAGTATGTCACGCATGACAAGGACATCCCCACGATGTGGGAGAACTGCTACTACCGAAGCGGAAATGACGATGGGATTCTCGATACGCCGGTCGGAAAGGTTGGGGCGGCGCTTTGCTGGGAATACGTGCGTACGCAAACGGCCAGAAGGCTGGTCGGAAAGGTGGAAATGGTAGTAGGCGGTACGTGCTGGTGGGATATACCGCGAGGGTGGGGACTGCCGAAATCTCTATCCGACGGGAACAGGCAGATTCTTCACGATACGCCGAGCCGGTTCGCCAGGATGGTGGGTGCGCCCGTTATCCACGCGTCGCATGCGGGCAAATTCGTCTGTAATACACCATGGCTGCCGGGTGTGCGATACGAATCTCATTTCCTGGGAGAGACCCAAATCGTTGACGGCAGGGGCAACATCTTAGCGAGGCTCAAGTACGAGGACGGCGAAGGTGTCATAACCGGAACGGTCACGCCTTCGCGTGTCGAGCCGACCGAGAGAATCCCTGAACGCTTCTGGATTCCGGACCTGCCGTGGTTGTTCCGGTTTGTCTGGAGTTATCAGAACCTCCACGGAAGAAGATACTATAGGAAAATGAACGAGGCAGGACTTCTGACAACCTCGGTAGTCGCATGACGAGAAAATCTGGGACACGATGCCGTATCGTGTCCCAGATTTTCTGAGCGCGAATATATTCACAGGTTGCCCGGCAATGATCAAGGATCATCGGAAATTCTCTTTGCGAACCTTGCGCCTCGGGCCTGCGGCCCTTTGCGGTGAAAAAGGCGATTCTAGCTGCAGCAGCTTCCGCCGAAGGTCTGTTCGGTTCTCTCGATGATCTCATCCTGCATCGAGGGTGTCAGGTCGGCGAAATAGGCCGAGTACCCTGATATTCTCACGAGCAGCCCGGGATACTTTTCCGGGTGTTCTTTCGCGTCGATGAGCGTCTCACGGTCCACAACGTTGAACTGCACGTGCATGCCGCCGAGGTCGAAATACGCGCGAATGAGCGATGCCAGATCGCGGCTCCCTTTTTCTCCGGCGAGCGCAGAGGGAGAGAACTTCTGATTGAACGTGCAGCCGTTACCGATACGCTCAAGGTCTACGGAGACGACCGACTTCATCGCCGCCGTCGGCCCGCGCCTGTCCATCCCTGCAGCAGGGGTAATTCCCTCAGTCAGTCCCATGCCTGCCTTACGGCCATTCGGCAATGCGCCGACATATGAGCCAAAGCCGTTGTGGGTTGTCATGCTCCAGAAACCGGGAACATAGCTCCCGCCGCGCGGGTTGCGATATTTCACTACCTCTTTGCAATACATCGAGGCAACTTTGGCGGCGAACGCGTCGGCTGACTCGTCGTCGTTGCCGAACTTCGGGACTTGATTTCTTATTTGCTGGAGCAGCCTCTCATGGCCGGCGAAATTGTCCGTCAGCGCCCCGAGCATCTCTTGCATCGTGACCCCGCCTTTGCGGGGCTTGAAAACGAGCGCGTCGATTGCGGCAAGCGAATCGGCAACGTCGGCTACGCCGACTCCTTGCATGCCCGTGCAATTGTAGAGAGCGCCGCCAGCCGTCACGTCCCTTCCGCTCTCCATGCATCCGTCAACCAGAGCCGACAAGAGCGGAGTTGGATAGATGTCCATGTGGGCAAGTTCGATTGCATTGTTGCCGGCCACCGCGTTTCTGACGAGCGCCGCTATCTGTTCACGCAACGCCTCTGTGACTTCTTCAATCGACTCGAAACCTATGGGGTCGCCTGTCGGCGGACCGAAAGCCGAGCCGTTGAACAGGCTCTTTCCGTTGTTGACCGCCATCTCTAAGGCTATGGCAAGGTTGACAAATGCCGCGCCGCACGCCGAGAAGGTCTTTCCCTGCACGTTGGGTTCGACACAGCCGACAATCGAATAATCCCATGCGTCGTCTCCGTTATTGCCCTGCAGTGAGATGCCGGGGATGATTCCGGCCTCGCCGAACAGCCCGGGCATGCCGCCGCCCTTCTTGATAACATCGGCGACCTTGACAAGGAACTCTTCGGGGGTTTTCCGATGCACGCGGGCGTGCAAGTTGGGCTGGCGCAGACGCACGGCGTCCACGCTGTCCAGAAGAGCATAGCTCAACTCGTTTGTAGCGTCATTCCCTTCGCTGTCGGTTCCGCCGAGGGTAATACCTTGCGCAGAAGACAAGCCGCTGAAGAATTTTGTCCCGATCGAGTTAAACAATGGCAGAATTTCGGCGCATTTGACCATCATGCAGCCGACGAGTTCGACCGCGTCGCCGTAGTCAAGCCGCCTGGCTTCGACGTCGGCGGCATAGTAAGGATAGAGAATCCGGTCGAGTCGCCCGAAGGAGATGCCGTGCTGGAAATTCTCCTGATGCACAATCACGTGTGCCAGCCAAATCGCCTGGAGGGCTTCGCGGAAAGTGCGCGCAGGCCGCGCGGGCACGCGCTCGAGCGTTTTGGAAACGGCGCGAAGTTCCTGCTGCCTCTCAGGGTCGTTGGCGCTTTCGGCAAGTTCGAGGGCTTTTGCGCGATAACGCTCCGCGAATCTGACTGATGCCAGACATACAGCGCGCACCGCTTCATAAAAATGCATCTGCCCTGCAAGCTCCGGCGTGATACTGCCGGAGTCCTCGATCTCCTCGATTCTCTCGATGTGCGCCTCTGCCTCTTGGGCTATGCCGAGGAACCCCTGCTTAACTACTTTTTCGTACTTCGGCGTTATATGTGAGATTCCGGCGAATTGCGTGAGGATGTAGTAGCCGATCTGCATGAACATTTCCATCGGCTGCTCCGGGCAACAGAATCTGCCCGAGTATGCGGCTATGCTCTTGTCGGACCAGAAGGGGAATATTTCCCGTTCGAGCAGTTGGATTTCTTCATCGGTTATTTGGAGCGGATTCGTGGGGCGTGTGCGGAGCTCGTGTATTTCGGGCCAGAGCAACAGGCCGGAGAGGTCCGGGTGCAGCATCGCAGCGATTCGCCGCGAAGCCGGAGAGCCCACGATCAGTTCATCGGGATGTATGATGACCTCGGCGTGATCGAGTATATGCGCAAGGGCGCCCGCGCGCCGCAGGATCATTGGGCCCACCTGTCCCTCCCGCGATTTCATATATTCAGTTACGAGTCGCGCCTTCTGAATGCAGACCGAGTAGGGGGTCTTCAGCATGGTTTCTCTGAGGGAGTGAAGCCTGGCGCGTGCGCGTGGTTTCAGGATTTCGGTGGTTCCAACAGCCATGATGATTCCTCCTACGAAACTAGTTCTTGGTTCCTAGTTCCTGGTTAAGACCAAAATCCCGAATACCTTACGCCATTCCCGCGAAAGCGGGAATCCATTTGAGACTAGCTCGTTTCTTACACAATCAACCCCGCGAAGAGGGGTCAGGCGCTCCTAAGAAACCACCTTCCTCCTATCATTCCCGCGAAGCATGCCCTCGACCTGATCGGGGGGCGGGAATCCATTCTTCTCCCAAGGAAGGCGAAAGGCATAAGTTCAAAGGCGAAAGGGGACCGCGCGAGGCGCGGGGTTTCGAGAGGGCCACCGCTAAATGACATTTATAATGCTACCAGAACTCGGACTATGTGTCAATCGGATAATACCAGCAGGCAAAAGGGAGTCACGCGAAGGGAGTGAGTTACGAGTTTCGGGTTTCGAGTCGTGAATCGAATTTCTTTGCGCGCTTTGCGCCTTTGCGGTGAGAGGTTCTTGCAGAATTCTGTCAGAAATCGGGGGCGGCAAGTCCGGATATTCTCCATCGTCCGCCTTTCTTTTCGAGCAATATCTGCCGATACAACTTGCTTCCGAACTGTATCCATGGCCTGACGGAGAAAGAGGCCGAGTTGTCCTTTATCTCCTGTCCGCTGATCTCGAATTTCTTCTGAAGGTTTGCAGTCACGAGAAAATCCCTTGCAAGCAATTCGCTGTGCGACGATTCAAGCTGCGCCTTTCGTTCTCTGTCGGCGTGCTCATAATCTCTCAGCGTCAAACCGGTTGAATCCATCTTAAAAACAAAGGTTTTCACATCCACACACTCGAGGAAGCTATTTGTGTCGCCTGCGGCGAGCGCCGTAAGGGCTTCGCTCACGACTTCCTCGGCGGAAAGCAGGTTGCGAGAGGGGTTACTGCGCGCGATGAACATAATCACGGCAAGGAGCGCAAAGCCAGCGAGAAACGTAACGAGCGCCGTGACTACAGGGCGCGCGAGCCTTCTCCCGGGTTTTCGATTTCGCGCAACCGGTGTCGGGCCGGATTTCCGTGATGATGTGCTCTTTGGAGGCGGGCTATCAGGTCGCAGCCGGGCGAGGCAATCGCGGCAGAGTAGCGCCTCGGTTGGCCGCGACTGCTTCCCCACATCGCCCCTCACCGTCACCTTCGTGAGGCATTCCGCGCAGCCGAACTTTCCGCATTTCTTGCAGTAGCCTACTGAGGTCTTTTCGGGATGTGTCGCGCAGTTCATGGCAGGAGTCCCCCATTGTGCCCACTGACCAGCAGGTAAAGGCGTGCTCGGCATTTAATATATCCCAGTTATATTTTGATGTCAAGCATATTTTTTGCAGATAACCCGCCACCAAAAAGAAGAAATGGGAGCCACAGATGCACACAGCGCGGCGTAGCCGCAACCAAAAAAGAAAAGAAACGAGGAATCCACGGATTTCGCAGATTCTCGCAGATTTTGAGGAAAAGAAGAACAAGAAGAAGAGACATAATCCACGAAGGCGCATCCTGCTAGGTACGGGACCCCGCGAAACGCGGGGCTCAGCATGCGACAGAAAGGAACACCAAGAAGAAGAGGAAATTACCGGCTAATTCGGACTGATTTGCGCAGATTTCTGAATGAAGAAAGAAGGAAAAGGAGCAGAAGAAAGCGCCGCAACAAAAGACGCATACCGCGCCGAAAGGCATTTAGACCAAAGCCGGGGCGAAAGCCTGCGACCTACGCGATGATCTTAACGTAGCAATGAATGTGCTGTTTGGAGAAGAAGCCGCCGCCGGTGATCAGGAGAACTACTGTCTCGAGTTCGCCTTCTCCCATTCTCGGAGAAATACGTTCGGCAACATCCTTCTCGAGACGGCCGAGTGTCTCGCCGGAAAAACGCTTGACGCCGATTGCGGTCGGGTTGTCCGGATCGTCAGGAAGCCGGCAAAGCGTCAGTCTTTCACCCGGCCGGCAGCGCTTGAGGAATTTCTGTTCGTCAGCGCTCTCCGACAGAACCTGCGTATAAATTTCGGTCTGTGTGAGTGTGCTGAGCATAACATGCCTCCTACCTCGCAACTCCGAGGTGGTAGGTTAACCACGCAGTAGCCGACCCAGTGTTATTATACCCCAAGAAAATGATGAGGTCAACCTCTTAGGAAAACAGGCGAAAGGCGAAAGAAAGAACAAGGCGAAAGGGGAAGACAACCAAAGAAGAAGAGAGATTGCTTCACTCCGCTCGCAATGACCACAATTGCTCTTTCTACCATAATTAATCACGCTGAAACCGTGATTGGGCTGCTCCTATGAAACCGCCGACTGTTTCGCATAATTCGGGGGCACGATGAGGCATCATGTCCCCGAATTAAGCGCGTTTAAATCGATCTTCCGGCGAGGAACCCCTGGTGCACGGCGTCGAACGCGGTCGCCACTTGCTTGGCGTCGCCGACAACCTCGCACTTAATCCCTTTTTTCTCAAGGACTTCCTGTAACGGATTAAAGGATTTGGCGCCCGCGGCGATCACGACGGTGTCGGCGGGAATCAGTTCCCTTGTATTGCCGCGTTCGACTTTGACCCCGGCGTCGGTGATCTCGAGGGCTCGGGTCTCGACATCGGTTTTGACGCCGAAACGCGACAGGTCTTGTAGCATCCCCCATCGCGTGGAACGCCCGATATCTTTTCCTACCCTGTCGACCATCTCGAGCAGAATGATTTCCTTTGTGCCTTTCGTTGCCAATTCGAAGAGCGTCTCCGGTGTCTCGGCCCTGTTCACCATGAGGAACTTAAGTGCGTCTCCGGAGAGGGTGCCCTTCTCGGCGAGAAACAGCGCGGTCTCAACCCCGACTGCGCCACCGCCGATAATCACCACTTTGCGACCGGTGAGCACTTTGTCTTCCAGCACGTCCCATGCCTGCACCACGTTTGGCCTATCGAGGCCCGGAATCGGCGGTGTCAACGCCTCAGCGCCGGTCGCAAGGATAACAGTATCCGGCGATTCCTTGGCTATCACGTCCGCATCCACTTGCCTATTGAAAAGCACGCGGACGCCCTTCACTGCGATTTGTCTTTCAAGGTCCCTGGCAAGTTGCAGAAACTCTTCTCGCCCCGGCGGAGACGACGCCAGGAAGAGCTGCCCGCCGAGCCGGTCTGTCCTTTCGTAGATCGTGACCGAATGACCCCGCTCATGCGCTGCAAGCGCCGCGCTCATACCGGCGGGTCCGCCGCCTATGACCATCACTTTTTTCCGCTTGTCGGTTTTCTGTATGTTTCGGTCAATCTCGTGGCCTGCTTTCGGGTTGCAGAGACATTCGATAGATTTTAGTTCGAAAAGGTGGTCAAAACATCCCTGCGCGCACGCGATGCAATGCACGATCTCGTTTTCTCTTCCTGTTCTCATCTTTTCGGGCAGGTACGGATCCGCGATGAGGCTTCGTCCCATGGCGACCATATCGCACATTCCGTCGCTGATCAACTGTCGCGCTGTCGCCGGGTCGTTAATCCTGTGGCTCGCAATAACTGGAACACTAACCTTCTCCTTGATTCCTCGAGATAGATAGCCAAATACGCCACGGGGAACAAACGATACGATCTGGGGGACTCTCGCTTCGTGCCATCCCACGTTGATGCATAACGCGTCCACGCCGTCCTTGACGAGCGCCTGCGCGAATTCCTGCAGGTCGAGGCGTCCTTGTCCGCCGGGCATGAAATCGTTTCCGTTCATGCGAACGATGAGAGGGAAGTCCTTGCCGACCGCGGTGCGAATAGCGCGCATAGTCTCCAGACCGAACCGCATCCGGTTCTCAAAAGAGCCTCCATACTCGTCGGTCCGCTGGTTGGTGAGAGGAGATAGAAATTCACTGATGAGGTAGCCCGTGCCGCTGAGCACTTCAACCGCGTCGAATCCGGCCTTTTTGACCCTCAGCGCAGCCTGCGCAAATGCTTCGATGGTCTGCTTGATTTCTTGAACGGTCAATTCGCGCGGCGTTTCGCGGGTCATCCGCGAAGCAATCGGTGAGGGAGCGACCGGCTGTCTTCCGCCCAGAAAAAATGAAATGTTGCAGCGGCCAGCGTGGTTGAGCTGAGCGGCGGCCCGCGCGCCATTATCTTTTATGGCTTTGGCGAGACGCGCCAGGCCGGGGATGAATTCGTCCTTATGCCCGCCTATGTTTTGCGTGTTGCCTGAGTATTCATCGACAGTGACATATCCGACGCAGATCATGCCGGCGCCGCCACGCGCCCTTTCAGCATAGAAGCTGGTGATCTGGTCTGTCACTTCAAAATCTGCGGCCATTCCCAGATGCATTGCTGGCATGTAGATTCGGTTCTTGATCTCGAGGTTACTGATTGTGATGGGTTCAAAGATCGGGTCCTTCATAATTCCTCCTGAGAAACTGGTTTCAAGTTTCAAGTTTCAAACAGAACTCGCGTTTCTTACCAAATCAACCCCGCGCAAAGGGGTAAGCCGCTCCTAAGAAACTAGGTTCAAGGTTTAAGGTTCAAGGTTCAGGGCGGGAAAGAAGATTCCTCCCTTGCACATTCGCCAAGTGGTAAGAAGTCACCCTCTTCTTCCCCCCTTTGGCAAAGGGGGGAAGGGGGATTTTTCCTCTATGCTGTTTAGACATGTTTCTTTCAAAGATAACCACGCCCGCCGTGGCAAGGCGTTCCTAAGAAACTGGCGATTGTTTCCCATAATTCGGGGACATTCCGCCGTTGGCGGGACAAGGTGTCTCCGAGTTAAGGCGTGGCAGGAATCATCATACTTGCTGCAACTCAGAAATTCAAGCGCATGCGAATAAATTCGCACCTACAGTTATGGGACAGCCACAGCGCGGCAAGCCGCAACCAAAGAAGAAAAGGGAATTTACCACAAAGGCACAAAGAAAGAGAAGAAACAGCAAGAAGAAAAGGCATAACCCACGAAATTATACGAAAAGGCACTAAGAAAGAAGAAAAGAGAATCACGACGAGATTTCGAGAAAGTGACAGTGAGTAGTACAGAAGGGGCTTTCAGCTTTCTCGTTTCACGCGGAGGGTGATTTTCTGGATGGTGGCTTTGGAGTGTTTGTCTTCGGACTGGCTTTCTTCGCGGGTAACGGTGGCCTCGATTATTGAATAACCATCAACTAGATATCTGAGCAACTCCTCGCGCAGAACCTCCTCGGCGGTCATATTGACGCGGGGGGAGAGCGTTATTGTCTTATTATGGATGATATGCTCATCGATCTCGTGCGCATATTCGCGGACCTGGTCTGAGGTCAGCGGGCTGCCGTGGCTGCGCAGGATATCCTCGAGTTGCTTCGAGGTGACCCGCATGAAATAGGGGCAGGTACGGCCTTGTTCGAGATCAATCTTCTCGCGGCGCTCAACTTTGTGCTGCGCGTAGTCCACCGAGTAGACGCGACATTGGAACGGCTGGCCCGCCCTGGCAGTAATCAGGTGAGCGCACGATGCGCAATTTTCCCTTCTGCGTGCATGCCCCTTTGCGCTCTGCGCGTTCGCTGGCTTGTCGTCGGAAGTCGCCGGAGCGTTTGAGTCTTCCAGGTGGCCAGCCGTTCCTGTCACATTGTGTGAGCCATCCGCCTCGGCTGCGGATAAGAAATAATGGGAGATATCCCCAAAGCTTTTCGCGCTTTTTTTTTGATGCTGTGCGCCCATACCTCTCAAAAATGGTTTCACGTTTCAGGTTTCAGGTTAAATAAGAAGAAGCCCCGCACGCTACACTTCTCACGTTCCCAAAGCTTGAATTCCCGTGATTCCTTTTTAACTCGTTATGGTTAAATGGATTCCCGCCTTCGCGGGAATGATAAAAGAGGAAGCTGTTCATTCGTGCAATTCGTGTAATTCGTGTTCCAAGATTCTTCTTTAGCCATTCGTAGTATTCATCTCGCGCCTTGCGCGATTCGTGACATTCGTGTTCGCGGAGTTTCTTCTTTTTGGTTTGCGGCTTCGTTGCGCTGCGGATTCCCCGCTTCTTGTTTGGGACCCTCCCGTGGGGGCGGCCTGCTTACTCAGGCCGCCCCCACAAACAAACAATTTCTCCTGTAAAAAGGGGGGAAATCAAATTTCCAAAACGGAATTCTTCTCGCCGAAACTCCCAAACTCCTGATGCGGATTCGATGGGTCCTCCCGCCATTGACCGTCAACAATGAATTTGTACCGATATTTGCCCTGCTTCAAGGGGAGAAACAGGCTCCATTTCCCATCTTGCTCTTTCCGCAGTTTGTGTCGGCACGATGGGAACCAGTTGTTGAAATCTCCCGCCACCTTGATTTCTTGGGCTTCCGGCGCAAAATAAGAGAACAGCACACGCGCGGGAAAAGGAGCCGGAGACTCGAAAAGGGCGGGGTCCATCGCGATTTCCACCGCGAGGTCCACGAAATCTTCATGAGCGCTCGAATAGGGCGCGAATTTCCTGATTGGCTGGCCCTGCATCACGGCCTCAGCCACTTTTACGCATCTATGTATGACCGTCTTGCAGAGACTGTCGCCGAAATCGTGCTTGAGTAAGGCAAGCATTTGTTTTGAGAAGTTCGTGCGCGAGTCAAACATATTGGCGACAACGCGCGAGCGGATGATGTGCGAGGTCTGCGAACACAAAACGCTCGTGGTCTCCATCAGTTTTTGTATGCCGTGCAGCGAGAAGCGGCTCATGTCTATGGGGATGAGGGCGAGCTGAGCCGCCCGAAGCGCGTTCATCGTTAGTATCCCTACGCTGGGCGGGCAATCAATGACACAATAATTGTATTGCCCCAAAACCTCGACGAGGCACTCCCGCAATCTGTCCTCTCTGCCCTTTTTGCCCGAGAGCTGTTGCTCTATTGCGCTCAGCAAAATGTTCGAGGGGGTGAGCCAGAGATTATCGCCGACTTCGATTATCGTGTCTGAAAGGGGGCGGACACCTTCTTCGTCATCCGTGAGAGCATTGTAAGTGGTTGGTTCGCACTGATCTCCGTTGATTCCGAGTGCAATGGAAGCGTGACCCTGCGGGTCCATATCTATCAATAAGACCGGTTCTCCGCTTCCAGCTATGCATGCGGCCACATTTACGGCTATGGTCGTTTTGCCGCAGCCACCCTTCTGGTTAACTACCGCAAGCGTTTTCATCTGCCCGAACCCTCCCGTATTCCTAAGTCCCCGCCAAGAAAAGGCTTGAAGCCCAAAGTCAAGAGTCGAAGGTTTCAGGTATCAGAATGAATCCCTGCGTTTCTTGCAAAATAGCTCATTGCCGACGGTAGGTCTAAAGGTCTCAGTGTCGGGATATTCGCGCGCCTGCTTTTGAAACTAATTATACCATCGAAGCCAGAAGAAGTCAAAGAAAAAATGCAATATATGGGAAATTTTCTCCGCGGGAACACTATATATTGAGTTATTTGTTCACAAGTGCGAATGAGTTTGCACCTACAGCATTGCGGGGCTTGAATGGGGACAAGACCCTGATCTGCGGGTCTGTCCGTATCCGCAGGAGCAATCTGTGAATTAGGATGCCAGCGTCATGTAAAGTCGATTCTAGAAACTGTCCCGTAATTCTGTAGGTGCGAATTCATTCGCAGTCGCAACGCAGAAAGAGCCCGAAAACAGTATGCGAATAAATTCGCACCTACAGAATTCCATCATGGCGGCCAATTACGGGACAGTCTCTTTATTGGTATTTGTAAGGGCGCAGCATGCTGCGCCCCTACAAAGAGCCGGCCTCTAACACCCGCAAATTTTGTCTTAACAGGAAACTAGGCGCGTTTGCGGAAACCTCTTCGGCCACCGAGCAAAAACAGCAAAACAAAGCCGGCGAAGAATCCCCCGATGTGCGCGAACCATGCGATCCCCTGCGCCTCTGCCGGTCCGCCCGCGAGGCTTGGCAGGCCGTAGAGAAACTGGAGTAGGATGTATAAGCCAAGAAAGAAAAAGGCGGGGACCTCGATAAAATAGAGAAAAATGAAAATAGGCACTAAGGTAACAATCCGCGCTCTCGGGAAGAGGAGGAAATAGGCGCCGAGCACGCCCGATATCGCTCCGCTTGCGCCGATCGTGGGTACGGGAGAATAGGGGTGGGTGAAAATATGCGCCATCGTCGCCGCCACTCCGCACAGGATATAGAAAACGGCGAATTTGAAATGTCCGAAGTAGTCTTCGACATTGTTTCCGAAAATCCATAAAAAGAGCATGTTACCCGCCAGGTGCAGCAGACCTCCGTGCAGGAACATGCTCATGAACATTGAGACATACTGCTCGGGCGCGAGCGGGTGGGCGACGAAATGCCGCGGGGTAAGCGCATAGCTCAGGGTGAAGCTCTCAAAGTGCTTGATTCCCTGCGAGAGCTGGTACATGAATAGCGCTATGTTGGCCGCGATTATTATGACCGTGACCAGAGGAAAAAGGTCAGCCGGATTCTTGTCTCTGATCGGGATCATTCGTCACGCACAACCTGTAATGTCTTTATTTCAGCGGGCCGAAACATAAACTCTACGCGTCGGCTCTTGCTTTGAAGCGGCTCTTTTGAGACCCTCTTCTCGAGCAAGTTCACCTCATATATTTTGGCATATTTGTCCCAAACTGCGAGCGAGCCGCGCTGCGCGCTACCGGTCGCATTGTATAGTCTCACCAGGAAAGCCCCTTTGAGACGTGACCTCTCGACGGCGCTCACCACAATGTTCGGGTTGTCCACAGCCGCGAGTGAAGTCCCCTCTTTGATCTTTCCCTTGTGCCGATTGGTAGTGATGCCGGTAGGGGGGAACGCATACGAGTGGGCTTGTTCGATGATATTCGAATTCTCATAATTTCCCTGATAGCTGATGAATGCGTACTCGAACGAATGCGGGCCTTTCGACTGTGCGCCCGGCGTCTCAATTGCCGGACCAGCCCCGGCGGGACGCGCCTTCAAATCTTCGCGCGACAGCCAGCCGACTGCGCGCACCAGCGTGAGCGCGAGGGCGGTCGAGTTTTCACCCTCAATCGCCTCGATCTCGGGGATGCCCCGATTCAGGAGGGCCATGCCAATCCAGCCGTTCTCGATGCACGAGAAGGTCTTCTGTGGGCCGGTCCCGATCGGCTTCTCAAAGCAATCCTCGCACGGTTCAGTCTTGGCGGGACGCTTCACGATGCCGAAGGCGGTTTCCGTGAAGGCGACCGGAGAAGTAAATGGGGCGTTGAAGTGGACTCTCAGGCGGTGATCCTCGCATTGGTTATCGAAGGTGGTGAGGAAATCTATTCTCTTGATATCTCTGTACAGCGATACAAGGGTGGTGATATTCGTTTCGATTTTGTTGGATGACCGCTGATCGCGTTCGGCGGTAAGCTTTTCCGGGAGATGGAAGCATGCGTCAACTTTGAGGGTCGCCCTGACCGGTCCGCTTTCGACGATTGAAACGACTGCCAGTCCGGACGGTGCGTCCACAATCGCGACGCCCGGAACTTCGTCGAACGTATACACGTCGCCCCGGTCTCCCGCGTCGATGAAGCGAAGACATCCCTTGAAAGTCGCTTCGGATTGCTTGTCGATGATATCGAGAGTCCCGTCGTCGTTGACCGAAACCGCATAGAAGTCGTTCTCGACGGCTTTTTGTGAAATCTTGAGCGTTCCGGGGAAGTCGGCCGCCGGCTCGCTTGAGATTGAATAGGCTTTTAACGCGCCAGGGGAGAGGTCGTCCGCGAAAAATGTCAGTCGCGTTTTCGCGCCGGATACTCCTTTGACGTCGACGACTTCGAGCGACGGATCATCGAGGACAGCGATAAGCTCTCGCTTGAGTTTTTCAACATCAACTTCGCCCATGGGCGCGCGGCCCATTATGAGAATTAGCTTGAGCGTTTTGCCATCGCGCTG
>CAYVDS010000016.1:0-20865 GCA_964450145.1 uncultured bacterium
CCAGTTTGTCACCTGTCCTCGTGCTTCCCACCAATGGCGCACCATTCCCAATTGCGAGAGGCTGAAAGTGATGAACACATTGATACTGTAAAGCACAACGAGGAACCGGACGGAGCCGCCCGAGAGAAGGATCATTGCCAGGGCGGCGATTCCCATAATGAGGACTCCGTTCTGGGTGACGAATCGGTCGCTGAGGTTCGCGAACCTCGTCGGCACCCAGCGGTCAAGGGCCATATACGAGAGCACTCTCGGCCCGTCAAGAAAGCCCGCCTGGGCGGCGACAAAAAGGATTGTGGCTTCCGAGACCAAAGTTATGAGCACGAACCCCTTGCCGACTTCTCCCCAATTCTTGGTAACACTCTCGAAGAGTATAGCGTTCAATGTTTTCCCGTGCTGAGGCTCTACCCGGTAAAGGAGGTAGGCGATCATAAGTCCCACGACCATAAAGGCGAGTGAAAACGCTATGTAATGCATCGTCCGCTTAGCGGTCTGAACTCTCGGTTCGCGGAGGATTGGGATGCCATTGCTTACGGCCTCGATTCCGGTGTATGTTCCCGCGCCGATGCTGTATGCCCGGAAAATCAGAACAAGCATCCCCGCGAGCCCGACCTCATATGTTGTCCTTTGCACGTCGGCCCTCGTCGCGCTTACGATTCCTGAGAAGTCCATCGAATGCAAAACGATGGCATAGACAATCACAAACGCATGCGTGATGATGAAGGTCAGGAAAATAGGCACCAAAGGGACCACCGATTCTTTGACCCCCCGGAGGTTCAGCAGAATGAGCAGAATTATGCCTGCGATGGCGAGTTCAATCTTGAATCGATACCACTGCGGGGGAAGGAAGCTGAGAACTGCGTCGGCGCCGCTTGCAATGGAAATCGTAATAGTAAGCACATAGTCGATGAGAAGGGCGCAGCCCGACAGCATGCCGACATTGGGTGAAAGTAGTTTGCTGGCAACGAGATATCCGCCGCCACCCGTGGGGAAGAGTTCGATGATTTGCGAATAACTCGCGCTGATCGTGTAAATTGTGAAGGCGGACGCGAGAGCCACAAAAAAGGCGAGGTGCGTATGGCCTTGCAAAGCGCGGAAAGCCTCTTCCGGCCCGTAACACGAGGAGGAAATACCGTCGGCGCCCAGCCCCACCCACGCGAAAAGCGCTATCAATGAGACCTTGTGGAACAGCGCTTTGTCGTAAGGGCTGCGGGCCGCGCCTATGATCAGGGTTTTTAACCGCCGCGCGAGTGGCGGTTTCGGGGCTTCCACATTCACGATTGTCTGTTTGTCTCCCCCTCTCGCCGCAACAACGAGCGTTCTTGAGAAGTTCGCATTTATTCGGGGACACCATGCGGCATGGTGTCCCCGAATAAACTACGGCCTGTTTTCGTCGATGAACCCACACAATCAAAAAGAGGGTTCCAATGGCCAATTGGATGTCCACGAAACCCCATCGGTAGTATATAGGAAGGCGGAGTCGAATTCAAGGAATCGAATTTAGGTGAGGCACTCTTCAGGAAAACCAGCGATAGAGGCTGTTCCGTAATTGGCGAGCGAGGCTTGCGACCCTGTAGGTGCGAATTTATTCGCACGGGCGACGAAATAAGGTGCTGAAAATCCTGTGCGAATAAATTCGCACCTACAGAATTCCGGGATCTTACGAGTTGAGCAGGCCGGAAACTATCTCTCGCAGTTTTCCCGTCGAGAACGGTTTCACCAGGCAGCGGCAGCCGGTGCTCTCGATAAAATCGCGCACCTCATCGCGGTATATATCACCGGTGCTGAATATTATCCGGTCCTTCAACACAGGGCGATTTGTGAGGACCCATTGGTAGAGCTGTTTCCCGTCAAGACCGGGCATGTGGTAATCGACCACGAGCGCGTCGAAGAAACTGTTTTCGATCTTGTCGGTCGCATCGTGACCGTCGTTTGCAAAATCTATGAGATAGCCGTTTCCGAGGACATCGCGGATGACGTCGCGGATAGTCGAATCGTCCTCGACCACCAGAATCTTTGCCTGATTGCCGGCAGCGGTTGTCGGGCGCGACATCTTGGGCGGCGCCTCTTTCCTTTGTTCAATTTTCGGAATCTCGACGACGAAGGTCGCTCCCGGAGATGAAGACGAAGACGATTCAACGTATATCCTGCCGCCGTGTTCATCCACGTAGCGTTTTGATATACTCAGCCCGAGGCCGGTTCCCTTGCCGGATTCCTTTGTGGTGAAGAAGGGCTCGAATATCTTCGCGGAGATTTCCTCCGGGACACCTGCCCCCGAATCCGAGATGACAAACTTGACACAGTCGCGGTCGCATACCGAACGGATTCGGAGCTTGCCGCCATTGGGTTCCATTGCATGAATTGCGTTATTGATGATATTGAGGAAGACTTGCGCGATTTGTTTTTCATTGACAAGGGCCGGGGGAAGTTGCGCGCAGAGTTCCGTCACGAGTTCGATTCCCTGATTCCGGAGTTTGTATTCCAAAAGCGAAAGCGTGTTTTGAAGTATCTGATTGAGATTGACCGCCTCGCGTTCCTGTGTTCCCGGACTGGAATAGCTTAGAAGAGTTTCGAGGATGGCTTTTGCGCCCATAGCCGAGTCCTCGATGACATGTAGCCGCTTGTTGAACTTCTCATCGTCCGCATCCTGCTGCAGCATCTGCGAATAGATGAGGATTGGAGCGATCCGGTTATTGAGCTCGTGCGCAACTCCGGCGAGAAGCTCGCCGAGCGTGGTGAATTTTTCCGACTTATAGAGTTGATCCTTTAATTCAGCGACAGTTTTCCCGATTCCGGAGAGATGGGTAGCACTCTCGGCAAGTTGCCTCTTGAAGCCGTGGCACTCCTTTCTCAGCCCGTCAATGGCTAATCCCTTTTCGAGGAGAACGGCTGTCTGCTCGGCCACCAGAGACACGTTCCGCTTATCGACCTTGCTGAACCGGTGTTTCTTGGAGTGACTGCAGTTGATGACACCCATAACCGACCGTTGAGAAATGATGGGCGCGCATATCACCGACTTCACTTCCTTCATCGCAGTTTCCAGTTTGACAAATCGCTCGTCGGACTCGCAGTCGTCGATAAAGACGGCTTCGGCATGCTCGACAACCCATCCGGCTATTCCTATGCCCCGGCTGAAACCGCTGAATGAGAGTCCATCCGCGCCGAAGAAAGAACCGCCGTCGCCCCTGCCTTTCGCGACAAAGAGATTGAGATTCTCGTTTTTCGGGTCGCTCAGCATTATGGAACAATTCTCGGCGGGGGTGAATTCGATGATGGCCGCCACGATTGAAATACAGAGAGCGGGCAGGTCATCCAAGAGGGTCACCGCCTGGCTCAATCGGCCAACCAGACAAAGTTGAGAGAGAGCTTCCTCGTAACGGAGTTTGAGGTCTTGCTCGGAACCGCCTTGAAAATTCATTCCATTCATCATATCGTTCTCCGGGAATCGCGTTAGCTTGCCTTCCCCCCCAATACTGTTCAGTCCCAATTTGAAAAGAAGGAGACGAACGAGTTCCTTCGCGTAGCCAAGTCCGTACGAAGACCGGTCAAGTCGCTGGAGTCGAGACGGAGGTCGTCAATGACTGACGCCGCGAGCGGCTCGATGGCTCCGCCGTTAGTCAGGCTTATCCCCTCTACCAGGCACAGATAATTTGCCAAACGGACAATCGCCGTCGGATACTTGTAGCGTGTGTCGTCGCATATCACGCCATGATGATTGGCGATGGTGAACACGATTGTTTTCGGAAGGTTCCCGCGCTGAGTCACCCACCTGCCGACCTCCGGATGCGAGAACCCGAGAACTTCGTCTTCGGCCTCGACCGAAGTCACCCCGTCGGCGATTACTCGCGTGAGCACGCGGCCGTAACTATCCGGGAAATAGCTATCGAGAACGATCTTCCCGACGTCGTGGAGCAATCCGCAGACGAAACCGGTCTCCAATTTTGTCCTGTGCGTCATGCCGGCTATTCTCTTTGAGAGGTAGGCGCATGCAAGCGAATGCGTCCAAAACCGGCTCCGGTCAAATCGGCTCTCGACATCGTCCTTACGAAAAGCCTCGATGACGGACGCGCTCAATGCGATGCTTTTGACCGCTTCGAATCCGAGGACTACGATAGCGCGGGAGACGGTTGAAACCTTTTGCGAAAGTCCGAAATACGCGGAATTGGCGATCCTGAGGATATTCGCAGTCAGCAGTTGGTCCCGCGATATTGCCTCGGCCATTTCCGAAGAGTCTGATCGGCCATTGCCCGCTAATTTGAAGATGCGGTTTGTGATCACCGAAGGGGCCGGCAGCTCGATGGCCTCCAGTATCAGCCGTTTCCCTTCTTCCTTCTTGTGATCTATGTCGGCGGGCTGTAGGCTGGCTTTCTTGCTGTGTGTCATACGCATAGTTGAGACTGTTCCGCGATTGAACGCATGGGTCAGGCCAATGGTGCGAATTCATTCGCACCCCGCCACCAGCGGGAGTTCGGCCCTCGTTTCGTCCCGCGGGTGCGAATAAATTCGCACCTATACGCTTGCGGGACAGATTTAGTTGCTTTCTTTCTGGCACATGAGCAAAGAGGATGCCAATCAGTTCATCTATAGGTGAACTGCGGGATACAACTAGATATTGTAGTCAGGAAGGGGAAATTTCGTGAGAGACACACAATGGATGCCTGAATGTACAATTTAATGCAGGGGCAGTTGGGAACGCAAATGCACAAAAAGGGGCGTGCCTTTAGGATAGGCCGAGTTTGTCCATCTGGTATTTGAGTGTGCGCCTGCTTGTTTTCAAGAGCTCGGCAGCGCGAGTCTGAACGCCGTTGGTGCGTCGCAGAGCTTCGCCGATGATTTCGGTCAGGAATTGGCGTTCAGCTTCTTCGAGCGAGAGTTCGCCCGAGAACACTTTTTGGGAGAACTTGCCTACGTCTTGTTTGAATTCGCGAACCGACTCCGGAAGCATGTCGGGCGCAACTGCGTCGTCACTTGAGAGCACCAGCAGCCTTTCGACGACATTTTGCAGTTCCCTCACGTTGCCCGGCCAGCCATAGGTCATGAGAAGGTCAACGGCCTCGGGAGCGAACGTCTTTGAGGAAGTGCCGAGTTCGCCCGAGATGCGTTTGACGAAGTGGTCGATAAGCAAAGGGATATCTTCCGAACGCTCCCGGAGAGGAGGAATTCGTATAGGCACGACATTTATGCGGTAATAGAGGTCTTCGCGGAATTTCCCGTCTTTTACGGCCTTCTCGAGGTCGCGGTTGGTGGCCGCGATAATCCTCACGTCGACCGCTATATTCTGCGTGCCGCCGACCCGCATGAATTCGTGCTCCTGCAGGAAACGAAGCAGCTTGACTTGGACAGCCGGCGGAATCTCTCCGATTTCGTCGAGGAAGAGGGTTCCTTTGTCGGCGAGCTCGCAACGCCCGATCTTTTTTGTGGCGCCTGTGAACGCGCCTTTCTCATGCCCGAACAATTCGCTCTCGAAGAGCGACTCGGGCAGCGTATTGCAGTCCAATGCCACGAATGGCCCGTCCCTGCGCAGGCTTTCCTTATGATAATGGATCGCGCGCGCGACGAGTTCCTTGCCGGTTCCGCTTTCGCCGAGGAGTAAGACGCTGGTGCGTTTGTCGGCAAGCTGCTCGATTTGCCTGTAAATCTCTTGCATCGGCTTGCTTTCGCCTACGAGGTTCTCGAAGCCGTACCTTTTCTCGACCTGCGCGCGAAGGCTTTTTACTTCATTGGCGAGGGTTCGGTTTTCGAGCGCTTTCTCGGCCACAATGCGAAGTTCGTCGACATCGAACGGTTTCGTGATGTAGTCGAAAGCGCCGAGCTTCATGGCGGCCACCGCCGACTTGGCGTCGCGGTTGGCAGTCACCATGACCACGGGAGGAGGATCGTCCATCATCCTCAACTGATCGAGCATGGCCATTCCATCGACCTCGGGCATCTTGATATCGAGAAGGATCAGGTCGACGCGGTTGTCGGGAAGGTAGGCGAGCGCTTCGTTGGCGGACTGCTTGAGAACAACCTCATAGGTGTCTTTGAAGATATCACGGCAGGTGTTCAAGACGTAGCGCTCATCGTCAACAACCATGAGGACGAGACGTGCCACAGGAGCCCTCCTTGTAACGCATGCGGGAATTACGAATCACGCGCATTTTAGCACAGGCATAATAAGGTGTCAAGAACCTTGGCCGCGGTCTTCGATGATCCTGAGTCCGAGATCGATGTAGTCTTCGAACGGCGCGGCATATGGCTGGCGCTCGCTCATCGAGATTGCGCCGGTGGGGCATAAATGCGCGCAGACACCGCAGCCGATGCACCTGTCGGGGGCCGGTTCGGGCATGTCGCCGGTGTCTTTCATCGCTTTCACGTGGCATCTTTCGACACAAGTACCGCAGCGGCTGCACTCATCGTCGAGGACTTCCGGAAAGAATCTGGATGATGCGACGGCGTGCGGACTCTTCATTTTCGTAATCCCCGCCAGTATCTCGCAACAGCAGCCGCAGCAACTGCAGAGGAAGTCGCCGAACTTTGTGTTGGTTGTGCAATGAACGAGCCCTGCGTCGGCCGCTCGCCGGGTGATCTCCATGGCTTCCTCCGCGGTGACCTTGCGGGCGAAACCCGCCTGTATGAGGTGCTCGGCGTCGGAGTCAAAGACGAGACACACGTCGGTCGGCGCGCCGCATCCTTTGCCGAGCAGGTTTGCGGCCGTCCGGCAATAGCACTCCCCTACCGCAATCAAGGAGTGCTGTCCGATGAATTCCGAGACTTTCTCGAACGGAAACACCTCCATTCCGGCGGGTATCTCGCGCTCAATCGGAATTGAGCGGGTCCCCGTCGTCCGCTCGGAATCTCGCGCGATGACCGGCCCGAGAACGGAAAGAAAATACTCGTCGAATAGTTTGGATAGCCTACGGAGGTCAACGCCCGTCTTCTTGCCGGAGCCCATGAGTTGAATCTCGATCACGCCGGGAAACAGCGCGAGCCGCCGGTAAATGCGGGCGTCCGCCGGACCGCTTGCGTGGATCACGCCTCGCGCGGCCAGGTTTTCGAGATGCGAGCGAACACTGCCGGGCTCCCGGCCGAGAGTTTCGGCAACGCTATCGAAAGTGGATGGGAACAGCGGCAAGGCGGCGACGACGGTCGCATCGTCTTCCGTGTACAGCATTTTCACGATTTCGATCTCGATTCCTTTTTCGCTTTTCGGCAGCCTGAACGGCGGTTCGTCAAAGGCCGCGCGCAACGTTTCGTAGACGTCGGTCATAAGTCTTCCTCCGCGTTTGAGCTCAATCGGAATTCTAGAGCAAAGGAGACGAGGTGTCAAGGCAAGATAGTATTACATTTTGGATTTTGGATTTTAGATTTTGGATTGTGAAAGAAGAATCAGCGGGAACCGCAGCGCGCAGTCGCAACCAAAGAAGAAACTTCGGGAACACGAATGTCACAAATGTAAACACGAATGAGACGAATGAAAAAGAAGAAGCTGGGATCACGAATGAAACTAATGGAACGAATCACACGAACGAATAGTCTATTTCTTGTCATTCCCGCCTCTTGTCATTCCCGCGAAGCCTGCCCTCGACTTGATCGGGGGGCGGGAATCCATTTCAGAACAAGGAGTTTCAGCCCCCAGTGCTCTCCGTGGTTTCGTTTTCCTTGCGCCCTTTGCGCCTTTGCGGTTTGCTTCTTCTTTTCCCGAAATCAACTGACTCGCGACTCGCGATTCGTTATCCGCGACTCCGCGCTTTGCACGGGCGTCTTTCGCCTTTCGGCTCATTTGACTGTCACCGGTTTTCGTGCTAACCTATAACTTCATTATCATAGGTCTCATTTTACTGACGCCGAGGGAACACAAGGGAGACCCTCGGCGAACTGAGAAACAGGAGGACTGGAGTTGACGGACAAGGATATTTCAAAGAGCGGCGAATCAACAATTGCGGTGCACGGAGGCGAGAGGAGATGGCTCGGGTCGGTGACGACTCCCATCGTGCAGTCCTCGACATTCGTGTTCCAGAATATGGATGAGGTGGCTCGTTACACGTCAGGCAAGAAGAGCCATTACGAATACGGGCGATACGGCAACCCGACGCAGGAGGCCGCGGAGAAAAAGCTCGCGATGCTCGAGGAGGCTGAGTGCTGCCTCTTGTTCGACTGCGGCATGAGCGCGATAAGCGCGACCGTGCTCTCGTTGATGAAGATGGGCGACCACATCATCTTGACCGATGACGCCTACAAGCAAACGCTCAACTTCGCCGAGAATTTTCTGCCGCGCTTCGGAATCGAAGTCAGCGTCGTGCCGATGGGCAACTATGAGGCCATGGAGGCGGCGATAAAGAAAAATACCGTCCTTCTATTTTCGGAATCGCCGACGAACCCGTACTTGAATATCGCCGACATGGAGAAGATCGCGGAGTTGGGCCGGAAATACAAGATCACGACTGCGATAGACAGCACCTTCGGCGGGCCGTACAATCAGAAGCCGCTCAAGATAGGGATCGATATCGTGATTCACAGCGGCACGAAATTTCTTGCCGGCCACAACGACATTCTTTCGGGCGCCGTGTTGACGAGCCGCAAGTTCTTCGGGCGCATCAAGGATTTCCAGAAAATGACCGGTGGAGTGCCCGACCCGAACTCGTGTTACCTTTTGCTGCGCGGCTTGAAAACGTATTCGCTCAGGATGGAGCGTCAGAATCAGACGGCGACGACGGTGGCCCAGCATCTCGAGAAACACCCGAAAGTAAAACGGGTATACTACCCTGCCCTGCCGAGCCATCGCCATCATGCGTTGGCGAAGAAGCTGATGCGCGGCTTCGGCGGCGTAGTCACATTCGATGTCAACGGAAACCTCGAGCAGACGCTCAAGTTCCTCGACGCGCTGAAGCTCTGCCTGATTGCGCCAAGTCTCGGCGGGCCGGAATCGCTCATCACGCATCCGGCGACAGTCACGTACTACACGATGACGCGCGAGGAGAGAATGGCGATCGGGATCACCGACGAGCTTGTGCGGCTAGCCGTCGGCTTCGAGGACGCCGAGGACATTATTGCTGACCTCGACCAGGCGGTCGCGGGAATATAAGGGAGAAATAGGGACAGAAAAATAGGGACAGACCCGTGGCATAGGGTCTGTCCCTATTTTTCTGTCCCTATTTTCCCCTATTTTCCCTATTGTTGCTTCGGTGTGATGTGAAGCTCGACGCGCCGGTTCTGCTGACGTCCTTCGGGCGTGTCGTTCGTCGAGACAGGCCGAGTCTCGCCGTATCCCATCGTCGTGATCCGTATAGAAGCGACGCCCCTGCTTATGAGAAAATTGGCGACTGACTGGGCCCTCTTCTCGGAAAGCCACTGGTTGTAAGTTTCCTCGCCCGTGCTGTCAGTGTGACCCTCGACGACAATGTTGCTGTCGGGATATTTGATCAGAATATCTGCGACCTTGCTGAGGTTATCCTCGGCGCCCGGTTTCAAAGTATATTCATTGACATCGAACAGCACTTTATCCCGGAGTGTGACCACAAGTTCGTTCTCGCTCGGGCGCTGGACTTCGGCGACCTGACTCAATTCGGCCTGCTGTTTGTCAAGATAGTGGCCGACCAAACCGCCCGCGACCGCGCCGACTGCGCCGCCGATCAGAGCGCCTTCGCCCGCATGACCCGACTGATGGCCGATAATCGCGCCGGTGCCTGCGCCGATGGCGCCGCCGGCAAGCGCACCTTGCTGCCATTTTGGAGTCTCCGCGCACGCGGGAATGATGAGCGCGATAAGACCGAGAATAAGAACCAGTTTCGCTGCTTTCATCGTCCAACCTCCTCTTTCTTTCCAAATGAGTGAATGTTAGCGCTCCGAATTAGCCATAATTGTATCCACACAGTCGGCAAAAAGCAATAGGGGCAGAGCCAGGTTCACTGTTTACGGTTTACGGTTCACAGTTTAAGTCGCCAATGGCAAAATCGTTGTGGCCCTTCCGCATCCTCGCAAGAAGGGAGAGGAATTGCAGCAAAAGAAACCTGTCGCTTAGGTTATTGAAAGAACTTGATGGTAAACTTGACAGTTTTTACTTTATGGAGTATGCTTTTACTTTAATCAAAACCGATGTTCAAGAATAGTTACAAATGCCAAGATCGCCGCACTTTGTTCATATAGCAATGCGGGCCGATACGCGCAATGTAACAGCTTCACCTCCGGGATTCCTGCTTATCCCGACTTTTTTTCATCCTTTCGCCAAACCTTTACGATTTTTCAATTCTGTGACGATTATATTGCAACATGAAGCCTCCACTCGCGAGAAGCATGAGGAACGATTGAGTAGTGCGGCCGTAATTTTACCTTTCTGTTCGTAGTCCGGTCTAAAATAGAAAATCACGCGATGCACGCATGTCCCGGAACGGAGGGGAAATGGGAATGTTTGCTGGAGCGAGAAAACTGATTGAGCGCTATGGAAGAGTAAGGCTGGCGGTCGTCTGTCTCGTTTTGGCGGTGTTGGTCGCATTTGATGTGCAGGACCGGTTCAGACGATTGCTGCGAACGCACGAAGCTCCGGTTTCTGGCACGTACGAGCGGTATCCGGTCCCGGGTAAATTCAGCGGCTACGAGACGTTTCAGGTTGTCAAGACTCTGCCGGCGAAAAGAGTGAGCTTTCAGACGCCAGTCAGAGAGGGATCGGCGCTCGAGGTGGGTCTTATCCGAACTGAAGACACCAGCGCCCATTACGACGGCTTCTCCGGCAAGTTTCGATTCAGGGTCTATCTCAGGAAGTGGCCGCGCAATAGGGTTCTTGTGGATGCGACCGGCGAATTCCCACTGAACGAGCGAGTCAGTTTTCACATCGATAGCAGTAAACTACCCGTAGGCAACCGTCCGCATGAAATTATCTATGAGATCGAGAAAGAGTCCACTCGCGAAGCGAAAGGATATGAACCATACCACGATTTCGACTTTCTTGTGCCTGCCGTGTACGACAAGAGAGCGCCAGATGACCTGAACGTGATGATCGTCGCGTTCGACACGCTCCGCGCCGATCACCTCGGTTGCTACGGATACAAACGGGCCACCAGTCCCAACGTTGATGCCTTCGCCAAGAAAGGGGTGCTCTTTACTCAGGCGATAAGTCCGTGCCCGTGGACCACACCCGCATTCTACAGTCTGTTTACCTCGCTTTATCCCTCGGCCCATCAAAACAGGATGATCAGCCGGGAGAGCCGCTTCTTTTACGATCAGGACACGTTCGTCGATGCGCTCAAGAAAGAGGGATATTACACTGTCGGCGTCACGAACGGCGCAAATGTCAGTTCCGAATTCGGATTTGGAAAGGGTTTCAATCGTTACATAGAACTCACGAACACGATACTGGAAGAGGGAGACGCGAACAGCTTGAAATGGTCAACCATCAATGATTCCTCGAAGATTTTCGACGAAGCCATGGAGTGGCTCGAACAGAACGCGGGCGCGCGTTTCTTCATGTTCATACATACCCTCGAATGTCATGACCCATATACCCACACGGATTTCCTGTCCGAGAACTCCTCCGGCACGCTGATCGAGCAGAGGAAAGCGTTCTATGACGGGGACATACGGTATGCCGACGCGAATTTCGGAAAGCTCATGCAGCAGCTTAGCTCATCGGGGCTCATGTCGAACACCATCATTGTGTTCTTGAGCGATCACGGCGAGGACTTCTATGACCATTACCGCGAGGCTGATGTTCTCCCCCCGAATAAAGAGAACATTTTCCCGCAAGTTTCCATAGTTGATCACGGCCATTCATTGTATGAGGAGCTGGTTCATGTTCCGTTGATTTTCTTCATTCCAAACGCAAAGCCGGCAAAAGCAACCGTCGAGAATCAGGTCCGACTGATTGATGTCATGCCGACGATTCTGGACTGCTTGAACATACGATATGACGGCCCCAAGCAAGGAACGAGTCTGATGACCTTGGTGGAGACGGGTGAGCGCGACGAGGACCCGCCGGCGATAAGCGAACTAACGGGGTTCGGACCCGAGCGCAAGGCCGTGCGCAAGGACGGATATAAATACATCTGGATTGAAGAGCCGGATAAGTACTACAGGCATACGTTTCGAGGTCTCGTTCAGAACGAATTCTTCGACCTTAAGAAAGACCGGGCTGAAAAAGAAAACCTCTATGAGGAAGACAAAGACGCAACGGACGAGTACCGGGAGATAATCGAACAACACGTTCGAAGCTGTCTTGCGATAAACAAAAAACTGAAAGAAAAATCCGCTTTCGCCCGACACAAGAAGCCCGAAATCGATCAGGATGTCGCCGACAACCTCAAGGCGCTCGGTTACCTCGATTGAAGCGTTCTATCATCCCGTCTGAAGCCGAACCGCATGATCCTGAGAAAATAGGGACAGAGAAAATAGGGACAGACCCTATGCTACGGGTCTGTCCCTATTTTCTCTGTCCCTATTTTCTCCTTAAACCGCACAGACAGGTTGACACCCGCCCCTAATTCTTGCTATAACCATTCTGGAGAGAAAAGGTCCCTCGTTCAGGGTTCCTGGTTCCTAGTTGAGAAAAACAGGGGATTCTTATGCATGAGTAACACGCCAAAGGCGGTGAACGGACCCTCGAGTCGAGATCGCTCGAAAGACACAGGGATGGCAATGGTGTTGATCTGCCTCCTTGTGGGTCACTACCTGAACGACCGGCGATTTATTCTCGCAGCCGTAGTCCTGCTTATAGTGGATATGGTCTGGCCCGGGCTTTTCTATTACCCCTCAAAAGTGTGGTTCGGGATTGCCCGTATCATGGGCAACATCGGCTCGCGAATTCTGCTGACGGCGCTTTTCTTTGGTGTCGTCACGCCGGTCGGGATAATCCGGCAACTCGCGAAAGCCGACCCTATGAAGATGAAACGATGGAAGAAGGACGACGGCTCCGTCTTCAAGGTGCGCGACCACTTGTACGAGGCCCGCGATATGGAGCACCCGTTTTGAGACTGCCCCGCAATTGTGAATACGGGCTGAGCCCTTGAGAAAATAGGGACAGACCCTATGTTACAGGTCTGTCCCTATTTTCTCAACATGCGAATAAATTCGCACCTACAGTATTGCGGGATAAATCGTTTCAGATTGATTGAGTTCTAACGGAGATGGAAATGGATTTTTTGCGCGACCTTTGGGGGTTTCTCAGAGTCAGAAAGAAGTTTTGGCTCTTGCCGATTATTATTTGCTTATTACTCCTCAGTGTTCTAATCTTGTTGAGCAGCGGTTCGGCGATTGCTCCCTTCATTTACACGCTCTTCTAGGCCGGCATAATGCGGGAAGCTATTCTGGGGTTATCAGCGTTCTATCACGACAGCGCGGCCGCGCTCGTTGTGGACGGCGAAATTGTTGCGGCGGCTCAGGAAGAACGTTTCAGCCGCAAGAAGCACGATTCGTCTTTCCCCGCTCATGCAGCGGCCTACGTGCTCGGCGAGGGCGGGTTAACGCCGGGAGGCCTTTCCGCCGTCGCTTTCTACGACAAGCCGTATATTAAATTCGAGCGGCTGCTCGAGACGTACCACGCTTTCGCGCCGATGGGACTGCAAAGTTTTCTTTCGGCCATGCCGGTCTGGATCAAAGAGAAGTTGTTCATGCGAAAGCTTCTCGCCGACGAGTTGGCGAAGCTGGGCGACGGTCGCCCACGCCTGCTGTTTCCGGAACATCATCTCTCTCATGCGGCAAGCGCCTTTTTCCCGTCTCCATTCGAGGAAGCGGCAATCCTCACGATTGACGGCGTCGGAGAGTGGGCCACGACGACTATCGGCCGCGGCAAAGGGAACACGCTCGAAGTATTCAGGGAATTGGAATTTCCGCATTCGGTCGGCCTGCTATATTCAGCGTTCACCTATTATTGCGGGTTCAAGGTGAACAGCGGCGAATACAAGCTCATGGGGCTTTCTCCGTATGGCAACGCTGACGGACCACAGGCCAGAGAGTATCGGCGAAAAATACTGGATGAACTCGTTGATGTTCGGGAAGACGGCTCTATTCTGCTGAATCTGGAGTACTTCAACTATGCGACGGGCCTGACCATGTGCCATGACGGCCGATGGGAAGCGCTGTTCGGCATCCCGCCGCGTCCGCGAGAAGGTAAGCTCACTCAGCAATATATGGACCTCGCGCTGGCCATACAACAGGTGACAGAAGATATCGTGTTGAAGCTCGCCAACACGGCGCACGAGCTCTCAGGCTCTGACTATCTGGCGATGGCGGGGGGCGTCGCCCTCAACTGCGTTGCAAACGGAAAACTGAAGGACCTCGGAATCTTCAAGGACATTTGGATACAGCCGGCAGCAGGCGACGCAGGTGGCGCCTTAGGAGCGGCTCTGGCTGCGTGGCACATATGGGAAGGCAAGAATCGAGCGGTCGTTCGCGAAGGCGACCGGATGCACGGCGCGCTGCTGGGGCCGGAATACGGTTCGTCGGACATAGACCGTGTCGCGCGTAAATATGAAGCGCCGTATCAGCAGTTTTCGGATTTTGAACCACTCTGCAACGAAGTAGCGCGTTTTCTATCTGAAGGGAAAGTCGTCGGATGGTTTCAGGGGCGGATGGAATACGGCCCGCGCGCACTGGGCAACCGCAGCATCCTCGGCGACCCAAGACATCCCGAAATGCAGAAGCGACTCAACCTGAAAATCAAATACAGAGAGGGTTTTCGCCCCTTTGCCCCGTCAGTTCTGGAAGAGGATTCGAGCGCCTATTTCGAACTCGACTGCGCCTCTCCGTATATGCTGCTCGTCGCGCCCGTCAAGAAGGAGAGGTCTAATCCCCCGCCCGAAAACTATAGTGATCTCCCGATGTTCGACAGATTGTATTATCTCCGTTCCGACATCCCGGCGGTGACGCATATCGACTACTCGGCCCGCATTCAAACCGTAAGCCGGGAAATAAATGACCGCTACTGGCGGCTCATCAACGCCTTCAAGAAGCGCACCGGGTGTTCGGTGATAGTCAACACGAGCTTCAACGTCAGAGGAGAGCCGATCGTGTGCACGCCGGACGACGCATATCGCTGCTTTATGCGCACCGAGATGGATTATCTCGTGATGGGTGATTATCTTTTCGACAAGCACTCCCAGCCCGCGTGGAAAGAGAAACGCGATTGGAAGGAAGATTTTGAGCTGGACTGAGACAAAAAGGGTTTACTGGTTTCAAGTTTCGGGTTTCTGGTTGAAAGAAGACTCGGAATCCGAAGAATGCGCTGATTTCCTCAGATTAAGAAGTTTTACGTAATAACTATCGAAGATACTCAAGGACAATCGGCTCGATCCTTTCGGCAAAGAAGCGGTTCGCTTCGGGAGTGAAGTGGCCGTCGAATTCGTAGTACAAGTCTCGCCTCAACGACTCTCTTCTGAAAATCTGCGTAACCTCGAAGAAGTCGATGCCTGCCTTCACTGCCGCGAGGTGGGTGGCTTCATCCATAGCCGTCGTTTTCAGGGAATTCTTGTCATCATCGAACCCCATACGCTCGCGGCTTTTAACTTGGGCTTCCGAAACATAAGCGCCTACCGGAACTGAAATCACAAAGACTCGCCCGCCACATTCTTCTGTGACCGCCTTAATTCGTAAAAGATAGTCAGAAAGTTCTTGAATGGCTTCTTGGTTCTCTGGATCCAGCAGGTCAAGTGGTCTCCGCAGCCAGTAAGGCCATTTCATGGCATACGATATCAGCGCCGGATTGAGTTTGCCTGCGAGAAACATGTTCTTGGGTTCGGCGTCAATGTCGTTGAATCTTTTCATTTCATCCTCCGGCAACGAGTTCCGGATGCCCTCCGCCTGGTCCCTCCACGTCAGGGAGACCTCGTCGGCTCCGGGCGGAAGCGCTCCTCTCAACAGGTCGGACAGGTTCGGATATGCTGTGGCAACAATTGCCTTCAAAGTTCCCGCAAAACCTTCCGCCCGCGTTCCCTGTGATTGAGCAGAGCTGTTTTGTCTGCGTCGCTCAGCGGCCAGGCGGATTTGAGCGAGATCGTCCCCTTGGAGAACAGCGACGATTACAAGGTCGGGCTTCAACAGAGGGATCGCCTTTTCCGCGATGTCGGCATATTGAATCGGGGAGCCACCCCCTTTCCCAAGGTTCGCCATTTCCACGTCTTTTCCGCTCGCGCGGAGAGATTTCTGCAATATCTCGAGCCAGGTATCCTCTATGTTGACACCCCAGCCGTACGTAAACGAGTCTCCGAGCGCCACGATTCTGTAGCGTGTGGATTTTTCAATGCTGAAATCGCGGCCCCTGAAGCCTAAATTGTTGATTCTGGCATTGAACTGGAACTCGCCCGAAGAATAGCTTACTTCCGAAAAGTGGCGGAAAATCAGGTCTTTTCTCGGAGGCATCAGATACCCGCTGCAACGATCAGCGGCAACAGTAACTAGGAGCGAAAACAGAATTGAGGCGCAAATCAGGGCAAGGTTTTTGGAAAATAGGGACAGACCCGCAGCACAGGGTCTGTCCCTATTTTCTCCGGCTTCCTTTTCGCCTTTTTCTTGCTTTTTCAACTCGAGACTCGACACGTGGAACTCGAAACTCCGTGCGCTTCGCGCGATTCCCTTTGGCCTTGCTCCTTTCGTCTTTCTACATTCTTAGGAGCAGCCGACCACGCTGTCGTATGGCTAATGGTGAAAAGAAGGATTTATCGGCAACGGTCATTGCGAGCGAAGCGAAGCAATCTCTGTACATCTTTAGGTTTTTGTTTCTTTTTTGAACCAGAAACCAGAAACGCGAAACCAGAAACTCCGCGCCTTGCGCGGCCCCCTTTCGCCTTTGACCTTTCGCCTTTCGCCTTCCTTAGGAGTATACAAGATTCGACTCGCAGCTATCAATGTCCAGGAAAATAGGAAAATAGGGACAGACCCTATTTTCTCAAGGGACAGATTCTTCCCCGGGTTCCCCCGAGTTCCCCGTGGTTTGAGCTTTGTCTTTACGTCTTTACGCGCCCTCCTTGACTTTGTTCAATTTTAGTGATATGATTATCCAAAAATTGACCAATAAATAACGCGGTGAATCATGGACCCTAAGGCAATAAAAGAGCTAGAGATACTTCACGAAGTTTCAAAAAGTGAACAAGTGAACCAGCGGCACCTGAGCAAGAAGCTCGATATGGCCGCCGGACTCGTCAATCTGTACATGAGGCGGCTGGCGCGCAAGGGCTATATCAAAGTCAGCGGCATCAAGCCGAGGCGGCTCAAGTATCTGTTAACTCCCCGGGGAATCGCCGAGAAGACCCGGCTCACTTACGAGTTCGCCCTCATCTCATATAAATACTTCAAAAGCGCGACTGACGACATAAGAGAAAAGCTCAAGCAAATGGAGCAGGCGGGCCAGACGAAAGTGGTGGTGTATGGCGCCGGCGAACCGGCCGAGATGTGCCTGCTTCTCATCAAAGAGTTTGATATGCGAGTTGTCGCGGTTGTGGACGGCAAGTCGGAAAGCGCCCGATTCCAGGGATACCCCGTCGTGCCGCCCGAACTTCTTCCGAGCTTGAACTTCGACAAGATCATCGTCGCCAAAATGGACGGCCACGACGAGGTGAAGGCGCTGCTCGCGCAAGTCGGCATCGAGATGGAGAGAATCTGCTGGCTGCTCGAAGTCCCGAGCACGTGAAAACATATAACCACCAAGACGCAAAGGCACAAAGTAAAGATTAAATTGGAAATCTTCCCAGACACCAAAGAAGGATTGAGTCCGACGAAATCTTGCGCCGCCGAATAGACCACTAAGACATAAAGATATCGAGATGAAAACCTTCGAAGTCTGTTGATCAATTTCAATGTTCCCGTGATAAAAGACGGCATTAGACGAATCATCCTTTGACGTTGGGGTCTTTTTTAGTGCCTTGGTGTCTTGGTGGTGAGTAAAGATTTATTGGTCTTTCTTGGTGCCTTGGTGTCTTGGTGGTAAATAGGAGCTTGAATGATAGCGGCGTTTTTTCGTGACATAATCGTACACCGGGAGCTTCTCGGCAGCTTCGTCGCGAGGGATTTGACGAGCAAGTACCGCGGCACGTTCATAGGCTTTTTCTGGAATGTTATAAATCCGCTCGTCATGCTTGCGCTCTACACGTTCATTTTTTCGGTGGTGCTCAAAGTAAAGTTCGGGACGGAGGGGACGACGGGAAATTTCGCGCTCTATCTGTTCTGCGGAATGGTTCCGTGGCTCGCATTCTCGGATTCGCTCAACAGAGGCACAAGCATAATTGTCGCGCATCACAACCTCGTCAAGAAGACGGTTTTCCCGCTCGAGATACTGCCCTGCTACGCGGTCATATCGGGGGTGGTCACGGAGTGTGTAGGTTTGGGAATACTGCTTGTCGCGGCGATTGCCGCCGCCAGAGGCGCGAGCATGTCTCTCGTTATTCTGCCGTTGCTCATTATTCTGCAATTGCTCTTCACATTGGGGCTCGCCTTCTTTTTCTCGAGTATGTGTGTGTTCTTCCGCGACGTCATGTATTTCGTGGGCATGATGACGACCATCTGGATGTTCTTGACGCCGATAATGTATCCGGAGACCCTCTTCCCCGAGAGAGCGAGATTTCTTTTGTGGCTGAATCCTATGGCGGTTCTCGTTGGAATGTTCCGTGACAGCGTTCTCGAGGGGAATATACCCGCTCTCTGGAAAGTGGGAGCCTTTGCTGCGTGGGCGTTTGCGGCGTTTGCGGGCGGCCTATTCTTTTTCAGGAAAACCAAGTGGGAGTTCGCCGATGTTATCTGAGAAATTCACCACGATAAAGAACTCACCACAAAGGCACAAAGACACCAAGAAAAAGGAAGCATGGGGAATCCCGCGAAGCGCGGGACTTCGCGTGCTCAGCCTACAGATTTCAGGGATTGCACGGATCGGAGAAGAAAAAATGAAGAGTCCGCAGATTTGGCAGATTATCGCGGATTCTGACAAAGATGAAGAGAAAGAAAAAGGCATTCTTAATCCACATATTTCACTGATTCTCGCAGATTTTGACAAACAAGAAAGGAGAAGCATTCTTAGCCGCGCATTAACACGGTGATTCTATTCCGGATTCTGGATTGAAGAAAAATAATCGCTATTGTCCAAGATAATCGATTGAGGAGGCTGTATTCGCGTGATTCGTTCCATTCGTTACATTCGTGATCCCAGCTTCTTCTTTTCCGTTCGTGACATTCGTTTTTCCATTCGTGACATTGGTGATCCAAAAGTCTTCTTCTTTTTTGGTTGGTTGCGGCTATGCTTTTTCCCCTCTCAGAATCTGCGAGAATCTGTGAAAACCAGTGGATGACGGAAGTTTTTCTCGTGTGCTCCGTGCTCTCCGTGGTTGGCCATGGCTCTTGTGTGGTTTGGTTGCGGCTTCGCCGCGCTGCGTCTTTCGCAGTTTGGATTCTTTTGTGAGGGATTTCTCTGTGAACTCTGATATCGCGATACGGGTCGAGAACCTCTCGAAATGCTACCGCATCTATCCCGGCAATAAGGCCCGGCTGCGGCAGATTTTCTTTTCCCGGAAGAAATACTATCAGGAATTCTGGGCGCTCAGGGACATAAATTTCGAGCTCAAGCGCGGCGAGGCTCTCGGTATTATCGGCCCGAACGGCGCGGGCAAAAGCACGCTGCTCCAGATTCTGGCGGGGATATTGCAGCCGACGACCGGCAAAGCCGAGGTGAACGGACGAGTCTCGGCGCTGCTCGAACTGGGCGCAGGATTCGACCCGCTCTTCACCGGACGCGAGAACGCTTACATGAACGGCGCGATCATGGGACTTTCACGGCGAGAGATGGGCCGCAAGATCGACGAGATTCGCGACTTCGCCGACATCGGCGATTTCTTTGACCGGCCGGTGCGGATGTATTCGAGCGGAATGTATGTGCGGCTTGCGTTCGCCGTCGCGACAAGCGTCGAGCCGGACATTCTGATAGTTGACGAGGCGCTTGCGGTCGGCGATACGGCGTTCCAGAGAAAATGCCGCAACCGGATGAAAGAGATGATGTCGCGCGACGCCACGGTCTTGTTTGTCACCCACGCGATGTTCGGCCTCGAGGCGTTCTGCCAGCAAATACTCTATCTTTCAAATGGCCGAATCGAGATGATGGGCAACAGAGACGACGCGATAGAGAAATATCTCGATTTTATACGCACAAAAGATATCCGCAACACGGCGCCGGATTCGACCGGACACGGAAAGATCAAAGTCGAATCCTTCGAGATGCTCGATGAGAATGACAACAGGACGAATGAGTTCATGTTTGGCAGGCCCGTCAGAATGCGGGTGGCGATTTCCTGCGATGAGATCGTACAGAATCCGGTGATTGGAATTGGCGTAACTCGCTCGGATGGTCTTAATTGCTGTGGCTACAATACCAAGAATGGCGGCCTCAAGATCAGTTCAATTGGCGGAAGAACAGCCTTCGAGTTGAGGATCGATTCGATGAGGCTGGTCCCCGAATCCTACGTTGTCCAACTTCTGATTTGGGATGAGAACTTCGAGATACCTTACTGCCAGATTGTTGTGGGCGAAATGAAGATCAAGTCCCGCGATGTCGACCCCCGATACGGAGTCTTTTATGCAGAAGGAAAGTGGCAAATTATATAACGACTCGGCCGTCGAATTATTAGTCAACCGCGTCTATGCCCGGATAAGCCCGCTGCAGCGGCCGGTCAACAAACTGCGCCTGAATCTCAGCAGGCGCCTTCACAACCATTCGGAAAGCGAACCTCTCGTTTCCGTTGTGATTCCCACATATAACCGGGCAAAGATTCTGATGGAAAGACCGATACCCTCGATACTTCGCCAGACGTATCAGAATTTCGAGGTACTGGTCATCGACAACGGATCCAGCGACGGTGTCGAGGCGTTTTTGCGCCAGGAGTATCCGCAGGTGACGATTTTGCGGAACATGAAGAACCTGGGGTTTTC